>BNTS01000018.1 GCA_025996775.1 Bacteroidia bacterium | reverse complement strand
AAGAACTCTACAAAGAGTATAGGGATAAATACCCTGAGTGCTATTGGCGTTCCCGCTTTTGTGACTACCTCAGGCTTTATATGCATCAGGGGAATCCCGTTATGCACATGGATCACAAGGCTGGAGATAAAATGTATGTTGATTTTACAGGCAGGCGGCTGAGCATAACTTCCCGGGATGGTTCGACTGTTTCCGTGGAAGTCTTTGTCGCTATACTTGGGTGTAGCCGGTTGACATACGTTGAAGCCGTAGCCAGCCAAAAGAAGGAAGACTTCATCAAGGCCTGCGAAAACGCATTGCGTTACTTTGGCGGTGTCCCTTTGGCAATTATCCCTGACAACCTGAAGGCGGCAGTCACCAAAGGCAGCAGGTATGAAGCACTTATCAATTCTGATTTTTTCGTCTTTGCGGATCATTACGGGACAACGGTTCTTCCGGCCAGAGTGTATAAGCTGAAGGACAAGTCCTTGGTGGAGGGAGCTGTAAAGCTCATATACAGGAGTGTTTTTGACAAACTGGCAGGCCGGGAGTTTTTTGATCTTGAAACGCTCAATATTGCCATCAGGGGAGCGTTGGAAAGTCATAACAGTAAACCGCTTTACAGAAAGGATTATTCCCGCCGTGATCAATTTGATGAAATTGAATGGGAGATGTTGCAACCCCTGAATCCGCTGAGTTTTGAACTGAAGAGGCAACTGATCCTTACTGTCATGAAAACCGGATACATCCGCATAGCCCGGGACGAGCATTATTACAGTGTCCCTTACAAGTATATCGGAAAGAAAGTGAAAGTGCTTTACTCATCCCTGGAGGTAGAGATATTTTATCGGCATGAGCGTATCGCCACCCACCTCCGGGGGCTTGAGAAGTATCAATACTCTACAAATAAGGAGCATTTGGCATCCTCCCACCGGTACATGGCCGACTGGTCGCCCGATTATTTTTTAAAGAGGGCGCCGGATATACATCAAGACGTGGCCGGGTACATCAACTGCATTCTTGGTTCCAATACTTATCCCGAAAAGGCATATAAGGCCTGTAGCGGTATTTTGCATTTCCACCAACAGTTTGGAACGCAACGGCTGACCAATGCGTGCCGGTTGGCCGATAGCCTGAGCCAATACAGTTACCTGACCATTGAAAGGATACTTAAAAATGGCGAGGATATGCTCTATGAACAAGAAATGAATGGGACAACAGGCAGAATGCAAGCATTGCCCGCCTGATAAAGCAGGCCAACTTCCCTTATCAGGCGTCAATAGAAGGGCTGGACTACTCGATAGAGAGGGGACTGGACAAAAACCGGACACACCGTTTGGCAAGCCTGGATTTTATCAGGGACAAGAAAGACCTTTTCATCACCGGCAGTACCGGAACAGGCAAAAGCTATCCGGCTACAGCACTGGGCTATCATGCCTGTCAAAACGGGTACAAGGTAATGTATGCCTCCACCTCGAAGCTTTTGGGACAACTCAAGGTTGCTAAAGGAAAAGGGACTATACTGCAAGACTTGAAAAAGATAGAGCGGCAGGAATTGCTGATACTCGATGACTTTGGATTGCAGCCGTTTGACACACAAGGCAGGAGTGCCCTGTTGGATATCATTGAAGACCGCCATGAAAAACGGTCTACAATCATTACTTCACAAATACCTGTCAAAGGATGGTACGACATGATTGGAGAGAAAACGATTGCTGATGCCGTATTGGACAGAATTGTTCACCAATCCTTGCGTGTGGAACTCTTTGGAGAATCACTCAGAAAAAGAAAACAGGTAAGCGGGAATCAATATGTATAAACTTTATTAATTAAAAAAAATGAAAATGATTATCCGGTCTTCTTCTCTAATTTTAGTCGAATTTATCGTTAGTGATTGTTTGCGTCGGCTAGCCGATGCAAACAATCACTAACGATAAAAAACGCACAAAAAAGCTACAAAAAAACAAAGCAAAATAAGCCTGTTTCTATACTTGAAAAAAATCACAACTTTTACGTAACTTGAAAATTAACTTTGGTGGGTCAATTTGAATCGGAGAAGTGGGGCAATTTGCGTAGGATTTTCCACATACAACAAAAGTAAAGATTTTTCCCCAGATTAATTTTTCTCTGCAAACTTAAGGTTTGCCCTGTTGGATAGCTGTGAATATTTGCATTTGTTCATAATAATTCCTAATATTGCACCTTCTTAAAATTGCACACTAATTATTAATTCAATTATGGTTATGAAGAACTTTCTATTTATTTTATTATTCTGCCTGTCGACAGTATCATTTGGCAACAAGGCTTCTGCCCAACAAAAGCACTATCGCATCGGTGTGGCCGGCATTCAGATTGAGAATAGCGTTTTTATGCCCAACCGTCAAGAACTGGTAGGGCGACCGCTTACTTTGCCCGATTATCTTAGCCCCGACTCCGTCATGGGGAAGTCTGCCGTATGGCTCCCTTCCCTGATGGGAGGTGGCGGCGGTCGTGGGCCTGTTACCCGCGAATCGTATGAAACCTTCGTCAAGAACGCACTCGAAATAATCGAGAAAAACAAACCCTACGATGCTTTCTGGTTTTTCAATCATGGAGCATGCAGCGTCGAAGGCGTAGATGATCCCGAAGGCATATTTATGGAAAAAGTCCGCGGGGTTATCGGAAATGACGTCCTCGTTACCACTACCATGGACCTCCACGGCAACACTTCCCTGCGTGTAGCCCTCTACTCGGACATTATCACTACATTCCGCAAAGCCCCTCACGACGACAGCCGCGAATCGCATCGGCGTGGTGTGGTCAACCTCTTTGACCGCCTCAACTCAGGCAAAGGACGACCGGCCTACAAGGCATGGGTAGCAGTACCCGTACTGCTCTCCGGAGAGTGGTCGAGCACCCGTGCCGAACCTGCCAAATCGCTCTACGCCATGGTGCCCGAAGTGGAAGCGATGCCCGGTGTGCTGGATGCAGGCATCTGGATCGGTTATGTATGGGGAGACGACAGACGCAACCAGGGAGTAGTCATGGTCGTGGGAGACGATAAGCAACAGGTAGAATCAGGCGCAAAAAAACTCGCTCAGAAATTTTGGGATGTTCGTCGCCAGTTCACTCTCGAAGCGCCGGGATACCCTCTCGAAAAATGCCTCGATTTGGCCTTGGCAAGCAATAAAAAACCGTTCTTCATCAGCGATATGGGAGACAATCCCGGTGGCGGCGGCTCAGGCGAAGTAACCTGGACGCTGGCACGGGTACTCAAACGCCCGGAACTTCGGTCCCCCAATGGCAAAAGCCTGCTTTACTGCTCCATACCGGGCAGCGAGATGGTCGAAGCAGCACGAAAAGCCGGTGTTGGAGGCCATGCGGAAGCTTACGTCGGAGCAATGACGGACAACTCATACGAACCGCCCATTTTGTTGTCGGGAACGGTAGTCTACGTCAGCCCCGCCCCGCAGCCGGGCGAAAATCCCGCAAATCAACCTTATGGTCGGCGCTCCAATATAGCCATTATCAAAACCGGAAGCATCTATGTTGTCGTCGGAACCTCTTCGCCCACGCCCAATCTGACGGGTACGGGAATAGACCCCGCCAAGATGGACATAGTAATGGTCAAACAAGGCTATCTGGTCAATCAGTGGTACAACATGAAAGCAGACTGGGTGATGGCTCAAACCCGCGGAGGCGTTGATCAGGATTTTCAAAAAATCCCTTACAAGCATATCATCCGACCCATTTTCCCTCTGGATCCGGATATGCCGGATCCGGAACTCAATGTGATATTTGTGCCCTCGGCAAAACAAATGTTCGGCAGATGAGATGATTGCCGACTGTCCCGTTCGTGGACAAAACCGACGCAAACACAACTTAGAAGGGCTTCGTGTGTCTTTTAGGACATATGAAGCCCTTGTTGTACGGTCGTATTTTCTGGGATTTTGGGTAATACCGAATTTTTAGTATTTTTGAAGTCGCTTGCTTACATTAAATTAATACTTATAAATATGAAACAGCTATTAATCTCAGTATTTGCTTTGTTTTTAATTTGTGGTTGTGCCAAATCGCAAAGGGAGTCTTCTCAGGAAGAAGAAGTTGCTCAAGCGGTTACTCAACTGATGAAAGGGATTCAGAATGCCGACGGAACTATCTTGAAGGATGTGGCCGCCGATGAACTTGTTTACGGCCATTCAAGCGGTAAAGTGCAGAATAAGGATGAGTTTATTGCCGAAATCGTCAGTAAAGACCCTTTAATCTATTCATCCATACAGCTTGGTGATCAAACGATTAAAGTTGTTGGCGAGACTGCCGTAGTAAGACATGTATTCACGGCTGAGACCTTAAGTAACGGCACACCGGGAAACCTGAAATTGGGCAACGTACTCATTTGGCAACGCCAGAAAGGCAAGTGGAAACTCCTTGCCCGACAAGCGTATCGATAGCCTCCTTCATCTTATCGGGTTTGCTTACTAATCCGTTCGGGTATAAAAAGAGAGGAAAACACTGTTTTTATACCTGATTGGGGATATTTTCGAATATTATGCTTATATTTGCACCTAAAAGGGTATAAAATGGAATATATATCTTTGTCGAAATATGTCAAGCAGATGCGTAAACAGTACCAACTGACGCAGATAGACCTCTCGGAAAAGGCCGGCGTGGGACTTCGCTTCGTCAGAGAACTGGAGCAGGGAAAACAGACTCTCCGCATGGATAAGGTAAACCAAGTGCTGAACCTCTTCGGTACTGAATTGTCCCCCACCCCCATGGATAGAAGTAAATTAGGTGTATGAAACGAGCGAAGATTTACCTCTTTGATCAGCTTGCGAGAATACTAACTGAAGATGAATCAGGCTTCGCTTTCCGTTATGACTCCACTTATTTACAGCATCCACAAGCAGAAGCCGTCAGTCTGACGATGCCTCTGAAAGCAGATGCATATCAGGCTACGGTCTTATTCCCTTTTTTCGACGGTCTGATACCCGAAGGCTGGCTGTTGAATATTGTGGAACACAGTTGGAAAATTAACCAACGAGACCGCATGTCTTTATTATTAACCTGTTGCAAAGATTGCATAGGCGCAGTAAGTGTAATCCCCATAGAAGATGAAAGCCATGAGTAAATGCCTCTATTGTTACCGGGAATTACAGGAAGGGCAGACGGATTTTCATCCCGTGCCTTATAAGAGGCCAGCACATCCTTACCCCTGCCTACGACATGCTTTCAACAGCCTTGGTAATGCCGGAAGATAAAGAGGAATTGGCTTTGACGCTGAACGGAAAAAAAAGAAAAATAAACCGAGGTGATTTTGAATCAGCCTTTTCCAAATCAGGATTAGACAAAAAAGTAGCCCAGACAATTTTTGATAAATTTGAAAAGGTAATCCCTGAATGGAAGTCCTTCATCGAAACCTCATTCCTAAATGCAGAAATGCAGCACAGATATGCTGCATTGATAGATGAGAAGGGTAAGGTACTTTACGGATGAGGGGTTATTCTGCTTTTTCGGCAAAGCCAAGGATGTAGCCGTTGTTGTCTTTCAGGTAAAATTCGCGCATTCCGTACCAGGTTGTTTTCATTTCTGTTGAGACTACCTCTTTGCTTCGGATTTGTTGGTAGAAATCAGTTATGCCTTCTATCTCCATATAAAAGGAAACGCTTGCACCTATGATTTCCTGCTCTGCCAAAGGTACGTCTTTCTTGAAGCTGTCTGTGCGTTGAATCATAAATTCGATATTATCTTTTGAAATCAAGGCATAGACATATTCTTTATCGTCTGACAATACCTGCTCGATTCCATCTTGTGACTCGGGAACAGCCACAATTAAGTTGAAGCCTAAAACGCTTTTGTAGAATTCTACTGTTTGCTTAATGTTTGCTACTGCAAAGTTCGGTGTGAGTTTGTTTGTTTTCATTTTTCGTACGAGTTGATTGTTTATTTTTTGGCAAAGATACATCGCCGAAAACAATCAGGCAGTGTAAAAAATCGACTTTCTAACGGAAATTTCCAGGAACATCACCTGTCAATGCTTTAAAATCCTTAATCAGGTGGGTCTGGTCATAGTAACCACAGTCAATGGCAATTGCGTATAGATTATCGGATGAATGGGTTCGCAAGTGATGCAAAGTATGCTTGAACTTCACGATCTTAGCAAATGTCTTGGGCGAAATACCTACTGATGATTTGAATTTCCGCTCGAAATGCCGCTGCCCTGAGCACACATGGGAAGCAACATCGGCAAGGGATAACTGCCCTTTTGCCAAATAAATCAAGTCAATCGCATGAATAATTTGTTTTTCAGGTGTATATAGGCACGAAAGTTTCCCCAGCAAATAAGTATCTATATGATGGATTGTTTCTGTTATTGTTTTCTTTTCAGGTAACACCTCATAGAAACCCTCGTCGAACAAAGTTTCTACACCTGTCATATCTATCTGCTGATTCGTAAATTCAAAAATGGGTACGTGGGTGAATGCAGTAATTCCTGCAGGTTTAAATCGGATACCGAACCTATTAATATCATCAACATACTTTATTTCAATAAAATAAGTCATTGTCCCGACAATATGGGGAATACTGTTCTCAGCAGAACTGTCGCCAAATGCAAATAGAATATCCACACACCCATCCGGAAGGATTTTGAATACTTCCCCCTCGTCACCAAACTCAGTAGCTGTCCAATAAGTTTCTACAAATGGTGTCAATCGAATATCCGGTCGATGTTCCTGATACATGGTACAAAAATAGTGTTTTTCTGAGATACATGCATTTTTTTGGGCAGATACCTTGATAAGTTTTATAAGAAGCCATTATCTTTTCATCGTTTGACAGCTGTCGAACACCTGTTTGACAAGTATCAGACAGCTATTTGACTGCTGTCAAACAGGTGTTCGACACTTGTCAAACGAAGAAAAAGACCCAATGTCTGCAAAAAGTTTATATAAGGGATTCTTAAAAAAATGCTGACGAAAAAAAGGGCTATTGTACCTCCAGCGCAGAAAACCCTGAGTTTTTAGGGTAGCTTTGGTACAAAGGCAAAAAAACATGGGGCTTGTATGACCTGCATGGTAATGTGAATGAATGGTGTTCTGATTCGTGTTGCGTATGTTTTTTTGCTGCTTTGCTACCTTATGAATCGGTTGTAGAGGAAATAGAGGATGATAAGGAGGGCGGTGAGAAGGAGGATGGTTTTGGTATTATAGGGCTTGTAGCGGGTGTCACCTTCGATGAAATGGATGATTTCGGGGGGTGTACAGGCGCCCGTGTCGGGCAAATGACCATCTTGGGTAAACGCTTTGATATCGAAAAGGTATTTCAGCGTATTCACAAAATCGAGGAAGGAATCATCAGTGAGGCTGTCGTCGACATAAATAATGCGCTCGCCTTTATTGTTTTCGCAGAGTTCGAATTGAAAGTCGTGCGGAATATCTTCTTGATTTACATCAAGCCATTTGATCAGCGCCTTTTTTATCTCGTTGTACGAGCCTCCTTTGATGATTATCAGGTTGTTTCCTGTCATTCTACCGCTTCTTTATAGTCGAAACGATAGGTGATGAAGGAAGAGGTAGGGAAGTCTTTGGGTACCTTCTGGGTTACTTTGCCGGTAGCTGCCCATTCTGCTCCGCGAAGCAGCGTAACCTGGAAGCCGGTGCATTGCATGGCCGGATTATCTTGATACGTAGGTCCACAGTGACCAAGCATGGTGTGGAAAATGCGGGTTTTGCCGTAATCAACCGTAAATATGAGCGGCTCTTCGCGCCCCGAACCTCCCACAGATTTGTCGGAAAAAGAGGTATACAGCAAAGAAGCGATATTGGCTGGTCCGCGCATAAGTCCGTAAAGCTCATCTTTAGCATGTGCCCATCGGTTGGGAAGTCCATTTACGATGGGATGTTCTCCGTCTCGACCTATCAAGATGTACTCGTGCTGACTACCGTGCGCTCCGCCAATTCCTGGTGAAAAGTCTTTTGTCAGTTCGCCGTCAGACCAATAGGCATACGGGCCGGCGTTTTCATTACGTCCTTCCCATCCACCCAGCGCACAAATTTTATTGAACTCTTCCCAATGGGGGAATGAATTGTCTGCAGCGTGATAAACAATGATACCTCCGCCTTTTTGGGCATATTCTTCAAAGCGTGTCTTGGTTAATTGAGGCCATTCGTCGCCGTTATAATCTAAAACTACCAATTGATAGGGCTTGAAGTTGATAATAAAGTTAGACATATCCTGCCCTTTTTCGGGAGATATAGCGAAATCAACTGTAAACAGACCTGAGTTTTCAAGGATATCCCTGAGTACCAAGTGACTGACTTGCCAATTGTGATTGTTTTGTCCGGTAATTATCAACGTCTTTATCGGCTTGCGGGCAGACATGGAACATGCTATTAATACAACACTTAGCAATAGCAGCATTTTTCTAATTATTGAGTACTTCATGATTATGTAGTTTAATATTCGTTTCGGCAAAAGTAGTAAATCGAATTGAATTTTATACTTTTACAGCCATAATTTATTAAGCGTATTATAAAATGAAATATTTACATTATATAGCTCTGTCATTGAGTATGGTATTATGGACTTCTTCACTAAATGCACAAGAAGAAGATGACGGCAGTTGGTGGCGAGAACAAATGAAGGATTTAGTCTATTCACCCCGCTATTTTGGGCCATCGGCATTTCCCATGCCGGAACTGCGTTCAGGGAAAGTCTCCACACACTACGAGATAGAAGCACGCGGAGAATACCATTATTATACGGGAGACGTAACAACTGATCTATATCTTCGCGCCCTTTTACCTTTTGTTAGAGGACGTGCCGGATTAGAAGTTTCCTTCATCGTGTTAGAGAAATATAAACTCACAGAGGCAACTCGGGTAGAACGTCATGCAAGTTTGACAGAATGCCCATCGAATGAAAGATATAACGGGGATGTGGTAATAAACGCCTTTTATCAAGTACTTGAGAGTGAGAAATGGTTTGACGCCATGATTAGCCTGAACCTGAAAACAGCCAGCGGAGGACGTTTAGTCGATGCTCGTTTTACCGATGCCGCAACTTATTGGATGGATGCTACAGTGGGCAAGGATCTGGCTAAAAGCTATGACGGAGCATATAGTTTACGTATGCAAGCCATGGCAGGTTTCTATTGCTGGATGACGAACGACATAGTACATCGACAAAACGATGCTATATTGTATGGAGTCGGTTTTACAGGCATTCTGGATAAAGTAACCCTTTCGTCAAATCTTTCCGGCTTCAACGGCTACGACCACAATGGCGACAATCCCCTGCAATTACGTAATAGCGCCCAATTCGAGTTCAAAAACAACATCATATCTTTTCGCTACGCCCACGGCATGAAAGACTGCCTCTACGACACCTACTCCTTAGGCTACATCCGTTGCTTCTAAAAAAATTACGCATATCTTATAAATCTGCGTCATCTGTGTCCGCTTAAAAACAGGGAAATTTGGAATTTCAGGTTTTTTTCTTATATTTGTTACCTAAGTTTTTGGGTATAACATTTTAAATTGCTAATACTATGATTAAAATAGAAAATTATGTTTCTGATTTGTCTCGATTAAGGAAAAGGTTTGTAAGGGATTTACCTCAGTTAGTGACGCTTGCACAGGATAGTGTCACAGTGGATATTTTCAAAGAATCTTTGCGCTTTTGGGTTTCCTCGAAGCTGGAACCCTCACAAATGGGAGAAAATATTCGAAATGTGCAGATCAAACGTTTATTGCGCTTGATAAAGTATGACAATACGTTTGTTGATGAGCTGTCCACCGAGGAGCGTATTCAAATCTTAACAATAACTTATTTATGGGAGTTCCTGAATAATAACCTCCGGGAAGACATGCCTGTGGATTTGTTCATGGACCTGTATCACCAGTTTGATTTGCTGGAGCATCCCAAAGAAATAACCCCGAACTATCATCTGTTGAAACGGCAGATGAGCCATTGGCCAACAGGCCTCGAAAAGGAGGTAATAGCCATACGTGAAGCTAATAAAGATCGCATTATCAATCTGTTGATTCGTAAGATAGATCGCCATTCACATTCTTCCCAGTATTACTTTACGGAAGAAATGACGCAGGAAGAAAAGTTGGCCAAAGTAAGAGAATGGTGGAATACCAGCCGTTTCCATTTGGCCATGGCTGTAAAAAGCCCGATGGAGCTAAACGCCTTTCTGGGTAATTCCCTTTCAGATGATACGATGCACTTGCTGACCAGAGCCAGAAAGAAACAAATGCCCTTTTTCGTAACCCCTTATTATCTGTCGCTTCTGAATACTGGAACCATGGAGTATAATGATACAACTATCCGCTCATACATTCTTTATTCGGATGAGTTGGTGGATACTTACGGCGATATAAAAGCTTGGGAAAAAGAAGACGTAGTGTTGAATGGCAAACCGAATGCTGCCGGATGGCTGCTCCCCGAAGGACGTAACATCCACCGCCGTTATCCGGAAGTAGCCATCCTGATACCCGACTCCATGGGACGTGCCTGTGGGGGACTTTGTGCCTCCTGCCAGCGTATGTATGACTTCCAGAGCCAACGCCTGAATTTCGATTTTGAAGCCCTGAAGCCGAAAGAGAACTGGGCGCAAAAGCTTCGTCGCCTGATGCAATACTTTGAAGACGACACCCAGTTGCGCGACATACTCATTACCGGAGGAGATGCCTTGATGAGTCAAAACGCTACCCTGAGAAACATTCTTGAAGCTGTTTATAAAATGGCTCTCCGAAAGATGAAAGCCAACAAAAGCCGTCCCGATGGCAAGAAGTACGCCGAGTTGCAAAGAGTACGTTTGGGAAGCCGTCTACTGGCTTACCTGCCCATGCGGATCACCGATGAATTGGTTGTTATTCTGAAAGAATTTAAGGAAAAGGCCTCAGCAATCGGTATCTCCCAGTTCTATTTGCAGACTCACTTTCAGTCGCCGCTTGAGGTAACTCTTGATGCCCAACGAGCCATTGAGGCAATTCAATCGGCCGGTTGGACGGTTACAAACCAGTTGGTTTTTACCGTTTCAGCATCTCGCCGAGGCCATGCCGCCAAACTTCGCCAGGTGCTAAATTCGGTTGGGGTTGTATGTTATTATACCTTCTCTGTAAAGGGTTTCCATGAGAATTATGCGGTATTTACGCCCAACAGCCGATCTTTGCAGGAAGAAAGAGAAGAGAAAGTATTCGGCAGAGTGCCTGTGAAATTGCGTGAAGAGCTGCAGTCCATCATTCAAAATAAAAGGCCGTTAGGGAAGTACCTGATACATTTCTTAGAGAAAAACAAACTCCTCTTTGCCGGTACCGACCGCAATGTGCTGAATCTCCCCGCCATAGGTAAGAGCATGACCTTCGTAACAGTAGGGCTGACAGCCAACGGACAACGCATCCTGAAGTTCGAACACGACAGCAGCCGCCATCACAGCCCCATCATCGATCAAATGGGCGAAGTCTATATCGTAGAAAACAAATCCATAGCTGCCTACCTAAACCAGCTTAAAGAAATGGGCGAAAACACTGACGAGTACGCCACCATCTGGCACTACTGCGAAGGCAAAACAGAACCCCATTTCAGCCTTTACGAATACCCCCCATATCCCTTCAAAACCACTAATAAAATGACCAATCTGCAAATAGATGATTGAAAATAATTATATTTGCTACCTAATACAAACGTTGTAAAGTAGTAAAAGAAGCATTATGATACGGAATGAAAGAGTGGCTCGTAAAGAGCAAGTATTACGGATTGGGTTGCAGATGATGACGGCAGCCCGTACAGCCCCTAAGGGGAAAGGGATGGATATTATTGAAATAGCTCTGGTTACGGATGATGATATCACTCGTTTATCAGATGAATTACAGAAGCTGGGAGAAGAAAAGGGGCTGAAATTTATGTTGCGAGATGCCACAAATATCCTTCATGCGGAGGCTATCTTACTGGTAGGCACAGCGTCTCGGACGCATGGCCTGAACTGCGCCCATTGCGGTTATCCAACCTGTGGCGAGAAGCCTGATTTTGTTCCTTGTGCATTAAACTCTGTGGATGTGGGGATAGCGCTTGGCTCGGCATGTGCCACAGCCGCCGACCTTCGTGTTGATACACGTGTGATGTTCAGTGCCGGTCTTGCAGCCCAGCAACTTCATCTACTGGGCGATTGCAAAACCGTTTTCGCCATTCCCATAAGCGCTTCCTCCAAGAATCCATTTTTTGACAGGAAAGTCGATTGATTATTCCGCTTTTAGGGGGAATTTAATGGATGCATTATTGTGCTGAGAGCGGTAGATGGCTGTAAAAAGTTCTACCGTGCGGCGCCCCATTTCGCCACTTACCAATGGTTCGCGATCTTCATCCAGCGCTTTGAGAAAATCTTGTATTTGCAGTCCAAAATAATAAGAGGAAGAATCGTTGCGTTCGAATAGTTCTGAATCTTTGCGCACCCAATCTGCAAGCAGTGACTCTTCTCCCGGTACGGTCCAAAGGTCATTTACAGGAGGTTCGAGAATAGCAGATTTGCCGGGTAAGAACATAGCGCCTCCATCTGTCTGTACCCCTACGGAAGCTCCATTGGAGCCATGTACATGCACTTTACAGAAGATACCCGGCTTTTGTGAATTGCTCACGACAATATTACCGATTCCTCCGTTTTTAAATTTAACAACAGCTACAGCCGTATCTTCCACTTCTATATACGGATGATTAACATTGCGCCACAAACCATATACTTCGTCTATTTCTCCCATAAACCATTGCAGTATATCTAATTGGTGTGGTGCTTGATTGGCCAATACACCACCTCCGTCCGTATCCCAGGCACCACGCCACGAGTCGGAATCATAGTACGCTTTATCGCGCCACCCCAGCATGATAACCGTTCCCAGCGAGGGAATACCTAACTTTCCTTCGTCTATGGCTTTGCGGATACGTTGTACTGGTGCATACCAGCGACGTTGACTTACCACCCCTAAGCGTACACCTGCCTTGTGGCAAGCGTCTATAATAGCATCACAGTCCTCAAGTGTGGTTGCAAGAGGCTTTTCAACCAGCACGTTGGCTCCGGCAAGTGCGGCTTGTATGGCTACATCTTTATGGTATGAATGGAGATTGCAGACGATTGCAAGGTCAATATGGTTTTCACGAATCATTGTACTGATATCATCATATGGCTTGGCTCCATATCGTTCAGCAAACTTTTGGGCAGAACCGGGTGTTCGGCTCCAAACGGCGGCAAGGTTTGCATCGGGCAAGTCGCTGATGGCTTTTGCATGGAGATGGGCTACTTTGCCGCATCCTATGATAGCTAATTGTTTCATGATATGAATATTATATTTTATCTATCCAGATGCTGGAGGAGGCGTCGCTGGGCATGCGCCAATCGCCGCGGGGTGAGAGGCTGATGGAACCTACTTTGGGACCGTCGGGGAGGCAGCTTCGTTTGAATTGCTGGCTGAAGAAACGACGGAGGAAGATGCGTAGCCATTTTTTGATAGTTTCCTCGTCGTATTGACCCTTAAAAGCAATTTGAGCCAGATACTCAATCTTTTCAGGAGTTGAACCAAAGCGGAGGAAGTGGTAAAGGAAGAAATCATGAAGTTCATAAGGGCCTACCAAGTCTTCTGTTTTTTGCGCAATATTACCATCCTTGTCTGCCGGAATCAATTCAGGGCTGATAGGGGTATCGGCAATATCCAACAAGGTCTTTTTAGAGGCTTCGTCAACTTTATTGCAGGCAACCCATTCTACCAGATAGCGAACCAAAGTCTTTGGTATACTGGTATTTACTCCATACATAGACATGTGGTCACCATTATATGTTGCCCAGCCAAGGGCTAATTCCGATAGATCACCTGTTCCAATAACCAACCCGTTTTCTTGGTTGGCTATATCCATGAGAATTTGTGTTCGCTCGCGTGCCTGACTGTTTTCATAGGTAACATCATGAATGGAGGGGTCATGCCCAATATCTTCAAAATGTTGCAAACAAGCTTTCTCTATGGATATTTCGCGAAATGTGACTCCCAGCGAATGAATCAGGTTGACGGCATTGTTATAGGTACGCGTAGTTGTTCCAAACCCCGGCATCGTGATACCGAGTATCTGACTGCGAGGTATTTTAAGCGCGTCAAAGGTCATTGTGGTTACCAGTAGCGCAAGTGTGGAGTCTAATCCTCCGGAGATGCCTATAACGGCTGTACTGGCTTTAATATGAGCGATTCGCTTAGCTAATCCGGATACTTGTATGTTGAAAATCTCCTCGCAATGTTCTGTTAAGGCATTGCCGGAGGGTACAAAGGGATGCGGATCTATAAAACGAGTCAGTTCAGCTTGTGGGTTTGTAGCGAGGGTGAAGGGTACTTTCAAGGTCTCTGCCTGTAAAAAGTTTGATGCTCCACGCATGAAACTAAGATTCACTTGCCTGTCATTCTGTAAATTATGAATGTCAATCTCGCTGATAACCAACTGGTCTTCCATTGTAAAGCGATCGGATTCTTTCAAGATTGAACCGTTTTCAGCAATGATACCGCCACCGGCAAAAACCAGGTCGGTACTTGATTCGCCAAAGCCTGCCATGGCATACACATAACCCGCTATGCAACGGGCGGATTGCTGTTTAATCAAGGAGCAGCGATAAGGATGTTTGCCAATCAATTCGTTACTTGCCGATAGATTAAACAGGATATTAGCCCCTTCCATAGCCAGAAGTGAACTGGGAGGAACAGGTGTCCAAAGATCTTCGCATATTTCGATACCTGCGGCCACTTCACCGGAAGTAAATAGGAGGTGGCTTGATAGCGGATAGGTTTTGTCCTTTATTTTGATGGTTTTTTCCCTCAAATCAAAGGCGGAAGTGAACCAGCGTTGTTCCTGAAATTCCTTACAATTAGGGAGATATGATTTAGGTACTATGCCAAGGATTTCACCTTTCTGAAACACAACGGCTGCATTGATAAGTCGATTTTCTGTTACGAGCGGTACGCCTACAATAGTAAATACATCCAGGTCGGCCGTATTGCTAACCAGTTTCAATAACGCATCTACAGCGCTATGTAGCAGTATTTGTGAGGCAAAGAGGTCGAGGCAGGTATAGGCTGTAACAGATAATTCGGGAAATGTTATCATCTGTACTCCTTTACCCGAAGCTTCGCGTATCAATTTTTCGATCTGCTGGATGTTGTGGTAGCAATCTGCAACAATTACTTTAGGTGATGCTGCCGCAACTTTTATAAATCCGTAATTCATAGTAATAATCGTTTTGCTACAAATATACAGGATTATACTCAAAGCAATGCGACAAATAAGGCCACTTTTTTTATCTTTGCACAAAAAATAAGAGTAGTATGGTCAGACACATTGTTATGTTTAAGCTAAAAGAATTTGCTTATCAATCTGAAAAACAGGCAAAAATGGAGGAGATTAAGCTTGCTTTAGAATCGTTGACAGATAGCATAGAGTTTCTCCGTTCCATCAGGGTCGATTTCAATATCAATCCTTCGGAAACTTGGGATTTGATTCTTACCGCCGATCTTGATACGTTGGAGGATGTAGAAGCGTATGCTAATCATCCCAATCATGTTGCAGTAAGTAAAAACATTATCGCTCCTGTCAAAGCTGACAGGGCTTGTGTGGATTTTATTGTCTAAGAAGACTAATTGATTGAATCAAATGGAATTAAAAATTATTACATATAATGTAAACGGACTGAGGTCTGCTGTTACAAAAGGGCTGCCGGAGTGGATCGAGCATGAGCAGCCGGATGTGTTGTGCATTCAGGAAACAAAGCTTCAACCGGATCAGTTTCCGGCTACAATATTCTCTGAATTAGGATATAACGCCTATCTTTTTAGTGCGCAAAAGAAGGGATACAGTGGTGTGGCCATTCTGACGAAAAAGAAGCCCGACCATGTAGAAATAGGTATGGGTATCGAAAAGTATGATAACGAAGGCCGCTTCTTGCGTACTGATTTTGGTGATTTGTCTATCGTGAGCGTTTATCATCCTTCGGGTACAAGTGGCGACGAAAGGCAAGAATTCAAGATGGAATGGCTCGAAGATTTCCAACGCTATGTGGTGGAGTTGCAAAAAACACGCCCTAATCTTATCCTTTGTGGCGACTACAATATCTGCCATGAGCCGATAGATATTCACGATCCTGTGCGAAATGCCAAGAACAGTGGCTTTCTCCCTGAAGAGCGAGAGTGGATGACACGCTTTCTTTCGGCAGGCTTTATTGATACCTTCCGATATATGCATCCGGATAAAAAGCAGTACACTTGGTGGAGTTATCGCTTCAATGCGAGGGTGAATAACAAGGGATGGCGCATCGATTACTGTATGGTAAGCGAACCGATGAAATCGAGAATCAGCGACGCCTGTATTCTCAACGATGCCATCCATTCAGACCACTGTCCTGCAGTTCTGAAAATAACGATTTAATCGTTTTAGGGGTTATACCTCTAATGTTCCGGTTAGCTCGGAAACGGTCTTAAAGCCGAATTCATCGCAATATTTATCTATTCCGTCAATGATTTTCAGGGAAACGGTAGGGTCTATAAAATTGTATGTTCCTACCTGTATGGCAGTGGCTCCTGCCAACAAAAATTCTACGGCATCCTGCCAGTTGGAGATGCCCCCCAAACCAATGATGGGTATCTTCACCGCCTTGTATGTTTGCCAAACCATGCGGAGGGCGATCGGTTTTACACAAGGGCCTGACAGACCACCCGTAATAGTTGACAAGACAGGTTTACGTTTTTTCACATCGACAGCCATACCCAGCAGCGTGTTGATGAGCGAAACGGAATCGGCGCCTTCTCCCTCAACTGCTTTGGCTATTTCCGTAATATCGGTTACATTGGGAGAGAGTTTTACTATCAGTACATTTGGATACACCTTCCGAACAGCACGGACTACTTCAGCGGCTCCCGAGGCAGTTACTCCAAAAGCCATCCCACCTTTCTTTATATTTGGACACGAAATATTCAATTCAATAGCAGGGATATGTTTCAGCGAAGCAATCTTCTCGGCACATGCTACGTATGTATCAACGGATGAACCGCTTACGTTTACGATGATGTTGGTATCCAAATCCTTAATATCCGGGTAAATAGATTGAACAAAATAGTCTGCCCCCTTGTTTTGGAGACCTACTGCATTCAACATTCCGGACGGTGTTTCAGCCATCCGAGGATAAGCATTCCCTTCGCGAGGTTCGATCGTTGTACCTTTTACGAATATACCTCCCAATCGCTCAATATCTATAAAATCAGCATATTCCGTACCATATCCAAATGTGCCGGACGCCGTTGTTACAGGGTTTTTCAACGACAGTTTTCCTATGTTTACTTTTAACTCAGCCATCTCAGTTTTTCTATATTAAATACAGGACCTTCCGTACATACACATTTATTACCGTCTCGGGTATCTTCTACGCAACATAGGCAAGCGCCTATACCACATGCCATTGTGTTTTCAAGAGATACCTCGCATGGTATTTCTGAGGAGGCTGCAAATTTTGCAACCGCCATCATCATAGGTTTCGGACCACATACATATATATATTGGAAACGATCACCGGTCAAGATGGAATGATGCGTGACAAATCCTTTTTCGCCATGCGAACCGTCTTCCGTAGTGGTATATACTATTCCAAACTTCTGGAAATCTTCTAATTGCAGTAAGTCGTCTATCTTTCTGGCACCTAACAGGAAAGTGGGTTCAAATCCGGCAGTCTTCAGGTAGGAACCCAGATACAGCATGGGAGCAGTACCTACGCCTCCGCCTACGAGCAGCAGTTTTTGCTGGCCGGATGTTTTTGATGGGATTGTAAAACTCTTTCCAAGTGGCAACAACAAATTGAGGGCATCACTCGGTTTGCATTTAGCCATCGTTCGCGTACCATCTCCAACCTTTTGGATGAGCAACCATAGTTCATTTCTTTCACGGTCTACGTAATTGATTGATATGGGTCGGCGAAGGAAAGTTTCGGAACTATTATCCACCCGAACTTGTACAAACTGTCCGGGAAGCATTTCCGGAAGCATTTGGTCTGATGTTAGTTTCAGCAGACAGTAATTATTTTGGAAGGTGATGTTTTCGGTCACCTTCATATCAAGCATGTACTTCTTCATATATCCCATCGTACAAATTTTATGCAAAGATACATGATTCGGCGCTAATCTTCTTAATGGATGGATTAGTCTTTCTTACTTTTTTCAGGAGTAAAAGTCTCAAATGTGCTGTCTGAATAAAAAAGCATGATTTTACTCACTTGTTTGGTTACGATTTTTTGCATGGTAACCTTCTCTGATACTGTTTGTTTAGCAGTATTTTGCAGCCTCTCAACCCCAATTTCCGGACGATTTTCAAAAACAGGCTGCACTTTGGGCGGAACGACGGGCGTATTCAGAGGCAAATTATTTTGAGTTTGAGAAACGGGTGTGTTTACAGTCGCTGAAGAGAATAAATCAGGTATAGTCGCTTGAGTTCTGTTGTCAGCAAAAATCAAATTATCAGGTGAGGGTATAATTCCTTCTGCCATCTCACCATTTCCGGTCAATAGCCATTTGAGGTTCACATAAGGATATTTCTCATGAATCTTGATTAATACATCTACGCTCGGATCGTTTCGCCCTGTCATATAGTGAGACATAGCCGATCTTTTGATTCCGATCGCTTCTGCAAACTTAGAAGGACTTAGCCCTTCATGTTGCATAATCTGTAAAATACGGTCTTTCATCTGTACCATCTTTCCTTAGTTTATAATGTACATCTGTCATTTTGTCTATTCACCATGCAAATATACAAACATAAACCAAATACACAAATATAAACTGCGTATTTTTTTATAACAATTACAAATGTATGTAGAGTATATGATTACAATACTACACGTAATTGATTTCAGCTACAATTGTACTTGCATGTTTACAGATGCGTTTTTGTTAATTATGGGTAGACTTGTAATTATAATGCAACCGCGATAGAGAATGTAGGGGATAATACAATAGTTTAAAAACATGATTTTCTATGCTACAAGTAAACGTGAATAGGTCTTTTTTGCAGCATTTTTTTAAGAACCTCTTATATAAACTTTTTGCAGATATTGCGTCTTTTTCTTTGTTTGACAACTGTCCGACAATTATCAAACAAAGAAAAGCAATGGTAGATATACTATAAATCGTTACTTCATATTACTTGGTTTAAATATTGGTATATAATTATATATCGAATATTTTTTGTTGCTAAAACAGGTTAATTCACAAAAGTACCCTCCTATCCTACCCTGTTTTTAAAGTATAACTCGAATATTATGATATATACTACTGGTTTTACGTAACATATAATTTAATATACAATATAGATTGCATAAGTAGAAAATTCAATATAGATACATTTGTTACATTCGAGATGTACGCATGTAATGTGTATTTATGGTACACTTGTTCCTCTATTTTGGATGTAAGTTACATTTGTTATGTATTATTCTGAGTATATTTAGATACATTCCTACACGAAAACAAGTACAATTGTAATTGTTTAACTTTGTGCTGTCATTTTGTCTTATTCTAAAGTATATAATATCTATACACCGAGAGAATAATGTAATTGCGAATTACATCCTATCCAGACATAAAAGGTTTCTCTGACATCAAAAAATCGAATGGTATAAAATTACCCCTTTTATTTTTCGATATTTGGGATTCAGTTCAAGTTTGATTGCAAAAAACGCCGGGATTTTGGGGTTGAGAAATAAGCTAAAATATCAGTGGAGGATTTTGTAGAGGAGTTCTTTTAGGATATCGGCATCGGTTAGGGAATTGTTTTCTACGCCTTTGGTGCGGGCGTCGGCGGTTCGGATGTCGCTGATAAGATTGAATACTTTCATGGCGGTGAAGTTCTTTAATCCTGCTTGATAATCTCTTAGCTGGAATGTGCTTCGAAGGCCGAGGGTATTCATTAAAGCGGGTTCTGAGCGATCGTTTGAATAATAGCAGATGAGCAAATTGGAGAAATAGTTGAATAATACGGGGAGCGTCATCTGTATCGGGTTATTTTTGGGATTCTTTTCAAAATACTGAATGATACGGTTGGCTTTTAATACCTGTTTTGTGGCTATTGCATTGAGTAACTCAAAGTTATTATAGTCTTTACTGATACCTATATTTTGTTCTATAAGTTCAGGAGTGATGCGTTTGGGGCCTGTTTGCGGGAGTAAAAGAGCCAGTTTGTCAAGTTCCTTGCTGAGACGGCTAAGGTCGTTTCCCAGGAAATCTGCAAGCATTTGTGCGCCTTTGGTATCTATTTCTGTGGTGCGTTGTTGTAAAAGAGACGTGATAAAAGCAGGCATCTTATAGTCTGGTATCTTCTTTGAATCGAATAAAATGCCGTTTTTATCGGAGGCACCGGACAAAGCTTTTCGCCCATCGAGGGTTTTATACTTGTAATTTACCACTAAGATGGTGGATTGCAACGGATTCTTGACATAATTAGCCAGAACTTCTATATCACGTACCAACTGTGCCTCACGAACTACAACAAGTTGGTATTCAGACATCATCGGGAAACGACGGGTGGCATTGTAGATCATAGCAGCATCTGTATCAGCACCATACATAATCATTTGGTTGAAATCGCGTTCCGATTCGGTTAAAACGGTTTCAATCAGCAGATCGGTTATCCGGTCAATAAAGAAAGGCTCTTCCCCCATCAACATATAGACGGGAGCGAATTTCCGGGCTTTGATATCTTTGCATATTTCCTCAAAGGTATGTTCTTTTTTAGCCATGATTGTGTCGTTAAGTAATTACCAACTAAAGCGGATGTGACGAATGGTTTTCTTTCCGTCAATCATTTGTTGGAGTGATTCTATTCCTAATAAAACATGCTCTTTTGCAAATTTTTGCGTTACTAATTTATCACTTTCCTCTGTTTTTACACCGCTTTCTTCCATCGGTTTGTCTGATACCATCAACAGGGCGCCTGTTGGGATTTCGTTGACAAAGCCTGTGGTGAGCAGCGTGGCTGTTTCCATATCTATGCCAGTAGCATGTGTTTTGCGGAGGTAGTCTTTAAAACTGTCGTCGTACTCCCATACTCGGCGATTTGTGGTATAGACGGTTCCCGTCCAATAGTCGTGTCCGTTGTCTCTTATCGCCGATGAAATGGCGCGTAACATAGAAAAAGCAGGCAAAGACGGGACTTCGGGGGGCAGGTATTCATTAGACGTTCCTTCCCCCCGGATGGCAGCTATCGGCAGAAGAAAATCCCCTTCCTTGTTGGCTTTCTTCAGTCCTCCGCACTTGCCGAGAAACAAGACGGCTTTTGGTTTTACAGCCGACAGCAAGTCCATAATGGTAGCGGCATTGGCACTTCCCATACCGAAGTTGATTATCATTATTTTATTGGAAAGGGCATTCGGCATAGATGCTTTCAAACCTTTAATTTCTACATTGAAATATTCGGCAAACAGCTCTACGTATTTGGTGAAATTCGTAAGCAGGATGTATTCTGTAAACTCACTTAATTGCCTTTCTGTATAACGGGGCAACCAGTTTTCAACGATTTCTTTTTTTGTCTTCATAAATAATTACCTTTGTTGACGGTTTGCAAATATAAGAAAAAAATGATTGAGAATTTGCCTTTACTGAACTTACCTTCGTTTGGCGTGAAAGTAACAGAAAAAAACGGGAAGCGGATGATATACGATCCGCTTCGCCGTAAATTTGTAGCTCTCACCCCCGAAGAATGGGTACGCCAGCATTTTGTGCATTACTTGATAACTGAAAAAGGATATCCTCCCAGTTTAGTGGGAAACGAGATCAGCCTCCAAGTGAATTCAACGGCCAAACGGTGCGATACAATCGTGTATAACCCCTTTTTAGCCCCTTTAATGATTGTAGAGTATAAATCCCCCATGATATCGATTAAAAGGGTTGTATTCGACCAAATAAGCCGTTATAACACCGTATTGAGGGTTCGATACCTGACCGTAAGCAACGGAATCCAACATTTCTGCTGCCGGATGGATTACGAAACCCAAACCTATACGTTTTTGGAATCCCTTCCCGATTACGATGAATTGGGCTAATTATTATTCATTAGACAGGACTGCATCAAGTGCTGTAGATAAATAGACGAACAAACTTTGCCAATTAATCGCAATTTCATTGGTTGCGTAAGAAGCTTGTTCATCCAAATAACATTCGTCGGGTATATCGGTGGGATATGTGCATCTGTCTTGTTTCCCCGGATTTGGGCCTCCTGCCAGCAAACCGGGTATCGGATCCTCCAATTCATCACTTGCCGAAAGCCTGTGATGTGGGTTCATCGTGCTTTTATATCCTTGTCCGGTGACATAGCAAAAACCTGTAGCATTTCTGCCCAGAACATAATCCATATTGCGGAGGGCATTGGTGAGATAGCTCTTATTTCCGGTAATCATCCAGGCATAAATGAACGTGGCACCTTGGTTGCTGGCACCGTCGGAATTACATCCCCAGAAGAAGTCTTTGGCATCGCGTCCGTAAGGCGCCAGATAGGGAGATGTTTCAACTTTTTGTGAAGCACTATCCGCATACGCTAAAAGAAGCTGTTTTGCTTTTGCGCCCAATGCTTCTGATTTTTCGTCTAAAGAAGCGGCATAACGGATCAGGGTCCATTCGCCTAAACCACTCACCCGACTCCATGTTGGAAGTACATATTTATCCGGTGCATACTGTTCGGCTACTTTAAGATATTTCTCATCTTGAGTTGAGATGTATAATTCTACGGCTGCCCAGAAAAACTCATCGTCAGCCGTTCTGTCACCATACGCTCCGGTGGTTACATCTGGATCAAACTTCTCGTTCATCTGTTCTTGACTGTAAAGTGCTGTAGGATTTTTCAATGCCCAGTCGAAAGCACGCCGGGAAGCAGCCAGCATTTTTTCAGAAGCGCCCGGGTAGTCTGTTTCGTAATCGGAATAGATACGGGATGCTTGAGCAAGGGATGCTGCGAAGTCTAAGGCTGCGGTCACCGTCTTGGTAATTACATAACGTGGCTTTTTGCAATCAATAGGTTTGATAAAACTTTCGAACTGTGGTTCGGTCAATTTGTGGTAGACACCTCCGTCATAAGGGTCTTGCATGGAAAGCATCCAGTCGATGTTCCAATATGTTTCGTTTAATAAATCAGGGGTTCCATTTCCGCTTTCAGGGATGTTTGCATTTTGCCGGTAGGTATAGATAGCGAAATCTTCATACAAGGCAAGCAGCACACCAACCGTAAAACCGGAGTTTACTACATATTTATTGTAATCGCCTGCATCATACCATCCTTTGGGCGAAGAGATGATCTTATTTTCAGGTCGTCCTGGAGATACAGCGGAGGCATGGATAAGCACTTTGTCGTCAGGATGTCCGGCCGGCCGGTTCCATTTACCTGCATATTTTTCCTCAATCGGGGTAGAGGCTCGCTGATAATAAAAGCCTTTTAATCCGGCTAATGCAATATCCTTCAATAGATTATCTTTGATAGCAAATGGATGAGATTTACCGATTGCTGGTATTTCAATTTGATATTTCCCCGGTGTTGTGACGTCGGTAAACGTTAGAACAGTCGTTTTCTTGTCGGAGAAAGAAGATGTGCGGGGTTCAGACAGTTTGCCCTTAAAGACAATCTTATTTGTTTCGAGGTTACGGATAGAAAATGGTTCTTTCCCGATGCTATCGGAAAAAACAACAGCTACCTTCTCTTCCGAAGGATAGAATCCTAACTGGTTGAAGCGAATTGAATCACTTTCAATAAGCTCTTTATGAGTACATGAAATTAACCCCGCCAGGAATACAATTGCCAAAGCAAGTGTTGTCGAGTACGTGTTGTAAAATTGTTTGTGATACATAGCTTTTATTTTATTGATTTAAAGATGAGCAAAATTCAAAGGTTAGTGTTTAATGAATAAAAATCATATTTCGCATGGGACGTACCTGGGACGTATGTGTCCGGGCGCCTGCTATAGACTCTTTTATCAAAAGTACAGAGTCTATAGGCTGTATCTGTTGTGTTTCATCAAAGAAGATAATTTCACTTGATGGAACTATTGATTTTTTTTCTTTTTTGTCTTGTAAAAAAAGTGAGTAAAAAAGGATAACTGCAAAAAAGGATAATATCAAAGGCTTCATAATTCTAATAGTTTAGTTCGACATCTACACTATAGATGATTATTAAACGCTAAACGCTGCATTTTATTTGAAGATATTATTAAAAAAATACACCTTTTACAAAAAAATGGCTCCTGTCTGATTCTATTTCGGACAGGAGCTATTTTTTATCGGACGGGAGCCGTTTTTAAGCCCCAAAATCGTCGAACATCAGCATTTCGGGAGGTACTCCCAAGTTGTCTAACATTTTCTTGACAGAGTTAGCCATTGGGCCTGGACCGCACATGTAGTATTCAATATCTTCCGGACCATCATGGTCTTTCAGGTAATTGTCATGTATTACCTGATGGATGAAGCCAACGTAACCTGTCCAATTGTCTTCAGGACGTGGTTCGGATAGCGCAATATTGAACTTGAAGTTCGGGAAATCTTTCTCAATCGCACGGAAATCTTCTTCGTAAAATATCTCGCTTTTCGAGCGAGCACCATACCAATAGGAAATCTTACGATCTTTGGTTTTCAATGTCTTAAACAAATGCAACAACTGAGCGCGAAGGGGCGCCATACCGGCTCCACCACCTATGTAAAGCATTTCCCTTTTGGTATTCAGTATATGGAAGTCTCCATAAGGACCAGACATTTTTACCTTATCTCCAGGCTTCAGATCAAAAATATATGAAGAAGCGATACCCGGTTTCACCCCAGCCTTCCAACTGCCTGTAGTGCGGTCAAAGGGCGGTGTAGCTATACGAACGTTCAGTGTGATAATATTACCTTCAGCCGGATAGTTTGCCATAGAATAAGCACGAATGGTGTCTTCATCGTTCTTACAGCCTAAGTCCCACATTTTGAACTTGTCCCACTCATTCTTAAAGCGGTCGTCCACATCAATATCCTGGTATCTCATATCGAATTTAGGGATACGGATTTGGGAATAACTTCCCGGCTGGAAGTTCATAACCTCTCCTTCAGGTAATTTTACTGTAAATTCTTTGATGAATGAAGCTACGTTGTGATTGGAAACGACGGTACATTCCCATTCTTTCACTCCGAAAACCGATTCAGGGACAACGATTTTGATATCTTCTTTGACTTTTGTTTGACATCCCAGACGCCAATTATCTTTTATTTGCTTGCGGGTGAAAAAACCTACTTCGGTAGGCAGGATGGTGCCACCGCCTTCAGGTATCTGGCAGCGGCATTGACCGCAACTTCCGCTTCCGCCACAGGCAGAAGACAAGAATATGCCTTCGCTTTGCAAGGTGGAAAGTACTGTGCCACCCATTGGAACTTTAAAATCCTTTTCCCCGTTGACCAGCATATCCACGCTACCTGATGGTATTAATTTGGCTTTAGCATATAATAATACACCGACCAGAATAAGTGTAATTACCAAGAATACAACTGCTCCCGATATAAGGGTTAATGAGTTGCCTGACATTAATAAAATCATTGTATCTATTTTATTTATATGTTACTATTCAATTTATTATCCCAAGAACTTTAGTTGTTCTCCTGGAGTTCCTTATTTTTAGCACGATGCACCCAGATAATAACGCCAACGACAATCAAAGCCATGGGCGGAAGAATCATCAGTCCGTTGTTTACATAACCGAAGTCATAGAAAGCTTGGGGGATGATTTGTATATCCAATAGGGTTCCTGATCCTAACAATTCACGGAAGAATGCGATAATTACAAGGATAACGGCATAACCCAGACCGTGTCCGATACCGTCAAGGAATGATTCCCAAGGTCCGTTCGCTAAAGCAAAGGCTTCAAGGCGACCCATCAGAATACAGTTTGTCAATATGAGCGATACGAATACGGAAAGTTGCTTGTTCACATCATAGGCGAAGGCTTTCAACGTTTCACTTACAATTGTCACTAAAGCTGCTACCACAACCAACTGAACAATAAAACGGATTCTGTTTGGTATAGTATTGCGTATGAGAGAGATTATGACACATGAAAATGCCACAATCAATGTTACGCTAAGCCCCATTACGATAGCCGGCTCTAATTTGGAGGTAACGGCAAGCGCAGAACAAATCCCCAACATCTGCACAATAATCGGATTCTTCTTACTTATCGGATCGATAACTAATTCTCTATTTTTGCTTGATAATAGTGCCATCTTTTACTTTTTTTGTGAAGTTAAAAAACCAACATATTTACTTAAGCAGCCGGAAATCATAACATCGGCGGCTTTACTGGTGATTGTACCACCGGAAATTCCATCCACGTAATCTTGTCCTTCCACACTCTTTCCCACTTTCACGATAGCCACTGAAGTAAACTTATCTCCTTGGAATATATGTTTGCCATCGAAGCGGCTACGGAAACTGCTCGTAGCGATTTCAGCTCCCAGTCCCGGAGTTTCTCCTTCATGACTGAAATCGGCGCCGTAAATAGTGTTAAAATCATTGTTTAAAGAGATATATCCCCAAAGCGGACCCCAGAAACCGGCACCCTGAAGCGTCATAACGTATTTCTTTTGTCCATCAATGTTAGCCACGAAAACCGGGTATTTATGGGCAGCAAACGTCTTGGTTGCATTCGCTTCAAAGGCATCTCCTTCTACTTTATTGCCGTTATCGTCAACTAAAAAGGCATCTTCTATTAATTCATTGAATTTCGCTTCCGCTTCATTTGCTTTAACATCCACATGGATGGAGCGGAGGATTTGCTGTCGCTTGTCGTTGTCTTCGTTCGCTTTCTGGTATCCTCTGAGTGATTGCGCAGTAAAAGCCAATAAAACAGCTACGGCTACTACCATTACGGAAGCATATATTATCGTGTATGTATTACTATCTCTATTCATAATCTTACTTGTTTATAGCTCTTTTTAACCTCTTTGATATATTGCTTTCCACAACGTAATAGTCAATCAATGGAGCAAATGTGTTCAATAGCAGAATAGCAAGCATCATACCTTCGGGGAATCCGGGATTCAATACGCGAATCAGAATTGCCATTACGCCAACCAAGAAACCAAATATATATTTTCCTGTTTCCGTACGGCACGATGTAACCGGGTCGGTCGCCATGAATACAGCACCAAAAGCAAAACCGCCCAATATGATGTTCTCCAATGGAGAAATCGTCATATATACGGTAGTCCCTATCAGGTTAAAGATACAGGCCATAAAGGCGCCTCCTACAAATACGGATAGCATTGTTTTCCAACTGGCTACGCCCGTAAAGAGCAAGATAACTGCGCCAATCAGGATAGCCAGGGTAGACGTTTCGCCGATAGAACCGGGAATCAAGCCTATAAACATATCCCACAGGCTTAGGGGATTTCCTAATACGTCTACAGGTTGGAATGAACCGATTTGTTCTGCAGGTGCAATGTTGATCTGACCGAGCGGAGTAGCTCCTGAAAAGCCATCTACAACTGTTCCTCCACCAAAACCGAATGTACTGTCTGTGCGGACAAATACTTTATCTCCCGACATAGAGGCGGGATAAGCAAAGAACAGAAAGGCACGAGTCACGAGGGCTACATTAAATATATTATACCCTGTTCCGCCGAATATTTCTTTGGCGAATATTACTGCGAAAGCAGTTGCTACTGCAATCATCCATAAAGGTGTATCAACCGGGACAATCAATGGAATCAAGATACCGGATACCAGGAATCCTTCCTGTATCTCTTCGTGTTTCCATTGGGCAACGGTAAATTCTATCCCTAATCCTACTACATACGAAACAATGATGATGGGTAATACAGCCAATAGTCCGTATAGAAAAGTAGACCATATACCCGGGGTGATGCCAATCGACAAATAATGCTGATAACCGGTATTATACATACCGAAGAGCACGGCCGGTATCAAAGCTATGATAACTGCCGTCATTGTACGCTTTGCATCTATGCTGTCGTGGATATGAACACCTGATTTGGAGGTCTCGCTTGATACAAACAAGAATGTTTCGAATCCTTCAAAAACAGAACGGAACATCGCCAGTTTTCCCCCTTCCTCAAAATTGGGCTTAATCTTGTCGAGGTATTTCCTTAACGCTTTCAATGTATTTAAAGTTTTATATGTTATTAATTTAATTCCTTATATAATAAGTTCAGGCCGTTGCGAACGATTTGCTGAATCTCAAGTTTTGATGTATCAACAAATTCGCAGAGGGCAAAGTCTTCGGGTGCTATTTCATATATTCCCAGATTCTCCATCTTGTCTATGTCAAAAGATATAATGGCTTTTAGCAAGTACTCAGGATAAATATCAAACGGGAATACTTTGTCGTATTCGTGAGACATGATCATGGCACGCTTTCCGCCACGGATACGGGCGTCTATTACATATTCTTTGTGCTTTCCAATCAACCAAGTCAGGAAGGTATGGCTTACACTAAACTTGCCTAAGCCGGGGGTAGCCCAGCCGAAGAACTCAAATGTTTCGTCGCCTTCGGGTATCACGGTTATCTGATTGTCGTATGCATATAAGTAGTCGTCTTTAGAAACTTTCTTTCCGCTCAATACGTTTCCGCTGATGATGCGCAAGTGTTCTTTGCCCTCGAGTAGTTTTCCTTCTACAAGGCTCTTGATGGTACAGCCGGCAATCGTCCGGATATATCCTCTTTCCGTTGTTTCGGGGCCGGTGAGTACTACTAATCGAGTGAAGTCTGCTATACCTTTGTTTAATATGCGACCTATCAGAATAACGTCATCGGGATTGACCGTCCAAACTATCTCGCCTTTGTTTAATGGTTTTAGCTTGTTGATTAACACGCTAATATTACCGGCGGGATGCGGACCTTCCACCTCTACAACTTCTACGCCTGATGGTTTAAGGGTTGAGTTTTTCTTTACACCTACATATACCTTTCCGGGGGTTAGTTTGGAAAGGGCGTTTAAACCTGTTTGGAAATCTGCTTCCTGATCTTTCAAAATGTACTCGAAATCGGGAGCAAGAGGAGCGGTGTAATGAGTGGATACAAAAATGTCTCGGGGAGTGTCGGTAGGTGTAGCCACTATATCATACGGACGTTGTTTGATAAAAGGCCATACACCTGCTTCAAGCAGAGCCTCTTTAATTTGTTCCGGCTGTAGATTAGCCACGTTCTTTTTACCAAAGGCTTCATACTCTATTGTCGCGTCGGGTTTCACTACAACACTGAGAAGCTTGCGTTTCTCTCCGCGATTGACAGCTATTACCTCACCGCTTACAGGCGACACGAATTTAATCTCCGGATGATTCTTATCAACCAGTAATACTGAACCCGCTTTAACTTTATCCCCAACTTTCGCAATTACCTTTGGGGATATGCCATTATAACTTTCGGGAAGGATGGCGTAAGTCTCGCTTGCATTACCTTTCAACGGCACATTGGAGGCACTACCTTTCAGATGTATATCCAAACCTTTTTTTATCTTAATCACATTTGCCATGATACAACTAAAATTGTTTTTACGTAATTTAGCGCAAAAATAAGCATTATTTTTTTTAATAGAGTATGTTAAAGAAAATAATAAAGAAAAAATTCCATATTATGAGTGGACATTCATGTTTAAAGCAAGTATACAGGTTCCGGCTTTTATTGGCGGGCATGGTAATTTGGCATTCTGTAGATGCCCAGGAAGCCTATAAGACAGGTGTTAACAGTGATTTGATAAAAACACTGCAGGTGAGAGGTACGGAAATATTGTCTGATCCCATTATTGAGCTGAATGGAGGGAAGCAGATTGAAATTAATTTCGATGCGTTGGAATCAAGCTCAAACAGGTTTGCCTATATAATTGAGCATTGTGACGCTGATTGGAAAAAGTCCGAGTTTACTCCCATCGAATATCTCGACGGATTTCAGGGAATGACGATTGACGACTTTGCCAATTCGATTGCTACCACTCAGCATTATACCAATTTTAACTTACGAATCCCTAATGATGACGTGAAGCTGAAGGTATCGGGTAACTATGCCGTTAAGATATACCGCGAGAATGAGCCGGACAAGATACTGGTTACTGCCTGCTTCTCAGTTGTGGAATCCTTGGTAAAGGTAACAGGCGAGGTGACGGGGAATACGTTGAAGGACTTTAACAAGGAGCATCAACAGGTGAACTTTACTTTGTTCTTGCAAAACTTTGCGATTACCTACCCGCAGACAGACCTGAGAATTTATGTGTTCCAAAATCGAAGGAGAGACAATGTCGTGACGAACCTTACTCCTACCTCTATCCTGAGAGATAGGCTTGTATATGATCAAAATCGTAAACAGATATTTGAGGCAGGAAATGAATACAGGCGTTTTGAGTTTCTGAGTAACACGTATAATGGTATGGGGGTTGAACGGATTAGATTTCAGAACCCTTATTATCATGTTTTCTTGCAGACAGGTCAAGTGCGTAGCAATCGTACCTATCAGTATGACCAGGATCAGGACGGGCGCTTTCTCATACGATGCAGTAAGTGTGATGATCCGGATACAGAAGCGGATTACGACATGGTGCATTTTGGGTTAAATTCAGAGCCGTTATTAGGAGGTTCCGTCTATCTTTTAAGCGATATATATAATAATGTGTTAGATGAACGAAGCAAGATGGGGTACAATTTCGACACGGGGCAATATGAGAAATCCGTTCTGCTCAAACAGGGCAACTATAACTATAGCTACCTCTTTGTGCCGAACGGACAAACTTTAGCTGAAAGCGGTTTGATAGAAGGGAACTTCTATCAAACCGAAAATGAATATGCTATTTTTGTCTACTACCGCCCCTTTGGCGCTCGCTATGACCGGCTAATAAGTGTTACAACCCTCCAAAATTAATTGTGGAGACGTGGCGTACCGCGTCTCCCGCGCCTGTATATTTTAGTTGTCCCATGTTTGTGCTAAGTTTGTGCTGAGTTTTTATAGCAGGTTGGAGGCTAATTCGGCCAAGTGGCTTCGTTCACCTTTCACCAGATTTATGTGTGCAAATATGTCCTGTCCTTTCATCTTGTCTATCATGTAGGCAAGACCGTTGCTTTGAGCATCGAGATAAGGAGAGTCTATTTGTTGCAGGTCTCCTGTGAATACCATCTTTGTTCCTTCTCCGGCACGTGTGATGATCGTTTTCACCTCGTGGGGGGTGAGATTTTGAGCTTCATCAATGATACAGAAAGTTTCAGACAGGCTTCGACCGCGTATGAAAGCGAGAGCCTCTATAACCAATTTATTATTTTTTTGCCACTCGTCAATTTTGCGGGCATCCGAACCATTAGGGGGGAATTGACCCTTTATCACATTGAGATTATCGAACAGGGGCTGCATGTAGGGAGCAATCTTCTGCTTTTCGTCGCCGGGTAGGAAGCCGATGTCTTTATTGGCTAAGGCTACTATGGGACGAGCCAGAAGGATTTGCTGGTATTGATCTGCCTGTTTGAGGGCGGAAGCGAGAGCCAGGAGAGTCTTTCCGGTACCTGCTTTTCCGGTGACGCCCACTAATTTCACGTTGGGGTCGTTTAGCACATCAAAGGCAAAAGATTGCTCTGCATTGCGGGGCTGTATGCCGTAGTTTGTTCCCTTCTCTACCCGCTTCACTGTATTTGTGAAAGGATTGTAACGTGCAAGAACAGAGTTGCGTATACTCTTCAATATAAAGCAATCATTTGGCTTTAATACGGCTTTCAATCCTAAGCTTTCCACATCTATACCATCCAATGAAGCATATAATTTATCTATGATATCGGGGTTGATATGCTCGTAGGTTTCCTCTGCACGTTCAAAGATGTCAACATCTACTACCTTGTCTGTTATGTAGTCTTCCACGGCTATGCCGAGTGAGCGGGACTTCATGCGCAGGTTGATATCCTTTGTTACCAGGATGGTTTGCATGTCTCTGTGATTCTCGGCTACGGTCATGGCACAGGAAAGGATGCGATGGTCGGGTGTACGTTCAGGAAACGATAGTGCTATTTTCTCCTGGTATTTGTCGCCTGTTACAACGAATAAGGTGCCAAGGCCGGGGCCGAGAGAGGCTCCCTTAAGGAATAGGTCGTTACCGGTCAGAATATCAAGTTCGCGAACAAACTCGCGGGCATTATAGTTTATTTGCTCGCTTCCTTTTTTAAATTTATCAAGCTCCTCTAATACAACGATCGGGAGATAAATGTCGTTCTCCTGGAAGTTTTCGATGCACTTATAATCATGCAAAATCACGTTGGTATCTTTAAAAGATTAATAACTCCCAAAGATACACATTTTCTTAAATCTTTGCTAATGTTCTGTCAAACTCGTCAATAATATCATCAATATATTCAAGACCTACCGAGACACGTATCAAACCCTTGGAAATATGCGCCTTTTTGAGTTCCTCGTCGTTGAGCGAACGATGAGAGGTTTTGGCAGGATAGGAAGTGGAGGTAGATACGCCTGCCAGACTTGGAACGAACTTGATGGTTTCGAGGTTCCTGAGTAATGCGTATGCTTTTGGCTCACCACCTTTCAAGTCTATACTCAACATGCCTCCGTAGAGGTTGTTGTTGAATATACGACGGGCCACTTCATGCGTGGGCGACGATTTAAGACCGGGGTAGTATACGCCGCTTATGGCGGGATTGGTTTCAAAGTATTCAGCCAGTTTGAGGGCATTTTCCGAGTGCTGACGGACGCGAAGTTCGAGTGTCCGGAGGCTTCTTATGAGCAGCCAGGCGTCGAAGGGACTTATTGTGGGGCCGAAAAGGAGTCCGGAGGCATAGATGCGGCTTATGGTATCTTTGTCTGATACAACTATGCCGGCTGTTACGTCGCTATGGCCGCCAATATATTTGGTGGCGCTATAAACTACAACGTCTGCTCCCAGCAGAAGAGGCTGACAGATTATTGGGGTGGCAAATGAATTGTCAACGATAAGCTTGGCTCCATGAGCGTGGGCTATTTCTGCCAGTGCGGGCAGATCCAGCGTCTCCATGGTCGGATTGGAGATAGTCTCTACATATACTATTTTGGTTTGGAGGGTGAAGTATGGAGTTAAATCCTCGGTAACCGGGTCTATAAAGGAAACGGTTATATTAAAGCGGGCTAATTCTGTTTTGAGAAACTGGAAGCTTCCTCCGTAGAGTACACTGGCGGCTATCACGTGGTCGCCTGATTTAAGCCCGGAAATAATGCTTAGCGAGATGGCAGCCATGCCGGATGAGTAGGCCAGGGCAGCCTGCCCTTCTTCAATATCTGCCATTATTTCGGTGAGGCCATCGTGTACAGGGTTGCCGTTGCGGGTGTAAATGTAGCCCGGTGTTTGTCCATCATACACTTGATCAAGCGATTCAACATCATCGAAGGAGAAGACAGACGTCATGGCGATAGGGATTGTTTTGCTTCTGGATATTGACTCCGGGAAGTGATCGCCAAGATGAATAAGCCGTGAGGAGAAATGTTTTTCCATTTTTGTTATTATTTTGGGGCAAAGATAGCAAAAAAGTAGAGACGTGGCGTGCTGCGTCTCCATTATACACTACAACGAACTAAAGGGAGCCGAAATTGCGGATATGGGTCCAGTCGGGGTAATCGTTGGAGTTGACTTCTTTTCCCAGATCTTTCTTTTCTTTCAGGTACTTTTGAGTGGGCTGACCGTATAGTTTGCGATCGTTGCCTATGGGGCAGACTTTTATGCAGACACCGCAGGGGTAGCAGAAACGCTGCTTTAGTTGTTGGTGGTATATGGAGCAATTGTGCTTGTCCATATCGGCTACGGGCTTTTGGGAGGATAGTAGCGAGTCTGTGGGACAGCATTTGCTGCATAGCTCGCAATGGATGCACAACTCTTTCTCCGGCATGGGGTCGGGCGAAAGCTCTGCATCCGTAAATACAGATACCAGGCGAACACGGGGGCCGTATTCCTTCGTCAAAAGGGCATGGCTGAAGCCTATGGTGCCCAAGCCTGCATATTTGGCTGCCAATACATGTGAGAATGCCGCTTCGGGTTTGTCTATCAAGGCGGATATGTCGCCGTAGGCATCACGAGGGAAGTATACGGAACGGTGTCCTTTACCATTTATAAATTGTGCAAGCTTGTAGGCCATTTCGTCGAGTATACGGTTAGTGGTATTGTAAAGCTCGGCATAGACTACCGAGGGAGTCGTGTCTACCATGGGGATAAAAACAGGGACTGCCAGCACAATAACTGTTCGAGTGAAAGGGAAGATATGCTGTGGATAAAAAGGAGCAGGTACTTCGTTCAGCTCTTCCCATCGGGATACAGGAGCAAAGCCAACCAAGTCTGCGCCTAACTGCTTCGCCTTTCGTGTGATTTGTAGTCTTAGATTTGCAAGTGTCATATATTTACCAACCGGGAATCGCTCCGTCTTTAAATTGTTCTTTTGCTGCAGCTATTACTTCGTCGCTTTGATAAGCTTGTACGAATTGCTTTATCTTCTCTTCGTTCTGATTGTCTTCGCGGGCAACGATCAGATTCACGTAGGGAGAGCTTTTGTCTTCCACAATCACACCGTTTTGCAGGAATAGTCCGGCTTTAACGGCAAAGCTGTTGTTTATAACGGCTAAGTCTACATGGGAATCATCTAACGAACGGGGTAACTGGGGCGCCTCAAGTTCCAATATGCGGAGGCGAAGGGGGTTGTCTTGTATGTCTATCAGTCGGGGAGCATATCCACGACCTTCAGCCAGTTTGATGATACCTTTGCTTTCCAATAGTAAAAGGGCGCGACCTTCATTGGTGGCGTCATTCGGGACTACGATGGTAGCTCCTTCCTTTAGCTCGCAGATGTCTTTAATCTTCTTGGAATAACCTGCCATGGGGTAGATAAATGTATTACCTACAATGGCGAATTTATAGCCTCTTTGACCGGCTTGTTCTTCCAGGAAGGGACGTGTTTGGTAGACATTTACTTCGATGTCTTTCTGGTCGAGAGCTGTGTTGGGCATAATGTAGTCATTGAAAGCAACGAGTTCCACATCGAGCGCAAATTTTTCGAGGGCTACCTTTTTAGCGGCTTCAGCGAGTTGGTACTCGGGGCCTGCTACTACGCCTACTATCAGGTGGTGAGGGTCGCTCTGCTTCGGCTTGCCGGTGCAGGCGGTAAAGAAGACAAACGATAGTAAAAATAGTAATTGTTTATTTATTATTCTCATGTTGTTTATTATTTTTATAATTGTTTATCTATGGTCTGTTGCTTTGGATATTCTATTGCCTGTAAACTGGATGATGAAGACTAACAACACTAATAATATTAACACAATATTCATTGTTACAGTATCATAGCCTACATATCCGTATTGGTATCCAATCTGACCGAGCCCCCCCGCTCCTACTGCTCCTCCCATAGCCGAATAACCCACTAACGTTATTAATGTAATTGTTATGCTATTAATTAAAGAAGGGAGAGATTCGGGGATTAAAACTTTCCTTATTATTTGAAGAGGGGTGGCGCCCATGGCACGTGAAGCTTCTATCAATCCGGAAGGGACTTCAAGGAAACTGTTTTCGGCCATACGGGCAATAAACGGGGCAGCGCCTACGCTTAGCGGCACCAAGGCAGCAACAACTCCTATGGAGGTTCCTACCACCATGCGGGTGAAGGGTATCATCCATACAATAAGAATGATGAACGGGATGGCCCGGAATATGTTTATGATGGCTGAGAGAACAGAGTTGAATATCAGGCTTTCTTTTATTTGCCCCGGGCGGGTGATAAAGAGCAGTACGCCGAGGGGGATACCTATCAAAGCTCCGAAGAAGCCGGAGGCAAATGTCATGATCAGGGTTTCCCAAGTACCTTTAAGGAATAAATCTACCATTCTATATATAATATGAAAAGTTTAAACCTGAATCATTATCTACCCGTTTGCCACCACTCAATACTACTACTTCGTCGCAGATAGCTTTTACGACTTCCATCTGGTGGGTAATGAGCAGGATGGTCAGGTTGAGCGTCATGTTGATTTCTTTCAGAAGGGCCAGGATTGTCTTGGTGGTTGCCGGGTCGAGAGCGCTGGTTGCTTCATCGCAAAGAAGGATGTGGGGATTGCTTGCCAGTGCGCGGGCAATGGCTACTCGCTGCTTTTGTCCGCCTGACAACTTGGCCGGGTAGTCGTTTGCCTTTTCCTCAAGCCCTACGAGAGATAGTAGCTCCTCTACCCGCTTTTGAATGCCTGCTTTCGGGGTATGTATAAGTTCCAGGGGGAAAGCCACGTTATTGAAAACAGTGCGCGAAGCAAGGAGGTTGAAGTGCTGGAAAATCATGCCGATATGTCGACGTTCCCGGGTAAGCTCAGAAGAAGAAAGCTGTATGAGGTTTACGCCATCAACGATGACCTCCCCTTTGGTAGGACGCTCTAATAAGTTTACACAGCGAATAAGGGTGCTTTTACCGGCTCCCGACTCGCCAATGACACCCACTATCTTTCCTTCAGGTACAGTGAGTGATACGTCTGACAATGCAGTAGTTACTCTTCCCTTATGGGTAAATTCCTTCGTAATGTTCCTTAATTCAATCATATTGGCTGCAAAATTAGAAATTACTCCCTCAAAATAAAATACCCTCAACAGGGTATTTGAAATATCTTCAAGGTAGTAATTGGTAATACTGCCTGACGGCATACGGATACGTAGATATTAGGCTATCGTCAATTCTACTCATTTGCCGGATGAGCAATTTGCAATTCGTCAAGAGTTAATCAAAAAATGCTTTCCTGATTTTATTTTTATCCAGCTTGAAATTAAAAATACGAAACTTATACCCCAATCCCAGACTGAAAGCCTGTGTTTTTATAGCTATATCATTGTTACTTGTATTCAGCAGATTGGGAAATCCTCTTTGATATGCAGCATCAATGCAAATACCATTGGCAAATTCATAGCCGAAAATAATCCCTGCACCAACATTCCAGCGATTCAGATATTTTTTTGCTTCAAGCCCATACCCCGTGTAAGGGCCTATGCCGAAAAAAGTTTTCCCCGAACCGCTATTGAACTGACCAACTGCGTAAAGGTTCGCTTCAATTCCCCGATAAGTGAACTTGTTCATCCCACCGGATGAATTATCACGAATATTGGAAGTCGCATAGCGGAACAGAAATTCGCCTTGCAATGCAAAGTGTTTTCCGATTTCCAGTTTATCGTAGCTTCCAAGCGTTGCACCAATGCCCGGATTACTTTCGGTATTTATCGGATGGTAATCCGATAAGGCGATATTCGCTTTGATTCCTTTAAAAAAAGTCAGTTTCATCTGAGCGCTTACAGGAGTAAATACGGTCGCCAAAATTATTAGCGAGAAAAAATATTTATTCATTTTCTATCAATAAATGGTTAATACATAAATAATTGGATTCTACCAGAATGGAAAGAATAACAACTTCATCAATAGAAAAAGGAGAAGCGTTATCATGATTTTTATTATTTTAAAGCACATGTCAATTATATTTTATCATTGAACAATTTATTTATTTTAGGCTGGATAAGCCAGATTCCTACAGGAAAAAGCCAAAGCAGAAAAAATGTCGCTTTACAGTCGGCAAAAATTGCGGGTTTTTGTAATTCGATGCTTTTCAACGCTTTTGCTATGAAATAAAAGCAATAAAAAGCACAGCAGATTGAAATCAAGTGCAATGGCGTGGTAAAAGATAACATTTTCATATCCAATGCTTCTCCTGACGAAATTTCGAGAAACGAAAAGTACATCCATACCGAAGCAAATATTTCATGAGCGGCTGATATAAAAAGAAATACCTTGAATACCGGCAACTTCATTTCGGCAGCTTCCGGGAGCTTTTTGTGAAGATTCACTCCAAGCGAATAAAGCCAGCAGAAAATCAGTGAGATAAATACAATCGTCAGGACTGAAGTTACCATAACCAATCCGGGAGGAATAGCTGGAAGTATATCGGCAATCCTTACCGGATTAATCATAAAACCGAAAGATAACCGTACCAAATCGCTGTTTGTTAAAACCATTGCGATGATTACTGTTTGAAGAATTACCGGAATAACAAGTAAAACTCCGAATAACTGCCAATCTTTGAGCTTCAGGAAAATGCTCATTGTCTGTTTTTTAGTTGATACATTTTGATTCATAATTCTAAGTACATGACAAAAATTTGAAAATATCAATATCATGAGTGGATTTAGGATTAAGCAAGATATTCGCAATAATCCCCAATCCATATTTGAATAGACTTTTCGCCTTTCGACCATGTTTTTTTGTTATAATTTGTTTCACATATTGGTGCGCATAAATGCCCACGATATAAGCCCAAGTAAAAGCGACAATTACCAGGGCAAAAAGTTTGTCTATCCGGTCAATATCGGTCAGATGTGTATCTTCGATATTGAATCCGTTGGATTTTAAGGCTCTAAAAGCAGTTTCAATCTGCCAGCGTTCTTTGTATATTTCCTGTGCATTATCCGGATTGTTGAATGATACAATTATCTGTAATTCAGGCACTCCTCCTTTATTTTTAATCTTGCTCGCAGATAAATAGCAGAGCTGATTGTTGACATAAAAGATTCGGTGCAGGAACTTGCTTGTTCCAATCCTCACGTCAGAAAACAGCCATGAGGCTTTGAGGGTCTTCCCTGACCGAGGGTCTTTTACATGAAAGTTTTCCCGGATACGGATATGATATTTTATTTCATACCCATTGAGGTATTCAAGCCAATGTTCACCGATGAATTCACGGTCTGCCAGAAGACAGTCAATGGTTTCTATTCCAAATAACCGGATGTAGCGATCCAGCAACGCGATTCGTTCTTCCGTATTGGAGTTGCCAAACTTGGGCATCATCGTATAGAGAATCGGGAAAGCGACACCTTGATAGACAATGGCCAAAGTCAGAATATTGATGTTGCTTTCGCCGAATTTCCAATTGGTACGGTCCAATGCCAAACGATAAGGCAGTTTGTGAGGCAACAATTTGAATATGAGCTGAGCAATCAAATCCGTATTCAACTTGTAATCAGCCATAAAACGCTGAATCCTCCGTAAACTCGACTCGCTTTTGGAGCCACCTTCAAAGGCCATGGCAAGCTTGTCGAAACAAACGGTTTGAACCTTGCATAATGCACTAATAAACATGCCAAAGAGCTTAATTCGGGCTAAATTCATGTTTTTCCCGAAATGGTCTTGCAAAACTGCAACCAAATGTGTACTTTTGTCCTGAACCTTAGTTTTCATATCCAGAGAAATCTTGTCGTAAATATTTCTATAAGATACTGAAAATTAAGGTTTTATACAAATGAATTGACAACTATTTTACTCTAAATGAGTACTTTATTTTAATTTTTGTCATGTACTAAATTCATAATTATATATTTTATTTGAATGTTTGTATTAATCAATAGAGCATTTACTCTATTATTGTCAAAAAAAATTATACTTTTAATATATTATAAAGTTCATTCCATAAAATTTCCATTCTGGATTTCAGCGCCTCAATATCTTTATCCAGAACATAATCCATTCGGTTACCGTCTGATGCGTAGATAAACAGTTTAGCGATAGCATCATCGGGTATATCCTGCCTTATCTCGCTGTTTTTCTTTGCAATTCCTATAATTTCGACCCATGCATTCGTTTCCTGTGCCTGTAATTTAAGCAATTCTTCTTGCAGTTCGGGAAAATACCTTAATGCCTCAAACAGAAAAGAAAAGAAATTCACATTCAAATCAGATTCCATGTTTCTGTGTAATGTATTGAAGATATGCCGAAAATTATTCAATGCATGCCGGATAAAATTATGCAAGGAATCTTTGGGGGAGTTTTCAAATGTCTGGCGTGTCAATTTAAACATATAATGTTCCGCCACTTCTTTAAAAAGTTGCTCCTTATTTTCAAAATAGTAATAGAACGTACCATTGGAAAGACCTGTCGCATGTATTATATCTTTCAATGTTACGGCTTTATAGCTTTTTCGCATAAAGAGCTGAAAAGCTATTTTCAATATATGTTCTTTATTATCTTTCATTATTATCACTTCATTAAATTATAGAGTAAACACTCCACAAAAGTACAACAAGTTTTTTATTCACCAAATTTTTTGCATTTTTTTTCAGATTGTCTTACAGATAAATTTCATTGCGCTGAAATACACGTGTTTGCAAATTGCGTATTGCATTTGTTTAGTATCAAAATTTTCAGAAAACCGGCATCTTGCACATGTCTTTTGGTTTACATTTCCCCGTTTTTTTATCTTTTGCCCGGTATTCGGGGGGGGGGGTAAATCCAAAGATACGAACAATCCCAACTGATTCAAAATGAATCCATTGGGATTGTTCCTTTATTTAGAGAAGGTCCCTACCTACGACACGGTCCTGGGTTCATATGTAGTTACTTCACAGTAGCCTTAGGCTACCACTTAGCTAAGTTGGCAGGAGAATTGAACATACGGATTTATTGTTTATTCTTCCAGACGATAAGTCGTTGTTTGGAAATGAGCGCGCCCGAACATATCGGTAGCCTTTACTTCGACAGTATGGTTACCGGCAGACAGGTTAGTCGGAATGGTTGCGTTCCACAAATGGGTACATTGTACCGGATTAGAAGGACGTTTGCCGGGTATAACGGTCGTTTCGTAGTCAAAATCCTGTACTGTTCGCATCAGATCAGGATCAATCTCTTTGATTCTTTGCATAGTTTTCCATTCGCCGTTATCTACTCTGTATTCGACTTTATCGTTTTCGTATCCTATAAAAAAGTTGGCATAGATAGATGCCGATGTCCGTTTGTTACGTTTCAATACCCGTGGGGTATAAACGGCGATTTGGTAATCGACCGGTTTTCCGGCTACCCTGTAGTCAAGCGTGTATTTGTTGCCGTCGATATTGAGCAGCAGGTAACCTTTGGGTGTTCCGTCACGCATGGTGGAAACGGGGATGCCTTGCGCGTTCAAGGCGCCTGAATACCAGTCTCCGGAAGTGGTTCCGACATTATATTCGTGTATGGGCTGCGGACGCAGACAACTGTCATCTTTCCCATGGAAATAGTGCATCTGGTAATGGGTGTGGGCAGATAAAAGAAGAGCATTGGGGTAGTCGTGTAACAAATTGAAAAGCTGCTTGCGGTCGGTATCGCGGAAGGTATCCCCATTTTCATTGAACAGGGGGATATGGAAAGCGATGACGATCAGCTGGTCTTTATCCACGTATTTCAAGTCGTTTTTGAGAAACTCCAGTTGGCTGGGACGAAAACCGCCCCAATATCCATTATTGTCTCTCGGATCGGGATAGATAATATCGTCCATAATGATAAAATGGGCTTTCCCGTAATTGAAGGCATATGTTGTGGGGCCAAAGTTGGCTTCAAAGGTTTCGTCGGACAGAGAATCAGCTACTGCCTCATAATTCATATCGTGGTTACCCATGACATTAAACCAGGGAAGTCCATTTTCTTTTACTGCTCCTATATAGGATTTATGCAGGTCAAGGGTATCCCCAACTAGATCTCCGAGGGTAAGTCCGAAACTAAGATTTTTGAGTCTCTTTGTTTCCTCTACGATTCCCCGGCGAAAGTAGTCGATCTCTTTGTCGTTGTAAGGTTGGGGGTCGCCGTATATCAGAGAAGTGAAGACATTCTTTTGTTCTACAGGTAATAATCCGAAATTGACGGACTTGGGCAATGGGCCTGTCGAGACAAGTCCTTTGTATTTATAGGATTCAGGACTTCCGTTGGGCTTATGGATATAATAAAACTGCGGCTGGTTATATTCGTTCAGAGGCAGTTCATATCCTGACGGTTTAATGACAAATATAATATTATCATCTCCTACCGTCAGTTCGTAATAGCCTTTCTCGTCGGTCAACACCACATCCAGTCCATTGGATACGGCGACTTTCGGTATACCTTTTTCGGATCGTTCTTTTTTGAGATTGTGATTGATATCTTCATATACGTACCCTTTGACGATGTTCTGGGATTGTATCGCAAGGACAACTGAAAATCCGACGATAACTGTGATAAAAAGTCTTTTCATTGTTTTTGTTTTTTTTGTTTATATTTAAAATGCATACCGGAGTCCGACTTGTACCTGATAAGGATCGCCTGAAGGAACCGGCACGCCTGCATTTTCATTCACCCTGTAGGTGTAGGTTTTCATTTTTTGCAACTCGTCTGTTGGAACCGCTGAAAGGTCGGCTTTGCAATTTTCGTCTTCTCCTCCGACAACAACTATTTTCTTTGCCTTCAAATTATTACTTGCCTCCATGAATAACGAGGTCAGAAGCAAACAAAGAATAATGAGATAAAAAACTTTGAACTTGTACATAATACATTTGATTTTTATTTTCGGCAAATGTATTCTAAGAATATTACAGAAAGATTTATTTTTTGTTATGATACAATAAAGAAATTATCAGGCGATGGTTGAATTTGTTTTCAGGGAAAGTGTAAGATTGATTAGATTTTCATCCCTTGTTAATATTTTGTGTAGTGTGGAGGCTCCCGGTCGGGTGTCTCCACACTTTTTTAGTTAGGAGTTGTGTCAAAATGATAGAATTGACAGATTGTCAAAAAATGGTCTTTTTTTTCTTTGATATTTGGAGGGATTTTGGGGTTTTCAGGCGAAAAACGCCGGGAATTGAGTGTTTTCAAAATACAAAATGATAGTAATTCGGTATTTATGATTGAATATGGAAAGTAGAAAATGGAATCAGCTCTCATATTTTACGTTTTATCTTAAATTACTCATCACAATGTCTTCAAGGCCATGAAGGACTTTAAGGCCCTTACAGATCTTAAAGATTCTTAAATTTAAGTGAATATTCCATAAAATTAAAATATGTTTAGATTTCGTTTACATCGCTTCGGGAAATCATTTAGATGATTTTAAAAATGATCTAAATGAAATTTCCAAATTATGCTGATGACGTCCGGCAATCATCTAAATGATTTCCCAAAAAGAAGCCGTCTTTTCAAAATAATTTTCCCAAATATTGACAAAAGCTTTACATATCCGCGAACTTTGGCCGATTTCGTCGAAACTACGAATTTTTCGGAACACAAAAATGGCCTTTATTCTGACAATTTGTACGGTTTTTAACAAAAATTAGTAGAGACGCGATTAATCGCGTCTCTACTTTGCGCCATCTGATGGTATGCAAATTTGCCGGATGAACCATATTTTGGTCGGTACCCAAATGTTTTTGGACATATATGAAAAGTCTAAGCTACATTTAATTGACTAACCTGGCTTCTTTCAGGAGGTCAAGATAGCGGGTGATTTCGTCTATGGTCTCAGCTTTGGGGAACTGGGCATCCAGAGATTTTTTGATGTCGAGGATGCTGTTGGTGCCGGGGATTGTAAGGCGAGCTATCTCGGCTCCGTTTTGTACCGAGAGGAGATTATGCTGTGTTAGCAGGTCTCTGGTGATGGTGGATCGAAGGACGCCGTATCCTTTTTCACGAGCCAGGGCTGTAGCTTTGGGATAGGTTTTCGAAGCTTTTAGCTCTTCCTGAGTCAGTACGATGGGTTTGATAGCTACACTTAGACGTTCGCCGCGAGCTTTTGACAGGTCTTCAATGGCTTTTACATTCAGCTTGCTTGTCTTTACCACATTGTCTATCTGGGCATCAATGAACTTTTTAAGGAGAGCGCTTGAGGGAGCCAGTTCAAGTACCGACTGAAGAGTGGCTTTCTCGTTGGCGGTATAGGCATCGATATCAAACAAAGCTCTTTTATATGTAGCTTGCAGGCTATCCGCCTTGGCTTCGTTTATCCTGAGGGCATTGGCTTGCTGTATAAGAGCCAAGCGCTTGATGGCATTGGAAGATACTTCGGAGGCTATCCTGAGGGCGCCGTCTTCATCGGAAGCAGCAATGGAGTAGGCGCCAACGGCTGCGATGACTGCAGCGCGTCGAAGCTGTGTAGGGTCGAGGATGGAAGGACGGTCGCCTGAGGTGTGGTAGTAATTATCCGGCCAGGTGATCATCATGATACCTGGTACCTGTACACCAAAGTCATTGAATACTTCGTGGTCAGACGAACCGTAATTGGCCACGATGGAATAGTAGAACGGCTCATGTGATCCGGTAAAGCTGAAGACCGGCTTGATAGGCTCGGGGCGTCCGGCGCCTGTAGCCAGGAAGGATTTGTTGGTAGCGGCTACATAGTGCATGAGAGCTTCAGTCACATCGTTCACATAATGAGGATTACCCATCGTGGTGCGTTGAAGGCAATAGTAAGAATCGCTTTTGCTGAGCCACAGACCTACCATGTCGAGGTTTATGTTGCACAGGGTTTTGCTTGTAATCTCCTTATGAGCGTTCGCCCAAGCAGCCGAACCGGAAAATTCGGGTATCCAAATGAAGCGGATATTACGTTTGGGGCGGGGAATGGAACCTGAGTTGATAAGCTCGTTCAGTGTACGTGCCACATCAAGAATAACGGCAGAGCCTGATATGTTATCATTGGCTCCCAACTTCACATAACCTTCGAAAAGGTGTGCAGAAACGTTGATTTCTTCCGCATTGGGATCTGTTCCGGGGATGAAGCATGACGTTACCTGTATATCTGTTTCCACCTCGGTTGTTTCTACCTTGGCATGTACCACGATGCTATCACCCGCCAACAGGCGATCCCTCAATGCATAGCCATCGCGGGGAGGCAGGTTAAAGCAAAAGAGCGAACCTTCGGGCCGGATGGAAGCATTCGGTATCTGCAAGGGATCTATTAAGGGACGTGGAGAATAGTAGGTGATGATACCAATCGCACCGTTTTTTACAACGTCGGCCTGTATCCTTGAAGCAGAAGCTTCGGTTACAACTATCTTACCCTTTATATTGGACTTTTCAAGCACATGGGCGCTTCCCCTGCCTACCCACACTAATTGAGCGGTTACATCAGTACTGGCGCTGCCTTGAGCCAGGAAAGCTGCAAGGTCACGGTAATCGGCAAGCTTGGCTTGTTTGGGATATTCTTCCCACAGCTTAGCGCTTACGCCATCCCAAGTCTTTGTTGTCCCGATATGTTCAACCAAAGCATTCGGCAGGCCGTATTCTTTCAGTTTGTCATACACATATTTTGTTTCGCGCAAGTCACCCCGGTATTCTTCCCCTTTGCGATCGTGCTCGTAGGGAGCCAACTCAAGCACATGATAGAACGCCTGTTCGCCGGAAGATTCTCCCACTATCAAGTCGTAAATGTTTTCAGAAACAAGATTGAGAGGTATAAAGGGACCGGTATAATTCTGTCCCCTGATAACAGCGCTAAACAAGGCAAGCGCAATGCCTGTTAAAATTAGAACAATCTTTCTCATCGGTAGAACTTTTTTATGGATTAGTATTATGCGCCAAAGATATTGATTATTCGTAGATAAAAAAGACCTTTCTGTCGGACAATTTAACCTGTCTGACGATTTGATTTTTTCTTGTGGCTTCTCTTTGTTAGTTTTGTTTCGTATTAAAGACAAATCTATATGAAACATTATCCATTCTTATTAGTTACGTTATCGCTTCTTTGGTTCACTATTGGAGTTGGGGCACAAAACAAACCTGCACAATGGACGTTGCAAAATTGTTTGACGTATGCATTGGAGCATAATATTCAGTTGAAGAAGAGCAAGGTGAGCCTGCAATCGGGCGAAGAAGATACCTATCAGGCCAAGGCGCAGATGTTTCCTTCGCTATCGGCCTCTGTTTCACAGAACGTCTCAAACTATCCGTCGAGCGGAGCATCAACTACTAATAGTTATAACGGTAGTTATGGCGTGAATGCCAACTGGACGCTGTTCGACGGAAACAAACGCACGAATACCATCAAGCAACAAGAATTGCAAGACCAGGTGAACGAACTGGGCGTTGAGCAGAACGAGAAAGATATCCGTATCTCTATCATTCAAAACTATATGCAGGTGCTTTATGCCTACGAGGCCGTGCGTATTAATGAGAATACGGTAGAGGTATCAAAGGCGCAGCGCGACCGTTCAGAGAAGTTACTGAAGGCCGGTTCTATTTCAAAGGTTGCCTTGGCACAGATGGAGAGCCAATACAGCACTGATAAGTATCAGTTGGTGGTAGCCCGCAAAAACTTAGATAACTACAAGCTTCAACTTAAACAGTTGCTGGAACTGGATATTACCGAAGAGATAGAGTTGGCTATTCCCGAACTGACAGCAGACGATGTATTGGTTCCCCTTCCCGGCAAAGAGGTTATTTACGTCACTGCCCTCTCCGTTATGCCTGAGGTGAAGAGCAGCGAACTGGGCATTCAAATAGCCGAGCTGGATACTAAGAAGGCTCAGGCAGGCTATTACCCCACTCTCTCACTCAATGCAGGCTTGGGAACGGGCAATTCTTCAGGCATGAACATTGGCTTTGGTACACAGGTATGGGATCGGTTTAACGAAAGCATCGGTCTTACGCTCAGCATCCCCATCTATAACAACCGTAGCAATAAGACGGCTGTT
>BNTS01000017.1 GCA_025996775.1 Bacteroidia bacterium | reverse complement strand
ATAACGGCGTCAATGCTCTTGCCCAGTTCTTCGTACATCTTGCGATAATCCCAATATTTCTTTGCATTGGGAAATCTGTCAAACACAGCTTTAGAGTACTTCCAGTCTACATCGCAGAGCGCTACAACGTTTTCGGTTGCTTCTACTCCGCGCAGGTTGGAATTCCCTTGTCCTCCAATACCAATAGCTGCAATATTCAGTTTGTCGGTAGGCGCAATATATCCGTGGCTTTTGCCAAGAATAGTATTAGGCACAATAGTGAGGGCCGCAGCAGCAGCCGTTCCTTTTTGAAGAAATGATCTTCTTGAAATGTTTTCCATAAAATTCATTATTAGTTAGTTATTTCATATAAAATTACGATGATCAGAAGAGAGCATTAGCTTCATTCGGTTTCAAATTCTGGTTGGCATCCAACTGAAGTTGCGGGATGGGGAAAATATTGTATCCTGCAATATTAGATGCTTTCTTGTCCCACCAATCAGTCGTTACAAACTTGTCAAAACGAACCAGGTCGGAGCGGCGTGTTCCTTCAAAGGCAAATTCACGTCCTCTTTCAGCTATCAATTCGTTCAGGGTCAATGTGGAAGTTGTATACTTGGCTTTTTCCCAGTCAGCAGGTGCAAAAGCTCTCTGACGAACACTATTAATCAAATCGACCGCTTCCTGTGTGGCTACGCCTCCATTTTTCCTTATCAAGGCTTCTGCTTTATTAAAGATTGCTTCGGAATAACGGAACAATACCCAGTCGTTATCCTGGTTATTAAGAGACTGCTCTACAATTTCATATTTCAGAGAGCGCGCACCGCTATTTTCTTCCCCTTTGTCCATGGCCTCAATGTAATTAACCAGTACAAGAGGTTGACCCTTGTATTCTTCTGAACCCACCAACGGTTCTGCAGAGGTGTCAAAATAATAATTACCGTCAGCGTCTTTCTTGCGCGGATATTGCAGTCCTATCAGAAATCCTTCCGTCTTCCGTTTATCGGTATCATCGAAACTGTCGTAGAAGGTAGGTTGTGTTACAAGTGCATTATGGGTAGATGATTTCAGATTCCAAGAGGTTTGATGGGCATAATGCAACCAACGTTGATACCATACATTTCCGGCAGCATAAACCTGGTCGTATGCAATAACCCAGATATTTTCCTTAGAATTTTTATCATTGTCCACCTTGAAGGGATCGTTCCAGTTTGTATCCAAAACATAACCTCCCTTGGCAACTTCGTTGCTTGCGCTTACACAATCATCCCAGCGGGGAGTTCCGGTGTAGGTTTCTGCATTGAGGTACAGGCGGGACAAGAGGGCATAAGCCCCCCATTTGGATACGCGACCATACGTTTTTGCCTTGTCTTCTGACAAGTTGGGGATATTTTCTTTCAGCTCTTTCTCAATATAGGCAAACACATCCTTCCGATCCTTCGTTTCAGGGTTCAGAGTAGTAAGGTTTTCTACAATAGGAAGGTCACGGTACATATCCAAAAGATACCAATAGCAGAATGCGCGATACACCTTCAATTCGGCAATTGCCTGACTTTGGGGGATGGGTACATTCATGGCGGCGAAGTCTAATTTTTCAATGTCAGCCAGCATGTTGTTGGCCAATCCTACGCCTTTAAACAGTAAGTTCCAGTTATCGCGGACGCGATTTTCCAAAGCATTCCATTGATGACGATGCATACGGATCCAATCTCCACTGTCATAGCCGTGCCGTCCTTTCTGACACCAGCATACGGCGTCGGCAGATAATTCCTGTAATATCCAGGGGTTTTTTGTTACCGATAAAGCTTCGCAAAAATGCCCCCAAGGACGCATAAGGGCAGCAACCACCTCCTCGGAAGTTTGATAATAATTATCAGCAGTAATCTCATGATAAATGGTTTCGTCCAGATTCGTACATGAAACAAAAGCGTTTCCACTCATGAACAAAACCAGAGCGCTAATACAAAGATATTTTAAAGCTTTCATTTGTTTTATCTTTTAAAGTTTCACAATCAAAATCCAAAATTCAATCCGAAAGAGAAGGTACGGGTTATCGGATAGACACCGCGGCGGTCTATTCCTGGCTCATCTATGCCTACCACATTAATGTCGGGAGTCAGGCCTTTATATCCGGTGATTGTCGCCAGGTTCGTAACGTTTCCATACAATCGGAGGGATTTAAGATTCTTATTATTCAGTTTAAAGGTGTAGCCTAATGTTACATTATCAATCTTCAAGAAATCTCCTTTCTCAAGAAAATAGGTTGAGAATACGGCGTCGTCCACTAACTTTTGATCCAATGCATATTTATACACATTCGAACCAGACTTGTCGATGAGCTGAGATGTACCAAAATAAACACGCCCTTCGTTCAGGATATCGTAATCGAACATACCTCTCAGGAAGAAGCTGAAATCAAAGTTTTTATATGTAAATGAGTTTTGAAGCCCTGCTTTAATCTTGGGAAGACCGTTCCCGATAAAGGATCTGTCTGCTTCTGAAAATCCTTCAACTCCGTCGAGGTCTTTTAAGGTCCAGTGTCCGTTTGCATCAATGCCACTGCCTACGGATGTAAATCCATAGAACGAGCCTACAGGATGTCCTTCCTGCAAGCGCTGGGCATAACCCATCTGCCCGGGAGCCGGGAAACTATATTTATTAATAAAACTTGATTTATACATATCGTTCGAGAGCGAAGTCAGCTCGTTCTGTTCGTAAGCGAACGTAAGATTGGCTGTATATGTAAAATCCCTGGTTTGTACAGCTTTAAAGGTAGCAGCTAATTCAAACCCCCTGTTTCTCATTGTCCCTACATTGGTCATAATTGTTGAATAAATGAGTGCAGGAGTCTGGGCTGTATAACTACCAATCAAATCAGAGGTTGTACGTTGATACCAGTCGATTGTTCCGCTGATGCGATCGTTAAATAAGCCAAAGTCGAACCCGATATTGAGTGACTTATTCTTCTCCCACTTGAGGTTGGGGTTGGGATTATTTCCAGGTCCATAGGTAGCCGTAAGCCATTTGCCGTTGATAGCGTCCCAATATCCGTAACCTGTTCCATATTTAATCAAAGACATATACGGGTCGTTGGGTAAACTACCGGTTACCCCATAACCTACACGGAGCTTCAACATATCCAAGGCAGGTACACCCTGCATAAACCCTTCTTTTGAGATCATCCACCCCAAGCTTACAGAAGGGAAATACGCCCATTTATAATTGGCCCCAAACTTGGAGGAACCTTCCCTGCGGAGGGATAGAGACGCCAAATATTTCCCGTCATAATTGTAATTGGCGCGGGCAAAGAATGCGATCAATGTACTGAGAGTCTTGTCGCTTTCCATGAGGGCAAGTCCTTGCTTCAGGTAAGAACCGGCAGTCATGTTACTCGTGCCAAACGCGTCGGTCAGATATCCCTGATTCTGCATGCGAGCTCGTTCGTAGTCGAAGTCCTGAAAACTGTATCCCAGCAACGCCGTAAGATTATGTACATTTGCAAATTTAGCATTATAATCGGCTGTCCATTCAAATGTACGGTTAGCCCATTTATAGAATTCTTGCTCAGATCTACCGTTTGTACCTTCTTTAATAGCCGTATATTCCTTGCGGCTGAAAAATATATCTCTTGATTCGTCATTATTCTCAAGAGCAACAAACGCTGAGGTTTTCAAACCGGAAATGATTTCATAAGTAGCTTTAAAACTACTTAGCAGGTTTTTATATTCCCGCGTAGTTGTACGCTGATGCGAACGGGCTACGGGGTTCCAGTCTTCATAGCCGCCGTAATCTTCGTAGAAACTGCCGTCTGCATTGTGAATCGGGATAGTCGGGTTTCTGCGAATTGCTTCATAGAACGCTCCCTGATCAGGTAACAGACCTGCTTTGATAAACGAATTAGAGATATTGAAGGATAACAGTAGTTTACGGTTAAACGACCAGTGGTTGACAGCAAGGGATCCATTTATCGTTTCCCTGTTGGTAGCTAAAGCAATACCTTCATTCTTCTTGTAATTCAGGGATGCACGATAATTCATCTCCGATGTTCCCCCACTGGCAGTCAGGTTATGCACATGGGATATGTTATCTTTATTCAGCAATAAATCGTAAGCGTCTTCCCTGCCCCCAAAGTCTTTAATAACCGTGCTGCCTGTTCGCCTGCCATAGTCTGCAAACTCATCTCCGGTAAGGATATCCGGGCGTTTATACACTGTTTCATGCATAATATAGCCGGAATACTCCACTTGCGATACACCGACTTGTGGCCGTTTGGTGGAAACAATGATTACACCGTTATTACCACGTGTACCGTAGATAGCTGCTGCAGAACCGTCTTTTAAAACGTCTATCGCTTCAATATCTTCCGGAGCAACTGCATTTAACGAAGTCATATTACCGGGAATGCCATCAATAATGATAAGCGGCTGATTGTTTCCACTAATTGAAGAGGCGCCACGCATTTGTATGCCAACTGTAGCATTAGGGTCGGTACTTACGCGTGATATAGTAAGTCCGGCCACGCGACCTTCAACCAGTTGCATCGGATTGACAACCGGAGCCTTATTAAAATCAGAGGCTTTCATACTGGTAATAGAAGAAGTAATCTCTCCTTTCTTTTGCGTACCGTATCCTACAACTACCACTTCATTCAACACCTGGGTGTCTTCATCCAAGGTGATGGTCAGATTCGTTCTCCCTCCGACTGCAACTTCCTGAGAGATATAACCAATGTAAGTAACGACCAAGGTAGCGCTTCCCGGTACATTGCTGATGGTAAAGCGACCGTCGACATCGGTAACGGCGCCATTGGTAGTGCCTTTCACCATAATATTGGCTCCAATGATGGTTTCGCCTTTTTTGTCTTTAATAACTCCGGTTACTTGTCTATCTTGCTGAGGCGAAGATACTTCAAGCGAGGTTTTATTTGGATTTTCCACTAATGAATTAGAAACTTCTGCTTTTACTTGAGAAAACAGAATGCACGAGAAGAGAAAGGTGCACATCATGGCAACCGGAATTCTGCATACTAGATAATCTAAGTATCTACAATATCCCCAAAATTGTTTATTCATATTTCAAATTAGCTATTAGATTTAAAAAAAAATTCTCATTATCACATTTTACAAAATAGTCACAATCAGATTAGTGTTCCATAGGCATTATCTATTAAATAATTAATTTAATGGTGTTTGCAAACGCCGCAAAAATACATAAATATGTTACACTCGCTATACCCTGGAATGTGTTGTTTAGCATATTTATATTTAATCTTTATCTAAAAAATAGTACTACTTTCGCCACTTATTCTACTTAATTTATTATAGCATCATGAAAAAAGGAATCATTTATGCAACAGTTCTAATGGCTTTATGCGCTACTTCTGCTATGGCTCAGCAGAATAATACGCTTACTGCAAAAGAAAAAAGTGAAGGATGGCAATTACTGTTCGATGGGAAAAGTTTTGATGGATGGCGCAAATGCAATTCCACCGAAATGGCAACAAACTGGTCTATCAACGATGAAGCCATGCAGATACACCAAGGTGAAAGAGCCGGGCGTTTACAAGGAGGGGATATCATTTTTGCTCCCAAAAAGTTTAGCAGCTTCGAACTTTCAGTAGATTGGAAAATAGCAAAAGAAGGAAACTCCGGTATCTTTTATTATGTGGTAGAATATCCGGGTAAACCTATTTACTATGCCGGACTCGAGGTGCAGGTATTAGACAACTGGAATGCAGGGGATAACAAGCTGAGCAACCATTTGGCGGGATCGCTCTACGACATTCTTCCCGCACTGCCTTCAAATGCAAAACCGGCCGGCGAATGGAACACCATTGTTATTCGTGTGAAAGACGGAAAAGCAACTCATGTTCAGAATGGAGAAAAAGTGGCTGAATACGAGATATGGACGGAAGCTTGGAATGCATTAATCGCAAAAAGCAAGTTCAAGGATTGGGAAGGTTTCCAGAACGGCCCAGCTAAAGAAGGCTACATCGGGCTTCAAGACCACGGTTACAATTGCTGGTTCAGGAACATCAAAATTAGAGAGCTGTAACTAATCTGAAGCGTAAATAATACGGCTCGATAGGCTGCTACTATTATGCTACTTACACCAAAGCTTGATTTTGAGGGAGAACTTGACAGGACAAAGGAGCCTTTTGGGGGCTCCTTTTCATTTTGCATAATCTGTATTAAATTTAACTGCTTATCCCCTTGTACAAAAATCCCTTCAGGTACAATTGTATCTGAGAAATACCTATATTTGCACGTTTCAACGTAATCTGTAATTGTATAATTCTATTAGTCTCATTAATTAAGTGTTAGAAAAATGAAGAAAAAAAATGTACTTGTTATTAATCTGATTACAGCATGTGCTGTTGTAATGGTTTCTTGCGATTTTCACAAAGGTGCAAACTTAAAAAACCATCAAGATACTGTAAGTTACGCATTTGGTGTAAGTTATGGAACTAATATTGCTCATGGCTTAAAAAATCTACCCGGAGAATCGGTCAATGTTGATAATCTGATAGCAGGATTTGTAAATGCTTTAAAAAGTGATTCAAGCCTCTTCTTGTTTGACAACGAAGAAGATATGCGTCAGTATCTTGATAATTACTTTAATAATGCTGCAATTAACGCCGAAAAAAATCAATATCGGGAAAATGAAACGATAGGAAAGGAATTTTTGAAAGAGAACAAGAAGAATAAAGGTGTTGTTGAAACCAAAAGCGGAATGCAATATCAAGTTATTACGGAAGGCAAGGGTGAGAAGCCAACAGCAACCGACAAGGTGAAGGTGCATTTTACCGGGAGTTTGCTCGACGGCACGGTATTCGATTCGACTAAAAAAGATGGCGAACCGTTCACTATTGACCTGACAAAAGTGTTTCGGGGTTGGGTAGAAGCTTTACCACTTATGCCTGTCGGTTCTAAATATATCTTCTGGTTTCCATTTGATTTAGGATATGGAGATAAACTTACAGGAGTGATTGAACCCTACAGTACAATAAAATTTGAAGTGGAATTAATTGAGATAGTTAAATAACATCTATTTAGAGTGCAGCAGAAGACGGAAAGTTAATTTCTGTCTTCTGCTGCACTGTTTTTTCACTCAACTGTCTTTCTCTGTCAATGAAAATAACTAACTTTGCACTTTCGTAGAAATCATTCATAACTAAAATATACGATTCGTGGCAGATACAAAGTACATTTTCGTGACAGGCGGTGTTGTTTCCTCATTGGGAAAAGGCATCGTTTCAGCGTCTTTGGGTAAGTTGTTACAGGCAAGAGGTTATAAGGTAACCATCCAGAAGTTTGACCCATATATTAATGTTGATCCCGGTACGTTGAATCCGTACGAACACGGGGAATGTTATGTAACCATCGACGGACATGAAGCCGATTTAGACTTAGGGCACTACGAACGTTTCCTCAATGTCCCAACAACCCGCGCCAATAATATTACGACCGGACGCATCTATCAAACTGTAATTGAAAAGGAACGCAAAGGAGACTATCTGGGTAAAACCGTTCAGGTAATTCCCCATATAACCGATGAAATAAAGCGAAATATGAAGCTCCTTTCGAAGAATAAGTTCGACTTTATTATCACCGAAATAGGCGGTACGGTGGGTGACATCGAATCGCTTCCCTTCATTGAAAGTGTAAGACAACTAAAATGGGAACTTGGCAAAAACTGCCTTTGCGTACACCTCACCTACATACCCTATATTGCGGCAGCTAAAGAATACAAGACGAAGCCTACACAACATTCTGTGAAGCAATTACAGGAATTGGGAATCCAACCCGACATCTTAGTTCTGCGCACTGAACACCTCCTGAGTCCAGACCTGTTAAAAAAGGTAGCCCTATTTTGCAACGTAGAAAACAATGCCGTGGTGCAGTCGGTAGACGTACCTACTATTTACGAAGTACCTTTGGTATTGCAACGCCAAGGTATGGACGTTACCGTACTTAAAAAGATGGGAATGGATACCGACACTACGCCAAATATGACAAAGTGGAACGAATTTTTGAAAATGAAATCAGACGCCACTGAAACCGTTAAAATAGGCCTGGTTGGCAAATACGTGGAACTGCAAGACGCTTATAAGTCTATCGACGAATCGCTGCTGCAAGCTGCCATTTACAACAACCGTAAGTTGGATCTTCATCTGATACATTCGGAAAAGGTAACGGAGGCAAACGTAGAGGAACTGCTGGCTGATATGGATGGCGTTCTGGTAGCTCCCGGTTTCGGACAGCGAGGCATTGACGGCAAGCTTATTGCTATTAAGTATGCCCGGGAGCATGACAAACCCTGCTTTGGCGTTTGTCTGGGAATGCAGTGCATGGTGATCGAATTTGCTCGCAATGTGCTGGGATTGGAAGGTGCAAACTCTACCGAGATGGAGCAAACAGCCCCCTATAAGGTGATTGACTTGATGGAAGACCAGAAAAATATTATCAATATGGGCGGTTCCATGCGATTAGGCGCTTACGATTGCGTCCTGCAAAAAGACTCTAAAGCATATAAGGCTTATAAGAAAGAACATATACAGGAGAGACATCGCCACCGGTTTGAGTTCAATAGCGACTTCAGAGAGCAATTCGAGGCTGCCGGCATGAAATGCGTAGGCGAAAACCCGGATTCAGGTTTAGTAGAAGTAATTGAAATCCCTGAACTAAAATGGTTTATCGGAACTCAATACCATCCCGAATACAATAGCACCGTGTTAAACCCTAACCCGCTTTTTGTGAGCTTCGTAAAAGCTGCCATAGAAAATAAATAACCTAATAATAAATGGATAAAAATACAGTAATTGGATTCGTATTAATCGGACTTGTGATGGTGCTGTTTACATGGCTAAACAGACCCACACCTGAACAAGTAGAAGCAATACGTACACGAGATTCCATAGCCTTAGTTGAACAAGCCCGGCAGTTGGAAGCGCAAAAACAATTTCAGGAGAATAGCAATACCCAAGCAGACATACCGAATGAACCTGACTCGGCAAAGTTAGTACAAGCTGAGAATAAATATGGCGTATTTGCAACCTCCATGACAGGTTTGGATGAGTTTACAACCCTTGAAAACGAGCGATTGGAAATCCGCATATCCAACAAAGGAGGACGCGTAGCTTATGCTCGGCTCAAGGACTATATAACCCATGACTCCCTGCCCCTCATTCTTTTCGAGAGTGACGAGTCGAAGCTTAATTTCACCTTAGTAACTGCCACCAACCGTGTGGTCAATACATCCGACCTTTATTTCGTTCCGGTAAAAGGAAGCGATCAGAATACAGTTACCATGCGCCTTCGTGCCGGTGAAGAAGGATCTTTAGACTTTGTCTATACCCTGGCTCCTAATGATAACATGCTTCATTATGCTATCAAGTCGGAAGGGCTTAACGGCATACTCTCACCCAACACAAACTCCATTGACCTTTCCTGGGAGCAAGCTATTCGCCAACAAGAGAAGGGGCGTAAATACGAAGACCAATACACAGGCTTGTATTACAAATACATGGCTGATAATGTTGAGAATCTGAATATGGGCAAGGATGAACAACTGAAACTATCTAATCGGGTAAAATGGGTTGCCTTTAAAGATAAGTTCTTCTCGTCTGTCTTAATATCCGATGATGGCTTCGAGGCTACCATACTTGATTCCAAGGTGCTTTCCACTGACGGCTACCTGAAATACTTTTCCTTGCAGACCACGCTACCCTTCGATTTGCAGGGTCGTGAGGTTACTTCAATGCGTTACTTTTTCGGACCGAACGAATATTCGCTCCTCAAGGCATACGACAAGGCTGAGCCTGCAGGTGTGAACCTTGATCTGGCTGAACTGGTTCCGCTGGGATGGAGCGTCTTTCGCTGGATCAATCAGCTCCTTATTATCCCTATTTTCGATTTCCTATGTAAATACTTTAGCATGGGCTTGTCTATCTTTTTGCTCACGCTGATAATAAAGACTGTTTTGTTTCCGCTCACCTATAAATCTTATTTGTCTTCGGCCAAGATGCGCGTACTCCGTCCGCAAGTAGAAGAAATCAACGCAAAACTACCGGGTCAGGAGAAAGCGATGGAACGGCAAAAGGCAACCATGGATCTGTATAGCCGAGCCGGCGCCAGTCCGATGAGTGGCTGTTTACCCATGCTGCTTCAGATGCCTTTCTGGCTTGCTCTATTTCAGTTATTTCCAGCCTCCATCGAGTTAAGGCAACAAAGTTTCCTTTGGGCGAAGGACTTATCAGCCTACGACGCCATTGTGAGCTGGAATACGTACATACCTCTCGTCACACCTTACTTTGGTAATCATATCAGTTTGTTCTGCCTCTTGATGGCGGTAGTCAATATGGTCTATACCAAGATCAATATGGCCATGATGAACACCGGCCAGCAACAGATGCCCGGTATGAATGCGATGATGTACATCATGCCTTTCATGTTGCTCATCTTCCTGAATCAAAGTGCATCAGGTTTGTGTTACTACTATTTTGTATCCTCCCTGATAACCATTATGCAAACTTTCAGCTTCCGCTTCTTCATCAACGAAGATAAGTTGCTGGCAAAACTCGAAGCCAATAAGAAGAAGCCCGCTAAAAAGAAGTCCAGCTTCATGCAGCGCCTCGAAGGCATGCAAAAGCAACAACAAGAAATCATTCGCCAACAAGAAGCAGCAAAGAAAAAGAAACGATAACAACAAAACTAATAGTGGAGATTTATGGAAACGAACAGGAAAGAGATTAAATTCAGCCTCGTATACCGTGATATGTGGCAATCATCAGGTAAATACCAACCACGGGTTGATCAGTTAGTACAAATTGCTCCGGCTATCATTGAGATGGGTTGCTTCTCCCGTGTTGAAACAAACGGAGGAGCTTTTGAACAGGTTAATTTATTGTACGGAGAAAACCCAAATACAGCGGTACGCCAATTTACTTCATTTTTCAATAAAGCCGGCATACAGACCCACATGCTCGACAGAGGACTCAATGGCTTGCGAATGAATCCTGTACCAGCAGATGTGCGCAAGCTGATGTATCGCGTCAAACATGCTCAGGGGGTAGACATCACCCGTATCTTTTGCGGATTGAATGATCCCCGGAATATTATTCCTTCCATTCAATATGCCAAAGAAGGCGGAATGATTCCGCAGGCAGCTCTTTGTATAACATATTCTCCCATCCATACGGTAGATTATTATGTCAACCTGGCCAACCAATTGATTGAAGCAGGCGCTGAGGAAATCTGCTTGAAAGATATGGCCGGGATTGGCCGTCCTTACAGTAATGGACAAATTATCAACGGAATTAAAAGGAATCACCCCAATATTCCTATTCAATATCATGGACATTCAGGCCCGGGATTTTCTGTTGCCTCCATGCTGGAAGCAGCTCAAAACGGTGCTGATTATATTGATGTAGCCATGGAGCCATTATCGTGGGGGATGGTTCATCCGGATGTTATCACGATCCAGGCGATGTTGAAAGACGCCGGGTTTATCGTGCCAAATATCAATATGGACGCTTATATGGAGGCTCGCCGGTTAACACAAACCTTCATTGACGATTTTCTGGGTTATTTCATTGATCCGAACAACAAGATCATGACTTCTTTGTTAGTAGGCTGTGGACTTCCGGGTGGTATGATGGGGTCAATGATGGCCGACCTGAGAGGCATGCATGGCGCCATTAATCTGGCGTTAAAGCAGAAAGGGAAGGAAGAAGTTACACTCAACAATCTGGTAGTTCAGTTGTTTAATGAAGTACAATCTATCTGGCCTATGCTGGGCTACCCTCCTTTGGTAACGCCTTTCAGCCAGTATGTCAAAAATATAGCGTTGATGAACATCTTCGCCGCTGCGAAAGACGAGCCTCGTTTCTCACTCATCGACAAGGATTCCTGGAACATGATCCTCGGAAAAACGGGAAAGTTACCCGGATCGTTGGCTCCCGAAATTTTAGAATTGGCTAAAGCTAACAAGCTGGAATTTTATGATGGCAATCCGCAAGATGCCTTCCCTGATGACTTAGAGCGGTTCAAACAGGAAATGAAAGAAAATGGCTGGGACAAAGGCCCGGATCAGGAAGAACTCTTTGAATTTGCGATGCACGAACGTCAATATCGCGACATGAAATCGGGTGCGGCAAAGAAACGTTTCAATCAGGAATTGGAACAAGCAAAGGAAAAAGCAGGTGCGCCGATAATTGTGAAACGACCGGTAGTAGAAATCCCGATGTTCAGTTTTGAAGAAATAGAGAAGGAATATCCTTTTGCCAAACCTGTACACGCGCCTTGTAAAGGACAAGTAATCTGGCAGTACGACTTCAATGACGTTTCCACAGCTCCTTTTGAAGGTTCTACCATCAAAAAAGGTACGAATCTGTGCTATATACAAAGTCCGTATAACATTGAACCTGTACCTGTTGGTTACGACGGAACCATTGTAGGCACCTATGCCAAACAAGGTGATGAGGTAGTTAAAGGAGAGATCCTTGCCTTCATCAATTAAAGGAGCATGATATGATTTCGATTGAAGGACTGACGGTTGAGTTTGGAGGATTTACGCTATTTGATGATATCTCGTTTGTGGTAAACAAGAAAGACCGCATTGCGCTGGTGGGAAAGAATGGAGCGGGCAAATCGACCATGCTGAAGATATTTGCCGGACTTCAGTCTCCTACATCGGGCACGGTCAGTATCCCCAAAGATGTGACGATTGGCTACCTGCCGCAACAAATGGTCTTGTCGGACGTTCGCACCGTGAAAGAGGAGGCTGAACGAGCCTTCGAGCATATCCACGAATTGGAGCAGGAGATCAACCGCCTCAACATACAACTGGCTGAACGGACAGACTATGAATCGGAATCATATAGCAAACTGATAGAACGCCTTACCCGCCAAACGGAACTTTTCCAAATGATGGGTGGGAATAATTATATAGCAGAGCTGGAGCGCACTCTTACCGGACTGGGCTTTACAAGAGAGGACTTCGACCGTCCCACCTCTGAGTTCAGCGGAGGGTGGAGGATGCGTATCGAACTGGCCAAACTGCTTCTTAGCCGCCCCGATGTATTGCTGCTCGACGAGCCGACCAACCACTTAGACATAGAGTCTATCCAATGGTTGGAGACCTTCATTGCTACTCGGGCCAATGCCGTTATCCTCGTTTCGCACGACCGGGCATTTATTGATAATACCACCTTCCGCACTGTTGAGATAGAGCTTGGAAAGATATATGATTATAAGGTAAAATATTCCGATTATGTGGTCTTGAGGAAAGAACGCCGCGAGCAACAACTCCGTGCCTACGAAAACCAACAGAAGAAGCTTGCCGATACGGAAGCTTTTATCGAACGCTTTCGCTACAAAGCCAGCAAGTCTGTTCAGGTACAATCACGTATCAAGCAGTTGGAGAAGATAGAGCGAATCGAGGTGGACGATGTGGATAATGCCTCGCTGAGGCTGAAATTCCCTCCCGCTCCCCATTCAGGTTCGTATCCTATTATTATGGAAGATGTGGCCAAACGTTATGGAGGCCATCTGATATTCGGGCATGTAACGCTAACCATCAACCGGGGCGATAAAGTGGCCTTTGTGGGGAAAAACGGAGAGGGTAAGTCTACGCTGGTGAAATGTATCATGGAGGAGATAGACTTTGAAGGGAAGCTACAATTGGGTCATAACGTAAAGATAGGATACTTTGCTCAGAACCAAGCGCAACTATTAGACGAAAACCTTACTGTATTCGATACGATCGATTACGTAGCTCAAGGAGATATCCGTACCAAGATACGTGATATTCTGGGCGCCTTCATGTTTGGTGGAGAGGCTTCGGATAAGAAGGTGGGTGTACTTTCGGGCGGAGAGCGAAGCCGTCTGGCTATGATTCGCCTCCTGCTTAACCCCGTCAACCTGCTGATACTTGACGAACCTACCAATCACCTGGATATGCGTTCAAAGGATGTGTTGAAAGACGCGCTGAAAGCCTTCGACGGAACCGTGATTGTCGTATCGCACGACCGGGAGTTTCTGGACGGATTAGTGGATAAGGTCTACGAATTTGGCAACCAACGAGTAGTAGAACACCTCGGCAGCATCTATGCCTTTTTAGAGCATAAAAAGATGGACAGCCTGCGCGAACTGGAACGCTCCACCCCTATTCAATCGGCTTCTGATGAAGGAAGCGAGCAAGCTTCCAACAACAAACTATCCTATGAAGCCCGTAAGGAACAGAGCAAAGTAATCCGCAAAGCTGAAAAAGCAGTAGCAGATGCAGAAGCTCAAATCGCTACCTTAGAGCATGACATTAGCAAGATAGAAGAGAGATTGGCTACAACCGAGGGTGCTGCAGACGCAACCTTATACACCAAATACTCAGCCCTCAAAAGTCAATTGTCGGAAACCATGGATAAATGGGCCGAACTCACCGAAGAATTAGAAAGATTAAACTAAAAAAGAGTATATTTGCACACACTAATTAAAAGTTATGGGCAATGAATGATCAGATTGTTATGAATAAAGCAGCGGATAATATTCGCATTCTGGCTGCATCTATGGTAGAGAAGGCCAATTCAGGACACCCCGGTGGCGCTATGGGTGGCGCTGATTTTGTAAATGTTCTGTACTCGGAGTTTCTTATTTACGACCCTGAAAATCCCAGATGGGAAGGGCGCGACCGCTTCTTTCTCGACCCCGGGCACATGTCGTCCATGCTGTATGCTGTACTATCCCTTACCGGTAAATATACAATGGAAGAACTTTCGCTCTTCCGTCAATGGGGTAGCCCTACGCCCGGACACCCCGAGCTGGATATAACCCGTGGTGTGGAAAACACATCCGGCCCATTAGGACAAGGGCATACGTATGCCGTTGGTGCAGCCATAGCTGCCAAATTTCTCAAGGCTCGTTTAGGAGAACAAATGAATCAGACCATTTATGCCTATCTGTCAGACGGTGGCGTGCAGGAAGAAATATCACAGGGCGCCGGACGTGTAGCCGGTAACTTAGGCCTTGATAATCTCATTGTATTCTATGATTCCAACAATATTCAGCTATCTACCAAAGTAGAAGAAGTAACCAGCGAAGACGTTGCTGCGAAGTACAAGGCTTGGGGATGGAATGTTATCAAGATAAACGGAAACGATGTGAACGAGATTCGGAAAGCCTTGACCGAGGCTAAAGCCGAAAAGGAACGTCCTACACTCATCATTGGCAACACCTTGATGGGCAAAGGCGCCGTAGCTGCAGATCAGACTTCTTACGAAAACAAAGTGTCTACCCACGGACAGCCCCTTTCCGCATCCGGAGCCTCGTATAGCGAGACCATAAAAGCCCTCGGTGGAGACCCGGAAAAACCTTTCCAAATATTCCCGGAAGTAGCCGCACTTTATGCTAAACGTGCCGCAGAACTGAAAGAGATAGTTACCAAGCGTTATGCCGAGAAAGCAGTCTGGGCAAAGGACAACCCTGCCTTAGCTGCCAAGCAGGAGGTTTGGTTCTCAGGAGCCGCCCCTTCCATCAATTGGGAGGCTATCGAACAGAAACCGGGTCAGGCCACTCGCGCTGCCTCGGCTACCGTTTTAAGTGTACTCGCCACTCAGGTGGAAAATATGATATGCTCCTCGGCCGACCTTTCCAATTCGGATAAGACCGACGGCTTCTTGAGGAAAACACATGCCTTCAAAAAAGGCGACTTCAGCGGAGCTTTCTTCCAAGCCGGTGTATCCGAACTAACGATGGCTTGCGCCTGCATCGGGATGGCGCTTCACGGCGGAGTTATTGCAGCCTGCGGAACCTTCTTCGTATTCTCTGACTACATGAAACCTGCCGTACGTATGGCTGCTCTCATGGAGATACCGGTGAAGTTTATCTGGTCTCACGATGCCTTCCGTGTGGGAGAAGACGGACCTACCCACGAGCCTGTTGAGCAGGAAGCTCAAATTCGCCTGATGGAGAAACTGAAAAACCACAAAGGGCATAACTCTACACTGGTGCTTCGTCCGGCAGACGTTATAGAGACAACCGTTGCCTGGAAACTGGCAATGGAGAATATCGCTACCCCCACTGCTCTCATCCTCTCTCGTCAGAATATTGTAGACCTTCCGGCTAAGGAAAGTCGCTATAAAGAAGCGCTTCAGGCAGGCAAGGGAGCTTATATCGTAGAAGGCGATGTCAATCCTGACGTCGTCCTGATTGCTTCCGGCTCGGAAGTATCCACATTGGTAGAGGGAGCCGCCCTGCTTCGTGCGGATGGAGTGAAAGTGCGCATCGTATCTGTACCTTCCGAAGGGCTTTTCCGCAGTCAGAGCAAGGAATATCAGGAATCCGTTATTCCTACAGGCAGTAAAGTATTTGGTCTTACCGCCGGATTGCCCGTTAATCTGCAAGGATTGGCCGGAGCTAACGGAAAGGTTTGGGGATTGGAATCCTTCGGCTTCTCTGCTCCCTATAAAGTGCTCGACGAAAAGCTGGGCTTTACAGGAAAGAATGTATATAAACAGGTAATAGATCTTTTAGGTTAACAATTTAATTATTAGTTCAATGAGTAATCAATCTTATCTTAAGAGGGTTGCCGCCATTCATGACTTATCCGGCTTCGGAAAATGTTCTCTCACGGTAGCTCTTCCTATCTTGTCTGCTGCAGGCATCGAGACAAGCGCTATGCCCACAGCTATCTTATCAACCCATACGGGCGGTTTTACCGGTTTCACCTATCTGGATACAACCAGCGAAATGCGTCCCTTTACCAAACACTGGAAATCTTTAGACATCCGTTTCGACGCTATCTACACAGGCTTCTTAGGCTCATTCGAGCAATTAGATATCGTAAACGAATTCTTCGACACGTTTAAACGGGAAGACAACCTTATCCTCGTAGACCCCGTAATGGCTGACAATGGCGAACTCTACAAGATATTCACGCCCGACTTCGCCTTGGGGATGAGAAAACTTTGTGAGAAGGCAGACATCATCGTTCCCAACATCACCGAAGCTTGCTTGCTGCTGGGCGAGACTTATCAAGATGGTCCTTACACCGAGGCTTATATTGAGAAACTTCTCAAAAGCCTTAGTCAGTTAGGTCCGAAGAAAGTCGTACTCACCGGCGTATACTTTGAAGATGAAAATCTCGGCGCTGCTACCTACGATGCGGTTACGGGACAGATAGATTATACCCTTGTGCCGAAAATCCCCGGTTACTACCATGGCACCGGAGATGTATTTGCCAGCGCCCTCCTCGCCGGTTTGCTAAACGACTTCAGTCTGAGTGAATCCGCTGCCATAGCCGTACGCTTCACCGCTGAAAGCATCCGCCGCACATACGAGGCAGGCACTGATATCCGCTTCGGCGTAAACTTCGAACAAAGCTTCCCAAGCCTCCTCAAAGAGCTGAAGCTGGTTAAAGTTCCTTAATCCTTATTTGGCCGGGGTAAAGAGGTAGCCGCCGGAGGAAGGGTCGTTCGTTACGGCACCGATGCCGGGGAAGATAATGTGTGCTCCGGCAACCGGGATTTTGTTTTTTGCCACGTATTCAAGGATGGCCTTCCTATATGTAATAGCATCTTTGGGGGTTACATCGTAAGTAACGGCTATCTGCGGATAGGGCATTTGGATGGCCATAGCATGGGTTACGTCGCCCCAGATAAGGAGTTGCTCGTTATTCGATTTTGTCAGGAAGACAGTATGGCCGGGGGTATGGCCGTAAGCTGCAACGGCCTCAATGCCGGGAAGCAGTGTCACAGCCTTTTGTCCTATTTCAGCAGGCTCAAACAGATGAAGTTTACTTTTGTAGGCAGCTATTACGTTGCGCGCTTGCTCGCCGCGACCGTCGGCTGCCCAATAATCATGCTCTTTTTGTGCTATATACAATTGTGCGTTTGGGAAAGCCGGTTTGCCGTCGCGCAGCATACCACCAATATGGTCGCCATGCATGTGCGTAAGTAATACAATGTCTACATGCTCAGGTTCAATACCTATAGCTTTTAAGTTTATAAACAGATTACGTCCGTAACCGGCGTCAACCAGGATGTTCTTATCGGGCGTCTTTACAAAATAGGCATTTGTCCCATTCGGAAACGTTCCTTCCGGCGCATACTTCTGAAGCATCTCCGGTGTAGCATCTATCAAAATACCCTTATTTCCCTGGCCAATCGATTCGGCCAGTGTAGTCACTTCAAATAAGCCCACCCGATACGTAAATACATTTTCCGCATTTTGTGCATCTACTTTCACTGTCATACACAGTATATTTACAATCATTAAAAACCCAATTACTATTCTCATATACATTCCTTTTAAGTTAGCTCCACAAATATATACTTTATTTCTCAATTTCTCAACATTTCGGCATACACTAAAAAAATGTTTTTTGTCAATCCGGTAAAAATAAGTATATTTGCACGTCAAATAAATAATGAACATGGATTATAATACTGAATTAAAGAGATTGGCTCTGCCTGAGTACGGGCGGAATATTCAAAATATGGTGGATCATTGCCTGGCTATTGAGGATCGGGCTGAACGTCAACGCTGTGCAACTGCTATCATTAACACGATGGGAAACCTCTTTCCTCATCTGCGCGACATCAATGACTTCAAGCACATCTTATGGGATCATCTGGCCATTATGTCTGACTTTAAGTTGGATATTGATTTCCCGTACGAGGTGATTAAGAAGGAAGACCTGTACAGCAAGCCTCCGCGTATTCCTTACAACAACAATCGCTTTTACTATCGCCACTATGGAAAGATTATCGAACAGATGATTCAGAAAGCCAATGAGATGGAAGGTGGTGAAGAACGTGATTACCTGATTTACCTGCTGGCTAACCAGATGAAGAAATCGTACCTGACCTGGAACAAAGACTCGGTAGAAGACACAAAGATTTTCGTAGACATGAATGAACTTTCTCAGGGAACGATCCGGCTGAACGATGGAAACTGCAAACTTACCGATAGCCGCGAAATCCTGGCAAGAAACGTCGAGACCACCAAAACCAATACGAACAACAATAACAACAAAAAGCATAATCGTAAAAACAACCGTCAGCAATAAGCGTCTCACTCGTCGGGAGAACGGTATTGATTAGGTGTTTTCCCGAATTGAGCGAAGAAGCATTTGGCAAAATAAGAATGGTTGTTGAAGCCTACCATATACATGACCTCCTGAACGGTGAACTTCTTGCCGGTAAGCAGGAGGGCTGCTTTCTTCAGTTTGATTGATTTGATGTACTCAATTGTCGTCATACCGGTGAGTTGTTTGATTTTTCGGTAGAGTTGTTTTTGGCTGATGCCGGCTAATTCGCATAAGGCTATGACATTGAAGTTGGGATCGGTGCTATTTTCTTCAATGATTTGTGTTACGTTCGCCAAAAGTTTCTCGCCATACGAGATATGTGTTTCTACTTTGGGATCGGTAAGAATCTCTATCCTTACCTTCTTTTCTACCTCTTGTTTGGATGCTATTAATTGATGAACGCGCGATAAGAGCATAGCGGGTTCGAAGGGCTTGGGCATAAAAGCGTCAATATTGAGGTTGATGCTATTCAGTTCGGTTGTCTTATCGTTTTTCGCCGTCAACAGAATGATGGGGATGGTGGAAGAGGGAATATAGCCTTTCAGTCTGCGGCACATCTCCAAGCCGTCCATCACAGGCATCATCACATCGGAAATCACCAGATCGGGTAGTAGTTCCATAATCAGTTTCAATCCTATTTTGCCATTGTGAGCCATCAGGCAACGGTATTTCTGCTGCAGCATATTGCAAATAAACTCAGCCATATCTGCATTATCGTCTACCACAACTACCAAAGGCTTGTTCGCGTCTATCTCCTCCGCGTTTCTTGTTTCTGAAGAAGCTTGTTCCAAAGCAATCTCTACGGGGATGCAGACAATAAAAGACGTGCCGTTCTCTTCCTTCGACTCCACACGTATTGTTCCACCATGCATCTCTACATATTTTTTCGCCATGCACAAGCCTATCCCCGTACCTTCCTTATTCTTTAGGTTGTCTGAAGATTGGAAGAAGCGTTGGAAGATATAGGGCTGGTCTTGAATGGGGATACCGATACCGGTATCCGACACCCTTATTTCCAGCATCCTGTTTTCAGCCTGATAATCGAGTGATAGCATAATGCTATCGCCCTCGTTTGTAAATTTGCAAGCGTTGGTCAATAGGTTATTCAGTACCGATTCAATCTTGATAATATCCACATTCAGATACATTTTATTTAGTTTCGAGCTGAAGATGAAAGCAATGTGTTTATCTTTCATGCTTTCTATATACGTGGAGAATAGCGTCTTTGCAAATTCCACAAATTCAATGTGCGAGGTAATCATGCCGACATTCTTTTGGCTGTCGTCTCTCGAAAAATCAATGGCCTGATGGATAAGCGAACTCAGCTTCATGGCATTTTGGTAAATCAAATTAAGCATTTTCTTCTCCTCAGGGTTCCGCTTTGATTCGAGCAACAGTTGACTGAGGGGGGCGATGATAAGGCTAAGCGGCGTTTTGTATTCATGTGATATTTCCGAGAAGAAATCCATTTTGAATCTGGATTGTTCCAGTGTCTGTTCCTTTTCCAAACGTTCAAAGCGCAATTGATTTCTAACCTTGAAGAAATAAATAATCCCTAAGGTGAGTACAATAAAGAATGTGAAATAGAAGCCTTTAGCCAACGTAGAGAAATACCAGGGCTGCTTGATTTTTATTTGGAAAGCTTTCACCCTGTCCGAAGGTTCGCCGTTAACGCCCAGATGGCTTATCTGGAGTGAATAAGTTCCCGGTTCGAGATTCGAGAAGGATAGGATATTTTCATTTGTTCTGAGCATATTCCACGTTTCGTTCTTCTGGTTAAGTTTATAAATGAAGGTGCTTCTCTGCTCTTGCGAGTAGTTCAAGTCCGAAAACTCAAGGGTAAACGTATTTTGGTAGTGATCAAGGTTGATATGGTCTATATAGCGGATGCTTTGTCCTTCATAACTTCCTGTTGGAAGCTCCAGTCCATTGGCGTGTAAGGCCGTGATCAGGATAGGGGAGTCATTTCGGTTGTTGTTCACTGCCTCAGGTTTTGTAATGGCTAAGCCGTCGTTCGTACCCAAGCATACGTTATTCTGTTCCCGGGCGTAGTACATACCTGTAAAGGCGCGGTTCATGATGTTTTGGAGATGTATTTTCAGTTCCTTCTTGTTTACAATCCAGATGCCATTGGAAGACGAGACCCAGATGTTGTTTCCAACTTCAATCATGGCAAGTGGCTCTGATGACTGATTGGCAAAGAGAATCGTTTCCATCTGCAGCGTTGTGGCTTCAATACGAATCATCCCTCCCCGGAAGGCCACCCATATATACCCGTCGGCGTCACATCCTATCAATACCGGCTTCGCTCCACCGGGAAGGTCGGGAATGGGGATATGGGTTATTTGGTTGGTTTGGGTATTAATCTTATCGACGCCGGTATTATAGACCAAAGCCCATACATTTTCCTCATGGTCGAACAGGATATGGTTCACAAAGTTTCCGGCCAAACCGTCGGCTGTGGTAAAGCACTTTTCGGCAGTGAAAAGGGAGGTGTTAGCGTTTTGCAGCGTTTTTTTGTTGATGACTAATATACCACTCAGACAGGTAGCGATCCAGAGGTTCCCTGTCGGGTCTTCCAGCACTTGGTATGCCCAGTTGGAATTATAGATACCGGTGTTGTCTTGTATGTTGTACCATACGAACTGCTCTGTTTTACTGTCATAGCGATTGAGGCCTCCATCGGTTGATACCCAGAGATTCTTGTCCTTATCTTCGTAGATATTGCGAATATGGTCATGGCTGATACTGAGTTTGGGGTTATTTGTCATATACCATTTGACGTCGGTGTCTGACGTCAGGTTGACGGTACGTATCAAGCCATTGTTTCCTCCCAGCCAATAATATCCGTGCGAGTCTTTATAAATGGAGTAGATATGGTTTCCATCCATGGAACCACTTAGTTGGTGGATGGGTACGAATATCAGATTCCGATTGCCTTTCGACATGGATATTCCATAATCAGTTCCAAACCATACATTTTGATTGGCATCGGCATAGACAGCCCAAACGATATTATTCGCCAGCGATTTGAGGTCGCGCGAGTCATGCCTTACATACTCCACCTTTGTCTCGTTGTATATCAATACACCATTGTCTGTTCCGATGACAAGATTGTTGTTACTGTCCAAGCACATCGATTTTACAAAGGAAGCCGGTCCTTTGGATTCTATCGTGTTGGTAGCCGGTGTATATTTAATGAGAAAGTTTCCGGTTCCCACCCAGATGCAATCCCGTTTGTTATCCTTCAATAAGGAATTGACAAAAATGGTCTTTTCCCCCTGCAAAGGAAGGATATGCTCAATTTGCTTATTGGCTAAGGAATATCTACTGAAGCCTACATGTGAACCAATGTAGATATAGCTGCCGTCAACGATGACGGAATACACCATCTCGACTACCGACTTCTTATCCAACCATATTCTCTCAAGCGAATGCCCCTCCAAATCGTATCTGAACAGACCGGACATAGAGCCAATCCACAACTCCTTGCCGACAAGAACCATTGACTGTACCTCGTGAGGAAGCTCCAGGAGAAAGGCTTCATATTTGTCTCGCTTATAATTATACATAAGCACCCCTTTCTGTGAGCCGAGAAGCAGATAATCGTCGCCATATAGCAGGGCGCAGTTTATCGGCAGGCTTGTGCTGTCGCCATAGAGGAAGTGGGGATGGGGTATATAGCCATCGTAGCTGAACAATCCCTTGTCTGAGCCAACCCATATCAGTCCTTGCCTGTCCTGAATAAAACATCTGACGGATAGTGCCTCCTGACTCAGTAACATATTTTCATACGTCCTGTAATTCATGGAAGATTGTCCATAGCTGTACGACAAAGCCCCCCAAAGAAAGCAAAGGAATAAAAGTGGTCTGTTCATCATTATCTCTAATAGTCATTAGATTGTTGGTACAAAGATGAGAAAAACTTATGACAATTTTAATGACTATCCGCAAACATTTCACCCCATTCTATGGAGCTTTTAAAATTATCTTTCAGATAGGAAGCTGAGAATCTTCTCACACCAGTTTCAATGCCTTGGCGTCTGTACCAGTTGTGCAGTGTTATGTGCGCTAAGTTTAAAATTCATTACCGGAAATTCAATATTGATTTCCGTTCCTACTCCGCATATGCATGTATTTTTCAATTTTCAATTCCAAAGAACTGCCAGAACGGAACTATCCGGATGTCGCCGGCGCTGTCTTCCTGATTGTAGGTCAGTATCGTCCTGGAAGCTATGGGAAGTTTCCCGAACAGGTTGAACCCTGCCGTTTCACGCGCCTGGTTCAGCGGCGTCAGCTCGTGGCAGGCCTGAAACGCATGGTACTGCCCGTCCCGCTTCGCAATAAAATCACATTCGCCACCTTGTTGCCGGGCAAAGGCGATTTCAGTATAACCGCTGTTGATTAGCTCGTTATACACGATATTTTCCAGCACCATGCCGCCCCGCTGTATAAATCGGAAGCCGACGGCGTTCATCAAGCCCGTGTCGATACCGTACGCCTTGTGCTGCGGCCTTGTTTCTTCCTTCAGCGAAAACGAAAAGTTGGTCACTTCGGAAACAACATAACTCCGGTGGGCGTATTCCAGGTAGTTGCGCACCGTATTTTCATTGCTGCCGACAGCTTTTGCCAGGCTGGTATAATAAAACGGGGCACCGGCATTGGAGAGCAGGAAATGGAGCAGGCGGTAAAAAAGGCTGCTGTCGCGCACCTGGTTATAAACAATGCAGTCTTTCAGCACAATGGATTCATAATAGCTGTTCAGGAGTTCGGTTTTAACATCGTCTTCCGGCGGGTTCAGCGCAATTTCGGGGAAACTGCCGTATTTCATGAACGAATCCAGCAGCCGCAACAGTTCAGGACGACGGGCGACCGTGGCGTAACGGTCTGAAAAACCGTGCAGCAGCATCCATTCCTTTAGTGAAAGCGGACGCACGGTATTGGCAAAATACCGTCCGGAAAGGAGCGTGGCAAACTTGTTTTGCAGCAAATCGGAATTAGAGCCGGTAATGTATATCTTGCTGAAACGCTGCGTATCGTAAGCGCCTTTGGCAAACAGTTCCCAGTCCTTTACCTGCTGAATTTCGTCGAGGAAAAGATACTTCACCTTCACGGCAGTGAGCTTTTCCGCCGCTTCCACTACCTGGTACAATCCGGCTGCATTTGCCCATAGCGACGCAAAGAACGGTTCATCCATATTGAGGAGCAGGATTTCTTTGGGGTTCGTCCCCACATCCATCAAATCGTTTATCATAAGCCGGAAAATGGTAGATTTACCGCTCCTGCGGATGCCTGTCAGCACTTGGATATGGGGCAAATCCTTTTTCTTTTTCAGGTTCCCGACCAAATCCCGTTCATGCAGGGAAGTGTACTTTTGTCCTTCCCAGTGCCTGTTCAAGCGTAATAACGTTGCTTCCATACCTGTTAAAAATAAAATCTTGCCGCAAAGATAAGCATAAAGTTTAATTTATCGAATTATAATTCGATAATATACTGTTATTGCCGAGCTACGATTAGGTTTCTATACCCACATATGCGGGTATTTGCACCCTCAAGGGTAAAAAACAGGAACTATCAACCGGCATTTTCGCCGCTTAATGACAGCAATTCTTCTACGATTGAAGGGGAAATCCTGAAATCAGCGGCTTGCAGGCGTTCGGTGTATGGCTTCAATGCAGGTATCAAGCCTCTTTGTTTGGCGGCAAACAATACGCCCAGCGTTCCGGTAATTTTAAAACCCAATCGCTTTGCTTCTTTCCGTCCTTTCAAAGACAATAATTTCAGGCATTGGCAATATCCTCGTGAAGGTCTTCGACTTTGGCGCTGAAAAGAGAGATGCCGTATTTGCCCATCAACTCGATAAAAGTTCGCTTGGACAAATTGGCAACAACGGCAGCTTGTCCCGCAGACAACACTTCGTCGGCGTAGAGCTTACCCGCAAGGTAAACGGACACATCAAACGCAGAAAGTGCGTCTGTCTCCGGAAGATTGACAACGATAGATTTCATAATCATACTAATTTTTTACAGGTGCAAAGGTACGAAAGAAAATTGGAAGTCGAGAATAATTAATTATAAAACAGTAAAAGGCAATGAAACAGTTTAATTTCAAAATAATAGCTATCCTTGCGCTGTTCGCATTTATAGCGATTTCCGCACAGCCCGTTCAAAAGCCGTTGTCGATAAATTAGTGGAAACGGGTATCTCCAAAGACCGCCTCACAAGCGCAGGCAAAGGGCAAAACTCACCCATCGCCGATAACAGTACCGACGAGGGACGGGCGAAAAACAGGAGAGTGGAATTTGTGAAAATCAATTAAAAATTACGAATTACGATGTGGAATATTCCTTAATCGTAATTTGAAATTTGAAATTCGTAATTGAAATAAGCGTTCTTTGACATATTGGTTTACACGCATTTAATTGCTACTTTTGCACCTGGTCAATTTGCGTAGGATTTTCCAACTGTAACCGGCAGCGAATATGAAGCGATACACTCAGCTTGGGTGAAGGCAATCAAGGTTTTGCCCAATTACAGTATTGTGCATAAAGCCGATTGGTTTATCAAGGAAAATTACCAGCCGGATATTCAAAAAGATGATTTAAGTTTTCTTTCAAGGAATTTTGAACGGCACTTCAATGAACGCCCTTACCTGAATCACGCCTGTTTTTTGTTCCTGACAAAAACGACCAAAGAATGGATGCGGGCGCAAAGCAATTTCAATACGCTGTGTCGCGGGTTTCTTGTTCCAAAAGAAGTGAGGGACAAAGAAACCGTGCAAAAGTTTTTGGAAGCGGTCGGGCAGTTTGAACGAATTGTGAACGACAGCGGTTTTGTGAAACTTATTTATTTTGTTGTAGGCAAAACAATTTTATCAAAATTAATATCTTGATTTTTGTTGAGAAAATCAATCGTATTATCAATGTATCTTCTTGGAGAACCTGCTACATTTAAATAGTATTTTTTTAGATTAGTTATAATTTCATTTACAATATCCTCTCGTATTTTTCCTTCTAAATTTTCGTTACCAACCAATTTGGGGAACCAATTCAAATTAGAATGTGTAATAAATCCTGATTTTAAAGGAGTTTTACCATCACAAATTAACTGTGATAGTAATAAATAGAATTTATTATCTTTTTCTATTTTTTGCCTATAGATATCAATAGTATTATGAGCAGCAACCCCAATATAATTTACATCTTCTTCAAGCAAATATGCATCTATAATTGGCTGTCCAAAATATAATTGTTTATCTCTGTCCAAACTTATATCTCCGTATGCCATCCCCCCTTTGATAAGAAAATCCTTTTTCAAAAAAGAATGAAACAGAAATCTGGCAGAGATTAAAAATAATGTAAAATCTTCAATCGAATCATTTTTTGAAAACAAAACAATTGAATCAGAGAATTTTACAACGCAAACATCTACATTCCCAAAATATTTTTTTATAGTTGTATCTACAAGTACCTCTGATAAAATGTTTTCGTTTATTTGTATTTCAGATAAGTCTTTATATATTGCTTGATGAGATTCCCTCATCACTCTATCTTTAAATCCTAAAATATCAAAAAAAGCGACAAATCTATTTGCCGTAATATTCCACTTATCAGATAATATCCCTGTGTTCATTTTTTATTTTATAAAAAATTATAGAATACCCCTGTCAGTCATAATTTGATTGGGGTCATCTGCCTTACTTTGAATTTGCACTATATTACTATCTAACTCCCTGTCGATGGAAACTGTATCCTCATTAATTTTATTCAATTTATTTGAGAGATTAGCTATTGCAGTGGTAATTTCAGAAGTTGTATCTTCTAATGCATTTTTATTTAATTGGTCTAAAACAGTAGTGATTTCAGAAACAAGAATATCTTGTTTCTCTTTTTTACGAAACAATTCATACATTATTTCCGTTGTTTCTACAAAAACTTTATATGCTGTATTTTCTATGTTATTGGAAAACAGTTTTTGAATTTGAACAACATTAGACTTATCTATACATTTTTTTAAAGAGTCCGAATAGATGTTTGATAAAAAAGGTTTTCCATCATATGGCATTTCTACCGAATCAAAAATAAAATCAAAAATTGGTTCTTCGTAGTATCCATCTACATACGCTTGTGCAACCCAAATATATTGCGGTAATGAAGTATATAATAGCTTTTGTAAATTTTTTTTCTGCTTAACTCGTTTTTTTACTTGCTCTTTATATGTATTGCTTTTAATTAAGAAAATATCCCATATAAAACTTGTATCAAAAAACACAGCAAACAAATACTTAATAATTTTGACTTTGTCTATAATTTCCTCATACGGAATTTTTATTTTCCTGTCAAGCGGAACAATCAAACAGATAGGTTTACAATTATAGTAGTTGTTTTCTTCTTTGAAATAATTTCTGATTTCTTGAGGCGATTTACTCCAATCAACATTTGCTTTCCACCAAGAAGTGCGTAAAAAATATTCATTGGTTCCTTTGTTAAATTTTAATCTTGAAAAAGGACCTGTCTGGTCATCGTGAGCATAAAATTTAGAAATATATTGACTTTTATAAGAAAATTTTTCTTCAGAAAATTTTTCTGTATCGAATTTAAAACGGTATCCATTCAATGTTATCAAATGAGAACCAACATCTTCAATTTCAATGCCTAATAAAATTGGAATTTCCGCTTTCAAATAAGCATAAATGAAACCTTGCAACCAACTGCGGTCTGTAATTTCATTTTCACTATATCTCAATTCGGAATGTAGTCCATTATTATCAATAGCTCTACATATTTGAGCAAGCTCTAACCCTTTACTTGGAAATATTTTTCCGGTATTATACGAGTCAGAACCTGCAAGCAATGTGATTTCGCTCGGACTTGGCTTTTTAGTATGAAATAGCTCTGAAGTTTTTTGAAAAGCCATCCACAACGCAGTGCTTGCGCAAGAACCAACGTTACTATCTTGCTCAATGAATGGCATTGTATTTAATTCAAGCGAAGTCCCGTATAAATTTATTATTTGAGGACTAATTGCTGTATAATGTCTATCTCTTAATTCATCACCGTCGTATGTTTTTAGATAAGTAACTCCGATAATACCTTTAGGCAGGGGCTTAATAACGATACATCCCAAATATGATTTCCAGAATTTGCGATATGAACTTTCATTTCCGTGATATAGCATATTTTGAAATTGCTTTTCATCAAAATTTTCTTTGAACAAATGAATTCTTCTGCAAATTTTGGTATATCTTGTATAACAGTGAGCGTAGTAATTAATATAATCTTCTAAAAAAGTGAGGCAAGTGTAGTCTTTTTCAACGACAATAGTTTTAACATCTAAACCATTATTGTCGTAAAAAAGATAATTGGAAAAATAGCGATAATGAAAGGATGGTTTTATATCTTGTTGAATGAAATTCAACTCGTTTTCTGGAAATTTGAATATATTTTCAAAAAAGACAGGAAAATCTTCATCCTTAACTTTTCCTAACTGGTAAAGGTCATACAGATGAGAAAATGTGGATTTTGATGTGTCTTTCTCATATACAATCATCTTCCAAATTCTTTTCTCATTACAGATTTATCAAAAGTTCTCCAACTATTCAGTTGATACCTTTCTCTATACAATCCTTTTAATTCGGTTACTGGCTGTTGAGAAAATTGGAAATTAGTTTGCTGTGGTTCCGAAATACTAAATACCACAGAACCATTATGAATCTTGTTATTTAATTTAACAGTTGTCATTTATAAAATAATTAAAAGATAAAAGCGGATGCAAAGATATAGAGTTTTTTTTGAATTGGCAAAAACAAACTAAGTTTTTTCAAAAAAAAATGCGAATACCTGATTTTTTGCACTCTTACATTCAGCTACAAATATAGTAAAATACTTTTGGGGTATCATTCAAAAACAATAAAAATGCGGTTTTAGTCGAAAATTTTGTATGAATACGAATAATCGAGCGCGGAATGTACAACCTGAAAAAATCAATCCGCGACTGGTTTCGGGAACTCTTGGAAATACTGTTTCAGGCGGCGGCTCTGGTAATTGACACAGTACGGACTTTCTTCCTGATTGTATTAGCCATACTTGGACCAATCGCCTTTGCGATTTCGGTCTATGATGGCTTTCAATCAACATTAACACAATGGATTAGCCGGCATATGTCGGTGTATTTGTGGCTGCCTGTTTCCGATTTGTTTTCAAGCATACTTGCCAAGATTCAGGTACTAATGTTGCAGAATGGTGCGCCCGTAAAGGTGATACAATAAATATAGTAAAGGCAAACTATTAGGTATGTGTTCCAATGATTTACCTACCATCACCGACTTATCTGCCCACGAAAGGACGGCAGGGAGTGTAGCACGTCGGAAAGCCATAAGTCAGTTAGTTATCAAATTGCAACTGAATGGTGAGATGAAACAGATAGATACAAGGATAAAATCCAAACTGATTAAATGATAGTCCAAATGACCCAACAGCAGATTATAGCGGAAGATAACTACTCACGCTATACCGTGACACCTCTGATATTGTCGTTTTGTAGCAGAGGCAGGAACTTGTCATGGCATAACCGCAATAAGCGGAAACGGACGGAAGTCGTATCCGACAATCTATCACAGCCACATTATTGTATCATAAACGGGGATTGCCTAAACCGGAAAGCCGCAAGGCTATTGGGTGAAAGACCCATGAAAATCCGGCAAGGCAACGGAGCTTCCGTAGTAGTCCGGGCAGGGGAAAGCCCTGTACATGGCGAAGGGAAGCAGCTAATAATTTTAATACGATTAACGGATAATGTGTGAGACATGAGAAATCCAGAAAAAGTATTAAACAGTCTGACGGAACACAGCAAAAACTTGGATTACAAGTTTGAGCGCCTGTACCGTATCTTGTTCAACGAGGAAATGTATTATGTTGCCTATCAGCGTATTTATGCAAAACCGGGCAACATGACAGCAGGCGCAGATGGAAAAACCATTGACCAAATGAGCCTGAACCGAATTGAAAAACTGATAACCTCGTTGAAAGACGAAAGTTATCAGCCGAAACCCTCGAAGCGGGTATATATCCCAAAGAAAAACGGGAAAATGCGCCCGCTCGGTGTACCGGCCTTTGATGATAAACTATTGCAGGAAGTAGTAAGAATGGTATTGGAAGCCATATACGAAGGACAATTTGAAAACCATTCTCACGGTTTCCGTCCCAAACATAGCTGCCATACTGCATTAGCAGACGTTCAAAAAACGTTTTCAGGGGTCAAATGGTTTGTAGAAGGGGATATTAAAGGCTTTTTCGATAACATCAATCATCAAATATTGATTAATACACTGAAAGAGCGTATATCCGACGACAGATTCATTCGACTAATCAGAAAATTCCTGAACGCAGGCTATCTCGAAAACTGGAAATTTCATAACTCGTACAGCGGAACGCCGCAAGGAGGCATCGTCAGCCCAATTCTGGCGAACATATACCTCGACAAATTAGACAAGTATATGAAAGAATACACCGAAAAGTTTGACAGGGGAAAAGAACGGAAAAGGTGCGAACAGTCAATCAAACTTGAAAACAAACGAAGCTGGATTCGGAAAAAATTAAAAGTGGTAACAGACCAGACGCAGAGGGCGGAGTTAATAAAAAAACTCAAAGCCTTTCAAAAAGAAAGTTTGCGCTTTCCTTTTGGCGACGAAATGGACACCGACTACAAAAGACTCAAATACGTGAGATACGCCGACGATTTTCTGATAGGGATAATAGGCAGCAAACAGGATGCCATTAAAATCAAAGAGGATATAAAGATGTTCCTCAATGAAAAATTGGCTCTGGAGTTGTCTGATGAAAAGACCCTTATCACTCATTCGGAAAAAGCGGCAAAATTTCTCGGATATGAAATCAGTATTAGGAAATCCAACGAAACTAAAAGATGTGCAAACGGAAGAGTAATACGTGCCTACAACAAATCGGTACGGCTAATGGTGAGCAAAGATGTGGTAAAAAATAAATTGCTTCATTACAAAGTGTTGGAAATAAAAATCCACAACGGTAAAGAGCAATGGAAACCCAAATCCAGACCTAACCTTGTCTGCAACGACGACCTCGAAATTCTCAACAAATATAACAGCGAAATAAGAGGATTAGTCAATTACTTTTCAATGGCAGTAAACTGCTGTCGTCTGGCACAGTTTGGGTTCATAATGGAACGCAGTATGTATAAAACATTTGCGCAAAAATACCGAACGAAAGCAGCCAAAATCCGAAAAAAATACAATAGGAATGGACAGTTTTCGGTGAGGTATCGCCTCAAAAGCGGCGAGATAAAAGACCGGACGTTTTACCACGACGGGTTCGCAAAGAAAAACGAACCCACGAGATTTGCAAATATTGACAATGTACCAAACCCGTACCACTTCAAGGCTACCAAACTTGTAAACAGGTTAAAAGCAGCGAAGTGTGAGTTTTGCGGGGCTACGGATAAGTTAGCGATGCATCATATCAGAAAATTAAAAGACCTCAAAGGTTTAACGCCTTTGGAAAAGAATATGATTGCCCGCAAGCGGAAAACGATTGCCCTGTGTGGTAACTGTCTTAACAATCTCATTAATAATGAATAGACTGATGTTATTAGTGGAGAGCCGGATACGCGGAGACGTGTACGTCCGGTTCGGGGGCGAGCACCCGAAAACCCACCGTAGCAATACGGCAGGGCGTTGGATGCTTAGCCTACATATTTCCGAATTGCAAAATAACCCGAATTTTTCCATTGATGCAAGCAATACAATTTATGTCATATTCCTTATAATCGGCATTGTGGGCTATTTCACTGTCCCCACCGTTGCCAATTGGATTATCTCGGCGGGCGGTATGAGTGGGTACAATCGTGCTTTGACTTCAACGGCAATGAAAGCGGGAGCAGCAGCAGGAGCAATGGCAGGCGTGGCGACAGGAAACATTGCAGGGCGGTTAATCAAGTAATCATTTATAAACAGTTAAAAATATGGAAACAAGTTTCAGGCAAATCCGCTTCTTCGGGATTGTGTTTGTCTGCCTTTGCGCGGGGATTGTCGGTTATTCGCTGTTCAGCGCGTACAACTTTGCCGAACTGCAAAGGCAAAAAATATATGTCCTTGACGGCGGAAAATCCTTGATGCTGGCGTTGTCGCAAGACCTTTCGCAAAACCGTCCTGTCGAAGCGCGGGAACATATCAAGCGTTTCCACGAACTGTTTTTCACGCTTTCGCCCGATAAAAACGCCATTGAAAGCAATATCAAAAGGGCATTGTTTCTGGTTGATAAATCGGCTTTCGGCTACTACAAGGACTTGACCGAAAAGGGCTACTACAACCGCATTATTTCGGGCAATATCAACCAGAATGTGCAGATTGACAGCGTTGCCTGCAACTTTGATACCTATCCGTACAGGGCGGTTACTTATGCGCGGCAACTGATTATCCGTGAAAGCAATATCACGGAACGCAGCTTGATAACTCGCTGTAATTTAATCAATTCAGCACGAAGCGACAACAACCCGCACGGTTTTACGATGGAAGGATTTGAAATTGTCGAAAACCGCGATTTGCGCGTCATTGACCGTTAAGAAAGGAGGTGGAGCATCGGTATTCCCTGTAATTTTGCCTGCCCGAGAATTTGTTGCGGCGACCACTGCTCAACGGTCAGCTTGTCCCTTATATGCCGTTCCATATCCCCTGTCAGCTTGCGTTTGCGACTGTAACGTTCCTTGCGAATATCGCAGAGTTCCTGTGCCGATGCCGCCCTATAACTGCGTTTCCCCTTATTGCGGCTTATCTCCCGATACACACTGCTTACCGATGTGCCGATTAATTCGGCAATTTTCTTTTTGGGCGTACCTACTTGTAATAACGATTGAATTTGATACCTTTGACCCGATATTAATTGTTTATTTTTCATGACAAAACAAAAGTAAGTTAGTCTTATTATAGGGAGTTTTTGCTCTCTATTTTACTTTTGTCGCATGAAAACTTGAAAGCATAAAGGCTTTTGGCGTACGCCAAAAGCCTTTATGCTTTCAAGTTTTCTCCTTCATCCTTTTCCTGTTTTTCGCATTTACTAATTGAAATTAGGCAAACGCATTTAAAAACTCAGCAGTTTATTTACCATGATGGACACTGAAGAAACTGTACAACGTTGCATTTGCCGGATGAACTTTTAAAATTATCTTTCAGATTTGTATGCCGTCAGGCATAACCTATTGGTAGCCGTGGGCTTTTAACCCACGGCCAATAATGCCCCCCTTCTCCCGCCGCGTAGCGGCGGCATCTTGGAAGAAGATAGAAAGGAAAATACATATTTGCTTTCTTTGATTAATATGCTTGTTGATTCGCTATTCCGAGATGCCGCCGCTACGCGGCGGGAGAGGGGGGGGAGCTTTTGTTCCGTGGGTTAAAAACCCACGGCTACCAATAGGCTATGCCTAACGGCATACGAAAACGTATTTCCACCGATAAATTATGAGAGAAAATCAACCGAATCCGAAGGATTCACATATTTATAGCCATGATTGGCACCCACGCCATCATTCGATCCCTTTGGGATCGCACATCATGCAGGTTGAGATTTTTCTATAAATATACGACCCGATGGGGGCGGAAGAAGCTGTACATGTTGCAGGCTGCTGATTTCGGCAGGGCTGGCCTATAAGTTCTAACAGGGGTTACCAATTACCTTCTGATTCTGAAAGCCTTCTTTGGATTTATTTCCAAGGGAGGCTTTTGTGTAGGATTTTCCACCGTATGCCGTTAGGCATAACCGATTGGTAGCCGTGTGGTTTTGCACAGTTTTAATTTTCGGCATGTTGCTAATTTATGTTAAATGCTTTACAAATTGTCAGGAAAAGGAGCTTTTTTGTGTTACGAGAAATTCGGAGTTTCGAACAAAACGGACAAAATTCGCGGATATGTAAAGCTTTTGTCAATATTTGGGAAAATTATTTTGAAAAGACGGCTTCTTTTGGGGAAATCATTTAGATGATTGTCGGACGTCATCAGCATGATTTGGAAATTTCATGCAGATCATTTTTTAAATCATCTGCATGATTTCCCGGAGAGATGAGGATGAATTGTGAATGACATTTAATATTAGTTATTATTTGGTTAATATTAATATCTGTTAAGACCTATAATGCTCTTAAATCCCTTGAGTACCTTGATGACGTTATGACAGCCATTGAAAGGAAAATATAAATAGTAGAGCATTATTTCCGCTTTTAACTTTTAATTTTCAACTTTTAACTCACCATTGCTGTCTTTTTGTATTTGCTAAACCCACAAATCCTTGCGTTTTTCGTGTTAAAAGCCAAAAATCGCCTCAAATATCGAAGAAAAAAAAGACCATTTTTTGACATTCTGCTATTTTTGACATTCTGTCAATAGCTTGTCCTGATTTGTTTCATATAATAAATATTAGTAACTTTGCGGTTCTAAAAAAAGAAGCAAATGAGTTCGTTTATCATAGAAGGTGGGCGCCGGTTATCGGGCGAGATTGTACCGCAGGGAGCCAAGAACGAGGCTTTGGAAGTGATATGCGCCGTTTTACTTACATCCGAAAAAGTTACGTTTCACAACATCCCTGATATATTAGATGTAAATAACCTGATTCAGCTCCTGCGCGAAATGGGGGTTAAGGTTGAGCGGCTGTCGGACAGCTCATACTCCTTTCAGGCGGATGATGTGGATTTGGACTATCTGATGACCGATAAATTCGTACAGAAATGCAGCTCTCTTCGAGGTTCCGTGATGATTGCCGGACCCTTGATAGCCCGCTTCGGAAAGGCTTTGATACCGAAACCGGGAGGCGACAAGATTGGCCGACGCCGATTGGATACCCATTTCGTTGGCATCCAAAAACTGGGAGCTTCTGTGACCTACGACCCCGACCGGCTACTTTATAGCTTAGAGGCCGACCATCTGAAAGGAGCCTATATGCTGCTGGACGAAGCTTCGGTAACGGGTACAGCCAATATACTGATGGCCGCCGTACTGGCTAACGGCGTAACAACGATATACAATGCAGCCTGCGAACCGTATCTGCAACAACTTTGCGCCCTGTTAAACCAAATGGGGGCACACATCAGCGGAGTTGGTTCCAATCTGCTGACCATCGAAGGCGTGGAAGCCCTACATGGCGCTACGCATACCATCCTGCCCGATATGATTGAGGTGGGTAGCTTTATAGGAATGGCTGCCATGACCGCATCGGATATTACCATCAAAGGAACGGGATACGACTGGCTCGGAATCATCCCCGAATCATTTCGCCGACTGGGTATTACCGTAGAGCAACAAGGTGACGACATCCATATCCCCATCCATGAAACTTATGAGATAGAGACCTTCTTCGACGGCTCTATCATGACGATTGCCGATGCGCCCTGGCCGGGACTTACGCCTGACTTGCTGAGTGTATTCCTCGTGGTAGCTACACAAGCCATCGGTAGCGTACTTATCCACCAGAAGATGTTTGAAAGCCGCTTGTTCTTTGTGGACAAGTTGATCGATATGGGCGCCCAAATCATCCTTTGCGACCCCCATCGGGCTACCGTGATAGGGCTTGGCAAGCGCTTCAAATTGCGCGGCTCAAACATGATTTCGCCCGATATACGTGCCGGAATAGCCTTGCTGATTGCCGCCATGAGCGCCGAAGGTACCAGCCGCATCCACAACATCGAACAGATAGACCGCGGCTACCAGGATATAGACAAGCGCCTCAACCGCATAGGTGCAAGTATCACCCGCTTGTAAGAAAACGATATGATAAAGAAAGAAGATGTATTCAAAATAGGAACATTCGCCAAACCACACGGCATCAAAGGCGAGATAGGATTGGTGACGGAGTATGATTTGACCGGAGATTCCGACGACCCCTATCTTGTTTGCGAGATAGAGGGCATCCTGGTTCCCTTCTTTATCGAGTCCTGCCGAACAAAAACTTCAACGGTTGTGCTGGTGAAATTAGCCACCTTAGATACCGAAGAAGCCGTCCGTGCATTGGCCAATCAGGATGCCTATTATCCCTTGGATGCTTTGGGCGGGGAGGAGGAAGAAGAGGGTGACTTAGATGTCGCTTGGGATATATTGGCAGGGTATTCGCTTATCGACGAGAAGCATGGGGAGTTGGGTGAGATTACCGACGTAGACGAAAGTACGATAAACATCCTGCTTCAAATTGATCATCAGGGAGAGGAATTACTCATCCCGGCAGTGGAAGAATGGGTCGTCTCCGTAGACCATCGGAAGAAGCATCTGAAGGTCTCAATCCCCGAAGGATTGTTGGAGTTGTAATTTTTTTGTTACTTTTGCGTTTTAAACTGTAAGCATGGCAAAAAAACACCATAAGAAAAGAGACTTTCAATCATTCTGGAATAGGATACGTTTCAAGTACAAACTCTCGTTCTTCAACGAAGGAACACTGGAGGAGGTATGGTCGTTCCGCTTGTCTCAGTTGTCTGCCTTTTCTATGTTGTTTGCTTTTGCCCTCTTGCTGGTTGGCTTTACGGCATTTATTATTATAAAGACGCCCATCCGCAACTACCTGCCCGGTTACTTGGACGTGGAAGTGCGAAAGGAAATCATGCAAAATGCCCTTCGTGCTGATTCGCTGGAACGGATTATCGCCATCCAAGGACTCTATTTAGATAATGTAAACGGTATACTGACCGGAACGATACCGATCGATTCCATTCGCTCCATCGATTCGATGGCTGTTGTCAATGCCGATTACGAGATACCCCGCAGCAAAACAGAGGAATATTTTATAAAAACCTTTGAAGAAGAAGAGAAGTATAACCTTACCTCGCTAAGCCCCAATCAGGCGCCCAGCGACGTCATCTTCTTTTACAAGCCGGTGAACGGCGTGGTTTCGTCTCATTACGACGCCAACAACAAGCACTATGGCGTAGACTTGGTGGCGGCTCCCAAAGAAAGCGTACTGGCTACACTGGAGGGAACGGTTATCTTTACCGGATACGACCCGCAGTATGGCAATGTCATACAGTTGCAACATCGCAACGGTTTTATTTCCATATATAAGCATAACGAATTGCTGCTCAAACGCATGGGCGACACGGTAACAGCAGGCGAAGCCATTGCCCTGATAGGGAATACGGGCGACTTGTCCACCGGCCCCCATCTGCACTTTGAACTTTGGTATAAAGGCAATCCCATTAATCCCGAAGAATACATCTCCTTTTAAGGCATGAAGAGAAAGAAAAGAATTGCTATATTAGGTTCTACCGGTTCCATCGGCACGCAAGCGCTGGAGGTTATAGATGAACATTCCGACTTGTTTGAAGTCTATGCGCTGACAGCAAACAACCAATTAGATTTACTGATAGCCCAAGCGCGGAAGTATATGCCCGAAGTGGTGGTCATAGCCAATGAGGAGAAGTATCCCGCACTGAAAGAAGCGCTGAAGGACCTGCCTATTAAGGTATGGGTTGGTGCAGACGCGATTGCTCAATTGGTAGAATTAGAACCTATCGAGTTGGTGCTTACCGCTATGGTGGGCTATGCCGGTCTTCGTCCCACTATCGCCGCCATCCGTGCCGGCAAAGCCATCGCGCTGACAAATAAGGAGACTTTGGTGGTAGCAGGCGAACTGATTACCGAGCTGGCTCAGGAATACAAAGTCCCTATCCTACCCGTTGACTCCGAACACTCGGCTATCTTTCAATGCCTGTCGGGCGAATGGGGGAATCCGATTGAGAAGATATTGCTGACAGCCTCCGGAGGCCCGTTCCGCACCTTGACGAAGGAACAATTGACAACCGTGACCAAAGCGCAAGCCTTGAAGCACCCGAATTGGAATATGGGTGCGAAAGTAACCATAGATTCGGCTTCGATGATGAATAAAGGCTTTGAGATGATGGAAGCCAAATGGCTGTTTGGCGTCACGCCGGAGCAGATACAAGTGTTGGTACATCCCCAGTCCGTGATCCATTCGATGGTGCAGTTTGAAGACGGCGCCGTGATAGCCCAGTTGGGTATCCCCGATATGAAGCTCCCCATCAGCTATGCGCTCTCCTATCCCAATCGGTTACAGAGTAAAGCGTCACGATTGAATTTTCAGCAATACAGCTCCCTCACCTTTGAAGAGCCTGACACCACCCGCTTCCGCAACCTGACGCTGGCGTTCGAGGCCATAAACAAGGGTGGGAATATGCCCTGCATACTGAATGCAGCCAACGAAATAGCAGTTGCCGCTTTTCTTCGCGACGAGGCAGGCTTCCTGCAAATGAGTGACATCATAGAATATACAATGCAAAAGGCGTCCTTTATAGCAAAACCTTCGTACGAAGACTATGTGGCAACAGACGCCGAAGCGCGGAAGATAGCTTCCGAACAAATTAAATAATCCCACCATAAAACGAAAACAGATTAAATGGAAACATTTTTGATTAAAGCATTACAGCTCATACTGAGTTTAGCGATATTAGTGATTGTCCACGAGTTCGGACATTTTATTTTTGCCCGTATATTTAAGGTTAGGGTGGAAAAGTTCTATCTCTTCTTTGATGCCTGGTTTGCGCTTTTCCGCTACAAGCCGAAGAACAGTGAAACCGAGTACGGCGTCGGCTGGCTTCCTCTGGGAGGTTATTGCAAAATATCGGGTATGATAGACGAGAGTATGGACAAGGAGCAGATGGCACAGCCGCCTCAGCCCTGGGAATTCCGCTCTAAACCAGCCGGGCCGAGGTTACTTATCATGGTGGCCGGCGTCGTATTCAACTTCCTGCTTGCCTTGTTCATCTATTCAATGGTTCTCTTTACTTGGGGCGATACCTATCTGCCGCTCAAGAATATGAAGATGGGTATGGATTATAGCGAGACTTTCCTTAACGTAGGCTTCCGGGATGGCGATATCTTGGAGAGTGCCGATGGTGTGGCACTGGAACGTTTCAATTCCGACGCCCTGCGTTCTGTAGTAAATTCGAAAGAGGTTACGGTTATTCGCGACGGCGCTGAGGTTAAGATACCCATTCCCGACGATATGATGCAGCGCTTGATGCGCGACAAGAAAGGATTTGCCGCCGTGCGCGTCCCGCCCATTGTGAACGATCTGGGCGATGGTAATACTCCCGCAGCCAAGGCCGGTTTACAGCCCGGTGACCATATCCTCTCGATAAACGATATACCGACTTCTTCCATCTATGATATGCGTGAAGTGCTAAACACAAAGAAGGATCAAGACATTTCAGTAGGTTTTGAACGCAACGGCGTCACACAATCCGTACAGCTTCATACTGATACGGCCGGTTTAATGGGTATTCATCTTGTCGTCGACGCGAATAAGATTTATCCTACGGTGACGATCAAGTATAATTTCTTCTCCTCCTTCCCTGCCGGCGTCATGCTGGGCGTGCATACGCTGAAAGGGTATGTAAGCGATATGAAGCATGTATTCACCCGCGAAGGAGCATCCAGCTTGGGAGGCTTTGGCGCCATCGGCAGCCTCTTCCCCGCCCAATGGGATTGGCGCTCGTTCTGGATGACAACGGCCTTCCTCTCTATCATCCTGGCCTTTATGAACATCCTGCCCATTCCTGCATTAGACGGCGGACACGTCATGTTCCTCCTCTATGAAGTAATTACCCGCCGCAAGCCCAGCGACAAATTCATGGAATATGCCCAAATAACCGGCATGATCCTCGTGTTTGCCCTACTGATCTATGCCAACGGCAACGACCTCTTCCGCTTCTTCTTCAATTAAAGAAGACGCAGACCGCAGGGACTTGTACCTTGCACTAAAAAAAAGAAAGACCCAGACGAGACAAATTGAAAAAAAACTACCTTTGTAGCATATTTTAAACTATAAAGCAATGGCAATACCTGTAAGAAGTGCACCGGTACTAACCGGCAAGATGGCAGAAGACTTTTACGTTGCGTGGGAAAAGCATTTGCAAACACAGCCTAAAAGCAAGTTCAGTAAAGAACGGTTTCAAAAAGTAAGACAATTTTTAGCTAAGCAAAAGTATCTATGATTAATCTGTTAGAAGATTGTGAGTTAGTCGCTCTGTCTTCGGAGCAGTTAATCATAGACTTTAACTGCGGTGATGAAGACTTGAATGATTTCTTTAATCACGATGCCATAAACTATCAAAATCAGCTATTGGGACAAGCCTATTTTTTTCGCCTCCTGAAAACGGGCAAGGTAGTTTGTGCCTTTTCACTCTCGGCTGACAGTATCAAGACTTTCCTGTTGCCCAATAGCCGCCGTAAAAAAGTAAAGGATTGTATTCCGCACCAAAAATCATTAAATTCTTATCCCTCACTCCTAATTGGGCGGTTTGGAGTTGCCGTCGAATTTGAAGGACAGAGCATTGGTTCACATTTGATAGAATTTGTTAAAGATTATAGCCTTGCTGCTTTCCCCAATATTAGCCGTTTTCTTGTGGTAGATGCCTACAATAGTCCTGCAGTACTGAAGTTTTATCAGAAAAACGAATTTACGTTTGTCTTTTCGACCGAAGAGCAAGAGCGGGAGTACCTTAAAAGGTCGCCCGATGAATCAATCATTCTGCGGACAAGGTTAATGTTTTATGATATGATTAACTGGAAAAATGAATAATTTGTCTTGCATGTTTTGACAAGTTGCCCAGGCTTGCGGATCCGGAACGCAAGGCGCGTGAACAAAAAGCCAGGCTTTGGTCGGCTCCTCTCCGGTTACCCCCTGGGAGTTTAGAAAGAAGTAGCCGCGGATCCATACTTCCCCATGGGTGGCAAAAATTCCGTGAACAAAGAAAAAGGGCTTATATAAGCTCTTCTAACTCTTTTGCCCGTCAGTCTGCCACTCCATAGGTAGCAAGTAGTATAATTACGGGAAATAATGATTTTTTTATTTTTTAACTTAAATATCTATTACCTTTCCGGTTATTTTAGTAAGTTTGTATTATACAAAGAAATGAAAAAATGGCATTTTATCTTTATATTTATTTTCTCAATGCTAACATTTGCAAACGCACAGGATAAAATACATATCCATTTAGACTACAATCATTTATTTGGAGTTTATGAAAAAAGTGATTTCTGGTCTATTAATGGAACTGAGTATTCATTAAGTGGGTTTGATCTGAGCTTGACAGGTATGTACTCTTTTAACAAAAGACTATCTGCAGGCCTGGGAGTCAGTGCTGAAAAACTATATAACCCAAGTTATACCATTTTTCCTGTTTATGCTATGGTTACTTATGCACCATTGAAGAACTACTTGAATCCATATATCTATACAAAAGTAGGTTATGGAATTGGAACTAAGATATCCAATCCGGGTTTAATACTCTCTCCCGGCATTGGTTATATGCTTAAGTTTCGAGACCATTTTGCATTGAATTTTAATCTTGGGTATCATCTGACCCAAATTAAATATGATATCACCTATGAGGATTTGTTCGTACTTGCCACGCAAAGTAATTACAGGCATTCTATTATTTTAAGTCTTGGGTTAATATTCTAGTAATTATGATTAACAAACTACTATGGACATCCATATTGTTTATTTGTCTATTACCTTTTCTTTGTATTGCACAAGAATATGATAGCAAAACATTTAAACATGAATTTCAAATAATGGTAGGCTTCAATTCGCAACAAGCTGCTGAATTGGAGCCTGCTTATTCTTATATGTTCATGCCAAATATTGGAGTTATTACAGGAGTTAACTTAATGCTGCAATTATTTGAAAAGAATCCATTATCTACAGATGATTCATTTCACTGGAAAGCAACGCAAGAAAGAGCTTTAGCTATACAATTAAGACCCTCGCTTCGTTTCCGCTTCCCATTATTAAGAGAAGAAAACAACAGTATCATATTACTTAATATAGAACCAGGTGTGCTTATTAATTTAATCCCTAATGAAACATTAACATTTGCTTATATAAATGATTATTATCCATTCGTACCTCCTGCAAAATATGAATCAATTAAGAATAAAGGAGGAGAGACAATTTCTTATCAAGCCAAAGGGTATCTATCTGTTAATTTTAATTATTTTCAAGTATCTATAGGCTATGCTTATTCTAATTTTGATATTTATACCGGGAGAAGAAATATTGTTATTGAAACAGAATCAATAAATGATAAACTTTGGAAAAGAAGGGCTACAAATACATTCTTTATAACTTTAGGGTTCGCTTTATAATCTTCAATCTTATAGATAACCATGTTAGGCTCAATGCAGGAGCTATTTTGGGATTAGGGAATTAGCGATAAAAGCATACTTAGAGTAGACGCTTGTAAGAGTCATTTGGAGTTAGCATTTTTGACTCTCAATTATATAGTGGTCAATATCTTGAAGATTTCTTAATTAGTCATTAAAGCCAATATATTATGATTATGTTAACTGGAGTAATTAACCTTTCTGTTTTTAATGTAAGTTTAATGCTGCTTATGATTTATTAGGGTTGTTTTATAGGATTTTTGTGGACGTGTGTAAAATTAATATATATTCACCGATGATTTTGTATCTCATTCTTAAATAATTCTTTCGAATCGCACTTTTGTAATACAGAAAACAGTCAGGACTTGTTGGAACAAAAAGCCTGGCATGTCTCTCTGCGGTTCCGCGCTTCCCCATGGGTGGCAAAATTCCGTGAACAAAGAAAAAGGGCTTATTAAGCCCTTCATCTGCGAATGAGTAGTACCATAAGAGGTAATTATCAAGGAAGGATGGCATCAGCCATCCTTTTTTATTTATAGTCCTTATAAGCCGAAGGCTGCGGCAACGGCTGGGTAGACGATTTTGCCGCCTACGATGTTGAGGCCGAGCGCGAGACCTTTGTCTTCCTTACAGGCTTCTTCCCATCCTTTATCGGCCAGTTTGATGGCGTAAGGCAGGGTGGCGTTGGTTAGGGCCAACGTTGATGTTTGGGGAACAGCGCCTGGGATGTTGGCTACGCAGTAATGAACGATGCCTTCTACTTCGTATGAAGGTTCGGCATGGGTGGTAGGATGCGATGTTTCAAAGCATCCGCCCTGGTCGATAGCAACGTCCACTAAAACACTTCCACGTTTCAGCAATTTCAGCATATCGCGCGTAATCAAATGGGGCGCTTTGGCTCCCGGTATTAATACGGCGCCGATTACCAAGTCGGTATTCGGAAGTTCTTGTTCTATATTGTGAGTAGAAGAATACAGCGTCTTGACATTGGCGGGCATAATCTCGTTCAGGTAGCGCAAGCGTGGGAGGGATAAATCCATGATTGTTACGTCGGCTCCCATTCCGGCAGCCTTTATTGCGGCGTTATAACCTACTACTCCGCCTCCTATCACCAGCACATTGGCGGGCTTTACTCCGGGAACGCCTCCCAGCAGGATGCCTTTTCCGCCTTGCGGCTTCTCCAGAAAGCGACAGCCTTCTTGTATCGACATGCGTCCGGCTACTTCGCTCATGGGTATCAGCAGCGGAAGGGTATGGTCGGGATTCTCAACTGTTTCATACGCCAAACAGGTGGCTCCGCTCTTCATCATGGCACGGGTCAGAGCCTCTTCCGATGCAAAGTGGAAGTAGGCAAACAGAAGTTGACCTTTCTTTACCAGGGAGTATTCCGATTCGATAGGCTCTTTTACCTTCATGATCATTTCGGCGATGTTGTACACTTCCTCAATGGTTGGAAGCAGCTTGGCGCCGGCCGCTTCATACTCGGCGTCTGTAAAACTACTGCCTTCACCTGCCGTGCTTTGAACGTATACAGTGTGCCCCCTTTTAACCAACTCTTTAGCTCCGGCGGGGGTTAAGGCTACGCGGTTTTCATTGTTTTTAATTTCTTTTGGAACTCCTACAATCATAATGTTATTATTTAGGTTTATTTGTCCCCAAATTTACTGATTATTCTTACATAATGATAGTCTGCACCCAAAAACTTTTTAGAATGAAATAAAAGAACTATTTTACCGTTTTATAACAATGATACCTACTATACAGAAATTATGGCTGGGCTTGGCAATTGCGGGTCTGATTGCTTGCAATGACTTAGACAAGGACTATGCAGTGAATCCGAACCTCCGGCTGGGATTCTCTGTGGATACCTTATCTTTTGATACGGTATTTACGGCCGTCGGCTCTGTGACAAGGCAGTTCATGGTGTATAATACAAATAAGGAAGCGCTCAATATTGAAACTATCCGGCTATTGCAGGATACGAAATCGGGATTCCGCATCAATGTGGATGGGCGCAACGGCGAATCGTTCTCCAATGTCCGTATTGCCGGAAATGACAGTTTATATGTTTTTGTGGAAGTAACCGTAGACCCTGCTGATGAAAATCAGCCCTTTTTGTTGGAAGACAAGCTGGAGTTTACCTTCAACGGCAACCGGCAATCCGTCGTGTTGCAAGCATTCGGGCAAGATGTTCATCTGCTCAAAGGAGGATATGTGCTGACACAGGATACCGTTTGGCCGTCCGACCGCCCCTATCTGATATACGACAGTGTTACAGTTGACCCGGGCATTACACTCACCATCGAAAAGGGCGCCATCCTCTATATGCACGATAAAGCCAAATGGATTGTAAACGGTACTCTGAAAGCCATCGGTACATTAGAAGAACCTGTCATCTTCAGGGGCGACCGGTTAGACAATCTGACGGAGAAGATACCATACGACCGCGTACCCAACCAATGGGACGGTCTTTTCTTCGGAGCCGGAAGCTTTGACAATGAGATGGAGCATACCACCGTAAGAAACGGGCGAAACGGACTTACCTTTGCAGAGTCTCTACCCGAACAAACCAAGATAAGGATAACAAATTCGCAGATAACAAATATGGGTGACTCACTCCTTACGGCCGTGAATTGCCGGATAGAAGCCGTAAATACGGAGTTCAGCAATGCTTCTAAGTCGGTCGTCTGGCTTACCGGTGGAACCACCCGCTTTATTCATTGCACCTTGGCAAATTATTTTGTAGTGAATCCCGGAAGGAAGGATAACGCCACGCTTACCCTTTCCAATAAGAGCTTTCCCTTGAGCGAGGCCTCGTTCGACAACTGTATTATCGACGGCAGCCATTATGGGAGAGAACTCTCGATAGACCTTCCCGAAGGAGCCAAATTCAACTACCGCTTCAATCACTGCGCCATCAACACGAAGGAGGTAGAAGGCACCGCCTTTGTTTCCGTACAATTCCTCCAAGTCAGTTATTCCTCTCCCAACTACTATAAATCCATCGGCACCGCAGAGAACGGATTATTCTATGATTTCAGACTCGATCTCATGAAAGATAAAGCCAATAAGCCGTTAGAGAATCAACCTATAATCGGCAAAGCCGACCCAGCCATCGCCACCCAATACCCTCTCGACCGCTTCGGCATAGACCGCACCACCAGCGAGGACGGCCCCGATATTGGCGCCTACGAATACGTACCCGAACCCGAGAATGAGGATTAACTATTATCTTATACTCTTATGCCTCCTCATACCAGCTATTGGGAAAGGGCAAACACCTTTCAGGGTGATGAGCTATAATGTTGAGAATTTGTTTCATCCGGAAGATGACCCAAATACAGACGATGAGGAGTTTACTCCTACCGGCGCCCGCCATTGGGGGTATGCACGCTATCATCACAAACTGCGGCAGATCGCCAAAGTGATTATGGCCGCAGGTGAATGGGATACACCGGCTTTGGTAGGTCTTTGTGAGGTAGAGAACGACAGCGTGCTTACCCATTTGCTCCATCGCACGCCCCTTCGCAGCCAAAACTACCGCTACTGCATCACCCATGGCTCCGACAACCGGGGCATCAATGTCGCCCTACTCTATCAGCGCGATAAATTCCGCTACATCGACCATCGTTCCCTGCAAGTAGCCCATCCGCATAACGTTAATCATACAAGAGACATCCTGCATGTATGGGGAGAAATAGCCGGAGGAGATACATTAGATATTATGGTATGTCATTTCCCCTCCAAGTATGGAGGCGAGAAAGAAAGCGAAGCCCGTCGCATGGATGCAGCCCGCACCTTGAGAGCGTTAACCGATTCCCTTTCCCTCGTACGCAAAACCCCTTTGCTGATAGCCCTGGGCGACTTCAACGACACCCCTGATAGCGAATGTATGCAATATCTAACCGCCACAACTCTTAAACTTTCAACGATAGAAGGCAGTCATAAATATCAGAGCAACTGGCAGCAAATAGACCATATCCTCATCCACCGCCGCATGTCCACCCCAGTATCAAGCATGCGGCTAATCCCCGATTCTGTGCGTATCTTCGCCCCATCATTCCTCCTGACAGAAGATAAAACCTGGCTCGGCCAACGTCCGCACCGCACCTACCACGGCTACAAATACGAAGCCGGCTACAGCGACCACCTCCCCATCCTCGCCGATTTCCTCATACGATAGATTATTTTACAGCTTTGTCGATGGCGGCTTTTACGATTGATTGCATGATATTATAGCCTTCTTTGTTTACGTGTACGCCGTCGGGAGAATATTTATCCGGTAAACCGTCGCGCTCGTCTTTCAGGGCGGAATGGTAATCCACATATACGAAGCCATTCTTTTCGGCATATTCTTTCATCCAGCCGTTGATTTGGATAATCTTACCGGCAGGCTCCAATCCCGGACGCCATTTGTAGTCATATACCGGCAATATGGAGCAAAGGATGGGAAGGATGCCGTGAAGATGGGCTAACTCCGCCATCGACACAATGTTACCAAAGATATTCTCCTGAGAAATATATCCGATATTTTGGGCAATATCGTTTGTCCCCGCCAGGATTACAACGGCTTTCGGCTTCAAATTGATCACGTCGGCACGGAAGCGAACCAGCATTTCGGCAGTAGTCTGACTGCTTATTCCCCGGCCAAGGTAATTATTGCTTTTAAAGAAAGTGGTATCAGCCCAATACCACATATCGGTGATAGAATTACCCAAAAACACTGCCTTGGGAGGAGTTGTCA
>BNTS01000016.1 GCA_025996775.1 Bacteroidia bacterium | reverse complement strand
CGTAACACAAAAAGCCCATTTTCACTGACACATACTATCCATTTTAACAGATTTTAGTTGACAAATGTCTATCTCCGTTCGGCGTAAATCCACGCTTGAAAATAAAATACCCGAACATCAATTTACATGAAGGCTTTAAGAGCCTTATTGAATAAAGTGATTCAAGAAACTTGTTACTTTTGGCTTAAACGTTGAGGGATATGTGAAAGAATGCCTATCTTTAGCCGGAATTTTTAAATCTGATTTATGAGGATAAAGAGAAAAATAGCTTTCGCAGTGTGGTGTATATTGACGTGTATGGTATGGAGTCTTTCGGCTCAGGAGAGGAAATACACGGTGAGCGGGAGCATTCGAGACGGCAGTAATGGGGAGGATTTAATTGGAGCGGAGGTCGTTATTGACGGGACACGCACGGGTACGGTATCTAATGCGTACGGGTTTTATTCAATAAGCCTTCCCAAGGGGAAATATACCCTTGTCTTCTCATATATAGGTTATCGTAAGAAAGAGATGTCTTTTGAACTATCGGCGGATTTGAAGCTAAACGTGAACTTGGAATCGGATGCGCAAGAGCTTTCAGAGGTAGTCATCTCTGCGGAAGGACGAAACGCGAATGTGGTGAAAACGGATATGAGCATGGAGAAACTATCGGCCAAAGCTATCAAAGCAGTACCTGCCATGATGGGTGAAGTAGACGTAATCAAGGCTATCCAGCTACTGCCGGGCGTACAATCTACTTCGGAAGGCTCTTCGGGTTTCAGTGTGCGTGGTGGAGGACATGACCAGAACCTTATCCTTCTGGACGAGGCAGCGGTTTACAGCGCTTCCCATCTGATGGGGTTCTTCTCGGTATTCAATAACGATGCCATCAAAGATGTGACCCTCTACAAAGGCGACGTCCCGGCTTCCTTCGGCGGAAGGCTGGCCTCACTCTTGGATATTCGCACAAAAGACGGAAATAACCAACGTTATACGGCCACCGGAGGCGTTGGCCTTATCTCAAGCCGCCTTACGTTGGAAGGCCCTTTGGGTGATAGGGCGTCGGCTATAATATCGGGACGAAGAACGTATGCCGACGTTTTTCTGAAATTATCCACCAATGATAACTTGAAAAACTCGTCCCTTTACTTCTATGATATGAATGCCAAAGTAAACTTCCGTATTGACGACAACAACCGTATCTTCCTATCCGGTTATTTCGGTCGGGATAAGTTTGGAATGGACTTTGCCGGGATGGCTTTCGGAAATAAAACCGGCACTGCCCGATGGAACCATATCTTCTCGCCTAAACTATTCTCTAACTTCACCCTGATCGGCAGCTTTTACGACTATTATATCCGAAGCGAGATAAGCGATCAACTGAGTCAGGAGCTAAAGTCCGGCTTGGAAGACTACGGACTGAAGGCCGACTTTGCCTACATGCCGAATCCCTCCAATAGCCTGAAATTTGGCTATAACTTCATCTACCACGGTTTTAAGCCCGGCGAGGGAGGTGGCGTCAGCGAACAGTCTATCGTAGGTCACATCAAGCTACCCATGAAATATGCCATGGAGAACGTAGGTTACATAGCCAACGAAACCGGCATAGGCGAGAAGCTGAAGCTGAAATACGGCCTTCGCTATACTGCCTTCTCGAATATGCATCAAGGAAAGGTAGTCTATACCCAGCAGCAGTTGGAACCACGCGTTGGCCTTACCTTTGTGTTTAATGACAAAAATTCGGTAAAAACCAGCTACTCGCGCACGACGCAATTCATCCAATTAGCTTCTAATTCCGCCTCAGGTTCGCCTCTCGACCTTTGGTTTCAGGCATCCGAAAATGTAAAACCCCAGTTGTGCGACCAGTTCGCCTTCGGTTACTTCCATAACTTTACGGACGATATGTACGAACTATCCGGCGAGATATATTATAAGGATATGAAAGACGTGGTAGACTTCAAAGACCATGCCCAACTGATGATAAATGAAAACTTAGAGCAAGAGCTGTGCTTCGGCAAAGGCTATTCGTATGGATTAGAGCTGATGCTGCGCAAGACACGCGGCGCGCTGAACGGATGGGTAAGCTACACCCTCTCGAAAAGCCGCCGTCAGATAGACGACATAAATGACGGAAAATGGTATCGCTCTCCCTACGACAAGCCGCATAATGTATCCGTAGTAGCTAATTATGAGATATCACCTAAGTGGGCCGTCTCCGGTACTTGGGTATATGCAAGCGGTACACCCGTGACCTATCCTACCGGACGTTTCCAGATTGAAGATAGCTATGTGCCGATCTACTCCGGTAGAAATGAATACCGCTATCCGGACTATCATCGCCTTGATTTATCGGCCACCTTGCAATTATCCAAGCCCGGCAGCCGTTCCAAGCACGAACTAAACTTCTCTCTGTATAATGCCTACGGGCGCAAGAATGTTTGGACCATCCTTTTCCGCCAGGAAAGCGAACAACGAGACGTTTCTTATGCCGAAAAGATATATCTCTTCACATTCATTCCCTCCGTCACCTGGAATTTCACCTTCTAAAACCCCAAAAGTTATGAAAACGAAATATATAATATATACTGTTTTCTGCCTCCTTATACTAAGCGGCTTTTTTGCCTGTAATGAACGGATTAATATTAATACTGAGGACTCCCCCCCGCGTTTGGTGATTTACGGATATATTACGACGGACACCACGCAACATCGCATCCGTATCACCCGCTCCACCGGCTACTTCTCAACAAGCAAGCCCGAAGGCATATCAAATGCAGAGGTGTGCATCACCTCTCCCGGTGAGGAATTTGTACTCTCCGAATCGCCTGATGAACCGGGCTTATATCTTACAAAAGCCAATGTGGCCGGACGAATCGGGGAGACGTATATCCTTCATGTAAGTGTAGACTTTGATGGCGACGGGCAGGTGGAGGAATACGAATCCGCATCCTACCTCCCTCCGGCTGCTACAGTCGACTCGATAGCCGTGCAACCTTCCAGTCTTACGATGTTCGGTGATTTGTTGGAAGTTGTCATCTGGGGACGTATACCCGATGCGGAAAAGAACGACTTCAGTTTCCATCTTTACCGCAACGGCAAATTAGTGAACGATTCGCTACAAGGTTTCTTTACCGAAAACGATGATTACATCCCCGGAAAAGAGATAATCGGCCTGTCTGTATTCTATTTAGATCAGGAAAACGAACAAAGCCACTTGAAACCCGGCGATCTTGTCACCGTGCAAATGGAAGGAATAACCCACGAATATGCTGTTTTCATAAGAAACGCACAACAGGAACTATATGGCTCCGATCCCTTATTCAGCGGTCCCCCCGCCAACATAGAAACGAATATCCGCAGCCTCGTTCCAACTCCCGATATCCTAATCTCCGGCTTCTTCACCGCCTATTCCAAAAACCGAGCTTCCATGATCTACCGATAAACAATTTTGGGGGAATAAATACGAAAGGGGCTGTCAAAACGTTATATTTGCAAACAGAAAACAAAGAAAGAGATTAGATTATGAAAATAGCTATAGTAGGAACCGGATATGTGGGTTTGGTAACAGGTACATGTTTCGCCGAAATGGGTACGGAGGTGTATTGTGTGGATGTAGATGAGAAGAAGATAGAGAACCTGAAAAAGGGGATTATCCCTATCTATGAACCGGGGCTGGAGGAGATGGTGAACCGGAATTTCCAGTCGGGACGATTGAAGTTTACTACCGACCTGAAAGAGTGTATCAATGAAGTGGAGGTGTTGTTCTCTGCCGTTGGAACTCCACCGGATGAAGACGGAAGCGCCGACTTGAAATATGTGCTGGAAGTAGCTCGGGAGATAGGTAACGCCATCAATAAGTATGTGCTGGTTGTAACTAAGAGTACCGTACCTGTCGGCACCGCCCAAAAGGTGAAACACGCCATTCAGGCAGAACTTGATAAGCGCGGCGTGGACGTCCCGTTCGACATTGCTTCCAATCCGGAATTCCTGAAAGAAGGAGCCGCTATCAAAGACTTTATGAGTCCCGACCGTGTAGTGGTAGGGGTGGAATCGGAAAAAGCCGAAAAGCTGATGACGAAACTGTATCGTCCCTTCCTGCTGAATAACTTCCGCGTGATTTTTATGGATGTTCCCTCGGCGGAGATGACGAAATATGCTGCCAACTCTATGTTGGCTACCCGCATCAGCTTTATGAACGACATAGCCAACCTCTGCGAGATTGTAGGGGCTGATGTGAATATGGTGCGCAAGGGTATTGGCTCGGATGCCCGTATCGGAAGCCACTTCCTGTATCCCGGATGCGGATATGGCGGTTCGTGCTTCCCCAAAGATGTAAAAGCGCTGATACAGACAGCTCGTCAAAATGGCTACCCTATGCGGCTGCTTCAATCGGTTGAGGAAGTGAACGAAGACCAAAAGACCCTTCTTTTCCGTAAGTTAGATAAGCATTTCGGGGGTAATTTAAAAGGCAAACGTATTGCCCTTTGGGGGTTGGCTTTCAAACCTGATACTGATGATATGCGTGAAGCCCCATCGCTGGTGTTGATAGATAAATTGCTGGCAGCAGGATGTACCGTCCGCACCTATGACCCCGTAGCTATGGATGAAGCAAAAAGGCGTTTTGACGACAAGCTTTATTATGCCAAAGACATTTATGACGCCACTGTAGACGCCGACGCCATCATATTAGTGACTGAATGGAAAGAATTTCGCCTCCCCTCGTGGACAGCTATCAAGAAGTTGATGAACATTCCCTTAGTGCTGGACGGACGAAATATATACGATATTGCCGAACTTGAAGAAAACGGTTTTATTTATCACCGTATCGGTCGGTAGGAATATGCATTTTGCCTTTAAGTGAGCATCCGCTGCATCCCTCACAGGGATTGTACGGATGCTTTTCACGTTTAAAAAGGCGAAGGATCCGGTAGACGATAACGCCTACTGTTGCACATCCTATTAGTATGACTGCTATATTTTGCCACATAACTATAAACTGCTAAAGAATAATCCTGTTTGATATACGATGAAAGAGACTATCCATGCCAACAGGCAGGTGTAGACAATCACAAAGAGACCCCATTTCCACGATTTCGACTCCTTGGCTATGGCCGTGACAGTGGCTATACAAGGGAAATAAATCAAGACGAACAGCATAAAACTGAGCGCTACCAAGGAGGTAAATACCGGTGAACCATCGGGGTAGGCGTCTTGCTTCATGCGTTGTGATAGGGTCGCTGTTGCTTCTTCGCCTTCGCTACCTGTATATAGTACGCTGAGGGTACTGACAACCACTTCCTTTGCAGCCATGCCTGTAAGCAGGCTGACACTCATCTTCCAGTCGAAGCCCAAGGGGCTAAGTATCGGCTGAATGGTCTGCCCAATCTGTCCGATATAAGAGTTTTGCTGGCGCACAACAGGATCCGTCTCATTCGACTGAGTGGGGAAATAACCCAGAAACCATATAAAGATGGAGGCTATCAGGATAATCCCTCCCATCTTGCGGAGATATTGTTTCCCTTTCTCCCACATGTGGATCAGAATCGATTTAAGGGTAGGCATACGATAAGGTGGAAGTTCCATCACAAATGGTACATCTTCTTGCTTGAATAGGAATCGTTTGAATAAGCGAGCCATTATCACAGCCAGCAGAATACCTGTTGCATACAAGGAAAGCATTACCAAACTGGCTTTATCGGGGAAAAAGGCGCCGGTAAGCAGTACGTACACAGGAAGACGTGCGCTGCAACTCATCAGCGGGTTTACCAGCATCGTAATCATGCGGCTGTTGCGACTTTCAATCGTTCGCGAAGCCATGATAGCCGGCACATTGCAGCCAAAACCCATCACCAAGGGGATAAACGACTTGCCGTGAAGTCCCATCCGGTGCATGATCTTATCCATGATAAAGGCTGCCCGAGCCATATACCCCGAGTCCTCCATAAAGGAAATGAAAAGATAGAGGATCAATATATTAGGGAGGAAGACAATAACCCCTCCAACCCCTCCAATAATACCATCTGAAATCAAATCCTTTAAAGGCCCCGTCGGCATGTGATTTTGAACGAGGGATGCTATCCAATCCACCAGCAACTCTATCCATTCCTTCGGATATTCGCCTAAGCGGAACGTAGCCTCGAACATCACCCACATAAAGAAGATAAATATAGGGAACCCTAAAAGCTTATGAGTGACGAACAGGTCGATGATTTTCGTACTCTTGATATCGTCCATGTCATCACCGGCCGTATACGTCTCACGCAAGGCGCCGGAGATAAAACCATACCGAGCGTCGGTAAAGGCCGTTTCGGCGTCTTCTTTTAAAATATCCTCAATCTGTGCAATACTTTCATCCCGCTCTTTTATCACCTCGTCTCCACCCGGTAGTGTACGCACGAAAGCATCCGTTTCGGGATCTTCCTCCAGCAGTTTAATGGAAATATATCGTTTAGACAAACCTTTGCTTAGATTGCAGTTTTTTTTCAACGAACGACGCATCAGGGTAATGGCGTTCTCAATATCCTCGCCATAGTTGATATGAATATGACGAATCACAGGGTCTTCTTCTTCATACACCTTAATCACCCGGTTGAACAATTCCTTGATACCAAAGCCTGTCTTGCTGATAGTAGGAACAATTGGAGCGCCAAGCATGCGCGAAAGAGATTCATAGTCAAACTTGTCGCCGCGTTTCTGTAGGGAATCATACATGTTTAGAGCAATGACGATGCGCATATCCATGTCAATCAGTTGAGTGGTAAGGTAGAGGTTACGCTCCAGGTTAGAGGCGTCGACTACGTTAATCACCACATCGGGATGCTCTTCTGAGAGATGTCGGCGCACATAGCGTTCCTCGGGGGAGTAAGCCGAAAGAGAGTAAGTGCCCGGTAAATCTACTATTTTAAAGGTATATCCATTCTGTTTGAAGGTTCCATCTTTGGCATCAACGGTTACACCGCTATAGTTCCCTACATGTTCGTGAGCGCCCGAGGCATAATTGAAGAGGGTCGTTTTTCCGCTATTGGGATTTCCGACTAAGGCCACATTGATAGTCTTACCCTTCTCAATCGCTATGTTACGCAGAGCTTCGGTGGTAAATGTCAGTGGAACCTGTTGTTGATTGTCTGTTTCAGGCTGAAGTTCGTAAAACTCTGAAAGGCTGATAACCTCAATTAAAGCAGCTTCGCTGCGACGTAGTGATACATCGTACCCCATCACCTTGTAATGAATAGGATCCTTCAGGGGAGCATTCTGGATAACGACCACTTCCTTGCCCCTGATAAACCCCATCTCAATAATGCGTTTGCGAAATCCTCCGCGCCCCATTACCTTTACGATGACTCCTTTCTCTCCGGTATGTAAATCCGATAGTCTCATGTTTAACATTTAACACACAAAGGTAAACTATAAAAAGTTTTTTCTCAATACCTATTTGTAGGTAAAAATAACTATCATGGAGGGATACTCCTTCGACCGAATCGTAAGCCTGGAAGATTAATACCGATAATAGATGCGTTTGACCCGAGGAGAGATGGACGTGAGGATCTCGTAGGGAATCGTGTTGAGCGACTCGGCTATGCTGGTGACGGGGAGATCCTCGCCGAAGATAATAACCGGGTCGCCTTCGGAGGCGGAAACGTCGGTGACGTCTATCATGGCGAGATCCATACATATATTCCCGATGATGGGGCAGAGACGTTTGTTTACCAGCACGTGCCCGCGCCCGTTGCCTAAGTAGCGGTCGAGCCCGTCAGCATATCCGATCGGGATGATGGCGATGCGAGAAGGACGGGTGACGTAGCTCATGCGGCTGTATCCTACTGAGTCGCCTGCAGGGACGTCTTGTATCTGAAGTATGGTGGTACGCAGGGTGGAAACATTTTGCAGGTCTTTATCGTCTACAGCGCTTACGCCGTAGAGGCCGATGCCGAGGCGTACCATATCCATCTGGTATTCAGGAAAGCGCTCAATGCCAGCAGAGTTGAGGATGTGCTTGAGTACAGGATATTCAAGCGCTTCTTCCAAGGCTGCGGCAGCTTGTTGGAACAAGGTAGCCTGATGGTGTGTAAAGTCGTCGAAGTTAGAAGAGTCGCTTCCGGCTAAGTGAGAGAATACCGAGCGAACGACAACGCCCGACTGTTTGTTGAGGCGTTTGCCAAGCTCAGGGATGTCGTTGGGATGGAAGCCCAATCGATGCATACCGCTATCAATCTTGATATGGATAGGGTAGGAGGTGACGCCTCGCCTAAGCGTTTCTTTTACCATGGCGTCGAGCAGATGAAAGCTGTAAATCTCCGGCTCGAGTTGGTTTTCGAAAAGGAGGCGGAAGCTACACATCTCAGGGTTCATCACGATAATGGGGATGGAAATGCCTTCGCGACGCAAGGCGGCTCCTTCGTCGGCCACAGCTACGGCCAAATAATCGCAACGCTGATCCTGCAGCGTTTTGGCCAATTCGTTTGAGCCGGCTCCGTAGCCATAGGCTTTTACCATGGCTATCATCTTCGTTTCGGGCTTAAGCAACGAGCGGTAGTGGTTGAAGTTGTGCACAATGGCGTCGAGATTTACTTCAAGGATCGTTTCGTGGGCTTTCTTCTCAAGTTGTTCGGAAATAAGCTCGAAGTGGAAGCGACGTGAACCTTTCAGAAGGATAATTTCGTCGTGAAAAGTATGGATAGTAGGCGATTTTAGAAAAGCGTCTGTGGAAAGGTAAAACTCTTTCTGCATATCAAACAGTGCGCTGTGTTCGCTGATGTCTCGCCCGACGCCTATGATGCGCTTGATCTTCTGTCGTTTGACAAGGTCGGCCACACGTTTGTAAAGCGACTTGGGGAGGGTACCCGACTGAAGAATATCCGAGAGGATTAACACCGGCTTAAGGTTCTTGCTTGCCTGCCGGGTACGGAGGAAGCTCAGCGCTATCTCGAGCGAGTTGAAATCAGAATTATAAGCATCATCTATCAACAGGCAGTTATTGACGCCCTCCCTTACATTTAGCCGCATATCTACCGGCTCAAGGTATGCAAAACGCGAGGTGTCGCGTGCCAACGTGGGCTTGAGGTAGAGTATGAGGGCAATGCAGTGGATGACATTCTCAATGGAAGCGTCGTCGGTAAAGGGTACCACAAAGGTGGAAGTAAATCCCATGATGGCACAAACAATCTCCGTCTCGTCCTCCCCTTTCTTAATAGCTTGCACAAAGACGGGAGCATCTGAATTGGTACGGCTCCAGCCTAAAGCCTTGTGAGAAAGCAGGGCTGATTCTACACAGTTGCTGATAAAGACATTATCTGCATTATAGATGATGGCTTCGCAGTTTGTAAAGAGCCGCAATTTCTCCATACACTTTTGGAAGGAGGAGATGAAGTTTTCCTGATGCGCCTCGCCTATACTGGTGAGGATGCCGATGGTAGGGGCTATGATGGGGCTGAGGCGTTCCATCTCGTCGGGCTGCGAGATACCGGCCTCGAAGATACCCAGTGTATGCTTGGGGTTCATCTCCCATACTGAAAGGGGGACGCCCAACTGCGAGTTATAGCTTCGGGGCGAACGCACAATGTTGAAGTCGGAACGTAACAATTGATATAGAAATTCCTTGACAATGGTTTTACCATTGCTTCCGGTAATGCCGATGACAGGAATATCGAAATGAGAGCGGTGCCAGGTGGCCAGTTTTTGAAGTGCCTTCAATGTATCTTTTACAACGATGAAATTTGCGTCTGACATGCCGAAGTTTGTGTCTGCAGGCAGCTCGCTTACCACGAAGTTGCGCACGCGCAGATTGTAAAGCTCGTGAATATATTTATGTCCGTCGTTGGTCTTTGTTTTAATTGCAAAGAAAAGACTTTGCGCGGGCGATGACAGCCGGCGACTGTCAGTTAGCAATATGCTGATAACGCCGTCTTGCAACTTATCCGTTTTTGCACCCATTGCAGCGGCAACTTCTTTGACTGAATATTCCATTTTTAACCCTATTCTAAGTTCAATTTTAACCGTGAAATTTCTTTCTCGATATCAAAGTAAGGAAATTTCTTACAAATATCTTCTGCTTTTAACAAAGTTTGGACTATGAAGCGACGATAAGCATCGCTTTCGGGATGAGAAGGGCGGTGCTGCATGGCTTTCTGCACTTCTTGCCAAGCTGTGAAAAGTGTACGTGTATCAGGTGTGAAGAAAGCTCCCTGAAAACGTTCCCAGATGTAATCCACTGCCGTGGGAGAGGGGTGCAGCATGTCGGAGGCATAGAAACGATAGTCCCGGAGTTCGTCCATCATCAGTTCGTAGGCAGGAAAGTAGGCAATACGATCAGGGTAAGCTTGTTGCAACCGGTCGGCTGCCAGGAGGAGGGTGGACTTACTTAGTTGGTTGCCATGTGCCCCATCTTTCCAATGGCGGATGAGGCTTATGGTGAAGACAAGCTTGAGCGCCGGATTAAGGGCCCAAAGATCTTTAATCAAGTATTCCCAGTCGTCTACGATGGCATCAACAGATAGTTGTTCACGTACAAAAAATGCATCGGGAAGTTTGTGACAGTTGGATACCGTCTGCCCAGTGCTCTTGAGGCGATAGACAAAGGCGCTGCCCCAGGTAATCAGAAGGCGGGTAGCACGCTGTAGGTGTGCCGACGAAGTTTGCAGTCGGTTGTTCATCACCTCAATCGCTTCTCCGGATGAGAATGCAGAGAAACGGCTATGATGTGCAAAACTATGGTACACGCCCTCGTGCTCAAACAGTTCGTCAGATGTAAAGGGTAACGGCTGCATCAATCTGCGAAGCAAAGTCGCTACGGAGGCGGGGTTATAGAGAGTCCCTGCGGGATTCACATCTACCACAAACTTAGCATCGAAAAGCTTATTCCCCACCTCTTCCGCAAAACACGACCCAATCAGCATCAAAACATCCCGGTAGGAAACATCAAACGGCTGGGAAGGAATGGAAACAGGTGTAGTAAACAGCATAAGGATTAATAATTAGTTAAAGTACATCTGGTGGAAAAGGTCCCCAAGGTGAACGGATGATAGCCAAAAAGATGTAGATGAGGATGGCGGCATAATACAGCCAATGTCGTTTCTTCCCCTTTGCCGTGGTAAAGAAGTGCGCCAGCAAAATGGAGAACGGCATACAGGCAACACTCTGAAATTCGGCTGATTGTTGTGCATAAACAAAGCAAAGGCCGAAAGTACCCAATGTGAAAATGATAAAAAAGAACAGAAATTGCCGGGTTCGGAGATTGTCGTCGTACTCATGTAGCAGAATGTTACCCATCGCCATCAGAGCCAGGAACAGTACAAACAATATGCTGAGCCAGTCGACCAACCACATAGCTATTAAATCGGGGAAGCTCACTTTAAACAGGGAACCAAAAGGCAAGCTGAAGGGCGTAAAATCATGTTGCCAAACACACCACCCTAACAGGAACCAATAAATCGTAGCCAACCCGCAAATGGAAGCCCCAAAAGTGCGTATACTCATGCTTTTGAAGTAATACATACCCCACCAGAAGAGCGGCAAAAACCAAAGGACATGCACCCAAAGCAGACTACCAATCCCTATGAAGAAGGCTGCATTAAACATCTTGCCGATAGCCAACGGGTCATGATAGACCGTGAACAACTGGTAAAAGGAAAGGATGAGACAAAAGATACTCAATGAAGCTGAGGTAAGTGGTATGAAGTTGGCATTACTACTGATAAACAAGAAGTAGAATAGAAAAGGCATAAACGTCTTTTCACGGATGATTATCAGCATATAGTTGGCCCGGTGAATCAGGAAAGCGCCCCCCGCAAGCAACAAGAATCCGATAAGATAGGTAACGGCCTTGCCGGGTAATATGTGACACACCATATCCCAAAGCGGAGTGGCAGATACTTCGCTATATACCGGATAACCGATAGAATCTACGTATCCGGCAATCCAGAAAAAGAGAGATACCCCAATCAGCAGGATGTAATTGGCCGGGGTATCTATGTAATTGGACCTATCGTATCCGGATGCGCTTCCTTTCATGGCAGTGCTTTAGAGATCGAACCCGATGTCTTTACGATAGTACATCTTGGCAAAGCTGATCTCTCCCATCACCTCATAGGCACGTTGCTGTGCATGTTGAACATCGCAACCAAGACCGCTGACAGAGAGAACCCGTCCGCCGTCGGTGTAGACGCCGGAGGCATCTGACCGTGTGGCGGCATGAAAGACAATGGCGTCTTTAAGGGAAGGCTTGTCTAAGCCATTGATAGGGAATCCTTTTTCGTAAGCGCCTGGATAACCTCCGCTGGCCAGCACCACCGTGACGGCAGCATGAGGGTCTTCAATGATAGTGTGATTATCCAATGTACCCAAAGCAACAGCCTCGAAGAGGGTGACTAAGTCGTTGCAAATACGTGGTAAAACAACTTCCGTCTCAGGGTCACCCATCCGGCAGTTGTATTCAATCACAAACGGCTCGCCTTCCACGTTGATCAATCCGAGGAAAATGAAGCCCTTATAGACGATTTTTTCTGCTTTCAGTCCCTCAATAGTGGGGATCACAATGCGCTGTTCTACCTTATCCATAAATGTTTTGTCGGCAAATGACACAGGTGAGACAGCTCCCATGCCACCTGTATTGGGGCCGGTATCGCCTTCACCCATACGTTTGTAATCCTTTGCTACTGGAAGTATATGGTAATTGTCGCCGTCGGTAAGCACGAAAACTGAGCATTCGATGCCCTTCAGGAAGGCTTCAATCACTACCTTATTACCAGCTTCGCCGAAGCGACCGTCTAATACCTCGTGAAGTTCCTGTTTGGCCTCCTCTATGTCGTTGATGATAAGTACACCTTTGCCTGCAGCCAGCCCGTCGGCTTTCAGCACATAGGGAGGCGTCAGGGTATCGAGATAGGCGAAAGCCTCATTCAGCGTGGCTGAGGTAAACGTCTTGTACGAAGCCGTTGGGATGTTGTGTCGTTGCATAAAGGCTTTGGCAAAGTCTTTGCTCCCTTCTAATTGAGCGCCTTCATAACTTGGCCCGATTACGGGGATGCGTTGCAGCGCAGTGTCGTTCTGGAAGAAGTCGTATATGCCTCTCACTAACGGCTCTTCCGGACCTACTACTACCATATTCACGTTAAAGGCAAGGCAAAACTGCTTTACGGTTTCAAAATCGGTCGGTTTGAAGGATTGGTTTTCCGCAATCCGAGCCGTTCCGGCATTTCCTGGAGCTACGAAAAGCCTCTCTACTTTCGGACTTTGTTTCAATTTCCATGCCAGAGCATGTTCTCGTCCACCTGAGCCTAATAATAAAATATTCATACAAATTTAGTTTATTGGTTTAATAGCGTTTTTTAATAATGGGCATGCCCGATTCATTCAGGACTTTCTTGTAATCTTTGTTTTTACCGTCAAACATTTCGTAGCAGCGATATTCGCATTCCAAAGGGCCATTCATGAGGGTGAGCTTCTCTTTGGGGCGAAGGGCTATCTGCTGGAAGCACTCGTCTTTGTAGCTGAGTATCCATACGTTGTAACCGGTAAAAGCATGTTTCATGCGCTCGCCAATCATATTGTAAAGACCCATCAAGTCGCGCGAAGATATTCGCTCGCCATAGGGAGGGTTTGTTACCATAATTCCGGGCAGGGGTGCTTCAGTGTATTGTTGGAAAGGCATTGTTTTGAGTTCAATATACTTGGCCAGTCCCGCATTGCGAATGTTTTTTGTTGCGGCATCAATAGCTACGGGCGAGATGTCGCTGCCAAAGCATTTGAAAGTAAACTCACGTTCTCCACTCTCATCGTTATAGATGCGCTCAAAGAGATCGGCGTCAAAGTCTTTCCATTTCTCGAAAGCAAAAGATCGGCGATGTACGCCCGGCGCAATGTTGAGGGCAATCATGGCTGCTTCAATCAGCAAAGTTCCTGAACCACACATCGGGTCAACGAAGTTAGATTCTCCTTTCCAGCCTGTCTTTAGTATCATGCCGGCGGCAAGAACCTCGTTCAGCGGCGCCTCCGTTTGTTCGATGCGGTAGCCGCGTTTGTGCAAGCTCTCGCCAGAGCTGTCGATAGAGAGCGTACAGTCGTTGTGCGATATATGTATATTAATGTATATGTCGGGATTGTTTACCCGAACCGAAGGACGTTTCCCATGCTTCTCCATGAAATAATCGACAATGGCGTCTTTCGTCTTGTAAGCTACAAACTTGGAGTGCTTGAAATCCTCTGAGTTAACCACCGGGTCGATAGAGAAAGTGGAATCAAGGGATAGATAGTCGTCCCATTGAACTTCTTTCACTTTCTGATAGACTGTATCAGCGTCTTTTGCTTTAAAACTATAAATGGGCTTCAAGATGCGCAGGGCGGTTCGGCAGTAGAAGTTGGCTTTATACATCACTTCCTTGTCTCCTGTAAAAGACACCATACGGCGTCCTATTTGCACATCGTTGGCGCCCAGGGTTATTAATTCTTCAGCCAATATTTCTTCCAACCCGAAAAGAGTCTTGGCTACCATTTCAAATGCTTGCTCCTTCATCTTCAATTGTTAATAGTGAATACATGCCGGCGCCAACCAGCGTGATATGGTCGCCTATCACGGAGGTTTCGCCGATTATCCGTCCTGTTCCGTGGCGGATAGTAAAATAATACCCAATACTGGCGGCGGGATGGATGTCTATACCCGTCTCCGAATGAGCTGTTTCCGTAATCATACGGGGGATAAAAGGAATACCTAAAAGGTATAGTTGATGGGCGATACGGTAGTTGGTTATGGCGCGTATCGCCGGGTTTAAGAAAATTTCTTCGCCGGGGCTTCCTGCCGCTGGGTCATTGGCAAAGGCGGTCTCTACATCCGTCATCAGATAATACCTCAGGTTGGGGAGTGTCGTAATGAATGCTTCCGACAATTCCCCGGCCTTGAGCGATATTTCTTCCTCTGTACAATCGGCGTACGCTTTGTCTGAGAAACAAAGCGCTGCATATATTTGGCGGGTAAGCAGGATGTGGAGTTTATCCACATGTACACCTGTATGATAGCGAAGCGTTTGCCTGCTGATGCGTTCCTCTCCATAGAATCCCGGAAAGAGTATAGAACGACATACCTCCACAATCTCCCTCAACTCCTCATCCGATGGCAGTGCCTCGCCGTCGCGGTATGGAAGGAAGAGTTGATTGTATGAAGCGTCGTTCGAAAGAAGCTCTACCGTATCAGTTAATTTATTGGAACGTCCCTGCATAGTCTTACCAAAGCATGGATATTTTAAATCTCAACGTGGGTGGCGGAGTAGCCGTGTAAAAGTCGTTATATCTCACGTAAAACGCTATGGAACCAGGCATATAATCATAGTTGATTATCTCTGTCCACAAATTTTCACCTTGATTCGTATCCTGGCCGTAAGGGGAACTATCCGGCAGTGGCCTCAATGCTTCGTCTTTAGTGCCTGAATTGACCACTAAGTAACCCAACACAATCCCCTCTTTGTAGATGAAATCCGTTATAGCAGGTTCATCGAAGATATATTCGTAATACGAGTTCAACTGATCAGCACCACCCACAAGCGCCCAATCACTCCGTTTCACAGTAAAAAAAATATGCTTCCACTGAGTCTCAACGCTTGGATCTCCCGCAGGTCCCGGAGGTCCAACAGGTCCTTCACACGACAAGAATGTCAACGTCGCCACTAAAACGAGTACTAATTTCTTCATTTTCGTTCTTATTAAAAGTTTGTTTTGTACAATAGAGGCAAATGTACGGATTATTTCGTAGATTTGCAGGCTGTTTTGATCAAGAAAAAGTATGTCAAATTAAATATTAATAAATTGATATGAAAAAAGTAGTATTTGTAGCCCTCAGTATAGGGCTGTTGATGTGTGGTTGTAAATCGCAAAAGTCATTGACTTCGTATGCCAACTTAAATGGTGAATGGACTGTAGTAGAATTAACTGGCCATACTCTCAAGGCCGACGCCAAGAAGCCCACTTTAAAATTTGATGTAGCAGAAAACCGAGTTTCGGGTAATGCAGGCTGTAATCAAATAGTCGGAACTGTAAAACAAGGTGAAGCTAAGTCCGACGCCCTGAAATTTTCAGGTGTAGCCGCCACCCGCAAAGCTTGCATAGACATGAGCGCCGAAGACGCCTTCCTGAAGGTCCTTGATCAGGTATCCTCTTTCAAAGCCGAAAAGCCCAACGAAGTAACCTTCTACGGCCCCAACAAGCAGAAACTGTTTGTAATAAACAAATGAGTCATCAGTTGAAAGTTGAAAGTGAAAAAGGATTTCCTGCTTTCAACTTTCGCTGCATTAAAAAAAAATCTCAGCAATTCAGGGTGAAAAATAATCTTTGTAAACAAAGCAGATACTATAAGCATAATATAAGAAAAAATAAATCTATGAGGAGTAAATCATTTCTTTTAATAAGTATCGTATGCTTCATCCTTTCCGGTTGCGATGTGATGAAGCAAGTAGGAGGAGCCTATAATATGACTCAGTGCAAATACTCGTATGAATCCATTTCCAAGCTGAATCTTGCCGGCGTGGACTTGTCTAAAGGGTTATCCCTTTCCAATATCCCAGCTATAACATCTATTTTAACAGGAAACACCTCGTCGGTACCTTTGAACTTTACGCTCAATCTGGATGTGAATAATCCCGGTCAAACGGCAGCTTTGCTGAACGGACTTCAGTATATACTGAGCATTGACGACGTACAGTTTACCACCGGCTCGCTCAACCAGTCGCTGAATATCCCGAGTGGTGGAAATCAAATTTTGCCTTTGGCTATCGGAGTAGATTTGGGAACGCTGCTGAGAGGGGATAGCAAAGACGCGGTAGTTAACGTTGTTAAAAACTTTCTGGGCATAAGCAACACTAAGTCCAACGTTAGTTTCCAAATCAAACCTACCTTTATGATAGGTAATGTGCCCATTACGTCTCCTGTATACATCCCCGTAAACTTTGCTTTTGGAGGAGGAAAGTAATTTTTTTCTCGACAAAAAACTACTTATATAAAAGGAAATAGTATATCTTTGCAAAATTATTTTTAATTCATAATGCTTAAACTGAAATGGGAGAATTAATAAGCACGTTTGTCAGGCCTATTTTCGTTGATAATATGGTTTTCGCCTATTATTTGGGAATGTGTTCACTTTTGGCAGTTTCTAAAAACGTTAAGACGGCTTTTGGACTGGGTATAGCCGTAATATTTATGCTTGTATGCACAGTGCCGATCGATTATTTGCTCGACAATTATGTATTGAAAGAAGGAGCGCTTGTTTGGTTAAGTAAAGATTTTGCAGATGTAAATCTAAGTTTCCTTTCCCTGCTTGTCTTTATCGCCGTAATTGCTTCTTTCACGCAATTAACGGAAATGATAATCGAACGTTACCTTCCGGCCTTGTATGCATCCTTAGGAATCTTTCTTCCTTTGCTGGCTGTTAACTGTGCCATTTTTGCAGGCTCTTTGTTTATGCAACAAAGAGGATTCGACAATGTGGGGACAGCTACTACGTTTGCGTTTGGTTCGGGCATTGGCTGGCTGTTGGCTATCGTTGGTTTGGCTGCCATACGCGAGAAATTGGCGTATTCAGACATACCCAAACCCTTGAGGGGTCTGGGAATTGCCTTTGTCGTTACCGGTCTTATGGGTATAAGCTTTATGTGCTTCTCAGGAATTAAAGTGTAACTGCTTCTTTCAGTATCTCGCCCACGGTGGGATGAGGAAATACAAAGCTGGCCAATTGGTCGGCTTTTGTTTTTTGTTCGATAGCGATTCCGGCTATGATGATAAGCTCTGATGCAGGATTACCAAGTAAATGTGCACCAATTATGGTTCCGTCTTCGGCCAGGATAAGCTTGCAAATGCCGTTCCCCATCTCATTCTCTGCCACAAAGCGGCCTGAGAAAGCCATTGGGATCTTCTTCACCGCATATGTTTTGCCTTCGGCTTGCAGTTGTTCTTCTGTAGCTCCAACGCCAGCTATTTCGGGATTGGTATAAACTATGCCGGGAATGGCTCGGTAGCTCATTCCTTCTCTTGCTTTGTCAAGGATGTGCTTGACGGCTGTTTCGGCCTCGCTTACTGCTGTATGAGCTAATAAGGAGAAACCTGTTATATCGCCTGCAGCATATACATTGGGCAGGGATGTTTGCATGAATTCATTTACTTTGACGCCGTTACGAAGTGGTTCCACAGCCAGGGTATCCAGCCCGAAGCCTTTGGTGACAGGACGGCGACCAACGCTGAGCAACACCTTTTCGCCCTGTATCGCAAAGCTCTCGCCGTCTTTCTCTACCGTTACTTCTTGTCCATTTACGGCAGTTACCTTATGGCCTAAGTAGAATTTCATGCCTCGCTTGGCATATTCTGCCCTAAGCAAAGCCGACAGTTCCTTATCCATGCCTGGAAGAATCTCGTCCAGCATTTCTACTACATGCACTTCCGATCCCAGACTATTGAAGAAAGAGGCAAACTCCATCCCTATTACACCTCCACCTATCACGATGAGGGAGGCGGGGAGTTCCTTTGTTTGTAGGGCTTCGCGACTGGTCCAATACTCTGTTTCGCTGAGTCCCGGTATGGGGGGGATGATCGTCTCTGAGCCGGTGCAAATTAATAGCCGATCAGCATCGTAGGTCTCTTCGCCGCATCCAATCGTAATCGTACCGTCGGCAGAGCGGCCTTTAATCAGGGCTTCACCGGTTATAGTTGTTACATTATTCTCCGTCATTTTCAGCTTAATACCGGCAACCAGTTTCTTCACTACTTTGTTCTTGCGAGCAATAATCTTAGGTAGGTCGAAGGAGGCATTCTCTGCTCCGATGCCATATTTAGATGCGCCCTTGATGGCGTCGTACACTTTGGCGGAATAAAGTAGGGTCTTTGTTGGGATACAACCTTCATTCAGACAGACGCCTCCCAAGGCGTTCTTTTCAAAGAGAGCGACGAAAAGTCCTGCTGCTCCTGCTCTTTCGGCTGCAGTATATCCTGCCGGGCCTCCACCAATAATTGCTAAATCATATTTCATAACTTATGTTGTTTAAGTTTAACTTTTTAAAAGACCTAAATATAATTATCAATGTGAATGAACAAAAGTAGTTATTTCCATCCAAACTTCCCAATTAATCTCTGTTTTTTATGTAGGGGTTTTAGAGGATATTCTTTAGGCGAAGCTTTAGTTTGCGGAGAGCGATGGTGATTTGTCCTTCAATGGTGTTGGTTGAGATATTGAGGCGGGCAGCTATTTCTTTATGGTGGAGGCCTTCGATGCGGCTGAGGAGGAATATCTCACGACAGCGGGTGGGCAATGAGTCGATGGCTTCTGCTATGATTGTGTTTAATTCTATTCGGGAAAGTTGGTTGTCGTCGAGTGATTGCAAGGAATAGAGACGCAGTTGCATCTCTTGTTCTTGAAGATCAGTTATAGGTTGTTCCTTTTGAAGGGTCTGTTTGCGCAGATAATCGATACATCTGTTTTTTACAGACATAAATAGGAATGCATTTCTATTTTCAAACGACTCATATGTATCCCATTGCTCCCAGAGATGGAGGAATACGTCTTGTACAATATTTTCTGCATCTTGTTCTGAGGTAACATACGTTTGAGAGAAACGCACTAACTTTGGGAAATATACGGCGTATATCTCTGAAAAATCTTCTTTATTTGATTTGCCTGACGATATAAAGGCCATAAATATTTATAATTTCCCCTAAAGATAGATAAAAGAATGACCCCACCTACGACTATGCACACTTTTTTATGTGCATAGCCCGAAATAAAATGAATTAAGGAATCAAATGGTGACTTTTGAATATTTTACGTATGGCATCCAAGGCAATATCGAGCTGCTCAAAGGTATGGGTAGCCATAAGCGAGAAGCGTATCAGGGTGTCTTGTGGAGCTACGGCAGGCGAGACAACGGGATTGACAAAAACACCTGCGTCAAACAGTTCGCGAACGATGAGGAACGTTAGGTCGTTGTCGCGTATAAAGAGTGGGATAATTGGTGTTACAGTATGTCCTATCTCGCATCCCATAGCGCGAAAACCTTCGAGGGCATAGTTGGTAAGTTTCCACAGATGCTCTATGCGTTCGGGTTCGTTAATCATAATATCAAGTGCTGCTCCGGCAGCGCCTATGGCCGACGGCGTACTACTGGCACTGAATATATAGGAGCGGGAATTGTGACGTAGGTAATTAATGGTTTCCTTGTTGGAGGCAATAAAGCCGCCGATAGAGGCCAGCGATTTACTGAAGGTACCCATAATAAGGTCTACATCTTCGGTTACCCCGAAGTAATCGCATGTTCCACGTCCCTGACGGCCCAGAACACCTAAACCGTGTGCTTCGTCCACCATCACGCTGGCGTTGTATTTCTTGCTGAGGGCTACGATTTCGGGTAACTTGGCAATATCGCCTTCCATGCTGAATATACCATCCATCACGATTAGTTTCACGCGATCGGGTTCGCACTTCTGGAGTTGTTTTTCCAGCGAATCCATGTCGTTGTGTTTGTACTTCAGCTTCGTTGAATACGACAGGCGATGTCCTTCAATAATGGAAGCATGATCCAACTCGTCCCAAATGATATAGTCTTCGCGTCCGGTAAGACAAGATACTACACCCAGATTTACCTGGAATCCGGTAGAGTAAATGAGGGCTTCTTCTTTGCCAACAAACTCGGCCAATCGTTTTTCCAATTCTACATGTATATCTAATGTACCATTCAGAAAACGTGAGCCTGCACAGCCTGTCCCGTATTTACGGGTAGCTTCAATGGCTGCCTCTTTTACTTTCGGATGATTTGTTAATCCGAGATAAGCGTTTGAGCCAAACATCAATACCTTCCTTCCGTTGATTTGGACTTCAGTATCTTGATCACTTTCTATCGTACGAAAGTACGGGTAGATTCCGGCCGCCATAGCTTGTTGCGGGGCGTCATACTTTGCTAATTTCTCTTGTAATAGTGTCATATTATGTCAAAAAAGAGAATTGTTCCCTATAAATTATTTATCAATTAGTCCGAACTTCACCTATCGTAACATAGGCCTGTCGTTTAAATCCGAAGGCAAAAGTAGTAAAAAATAACTTATTCCCGTCAATATAATTCAAAAGTTTCATAAAAACACTAATTTTGCTGCTCAACATAGGTAAGAAGGGTGAGTAATTCGCATGCAGAAATGGAGAAACAGCAAATATATGTGCAGGCTATCATTAATCCCATATCAGGGGTGGGGTCTAAACGGAAGATTCCTAAAATGATAGAAGAAATTTTTACAGCTAAAGGATATTCGGTGAACATATCGTTTACCGAATATGCGGGTCATGCCTGTGAGCTTACCAAACAAGCCGTTAAGGATGGCGTCAAGTATATCCTTGCAGTTGGTGGTGATGGTACGGTAAACGAAGTGGCTCGTTCGATGATACATTCCAACGCTATTTTAGGTATTATTCCTAAGGGTTCGGGCAATGGACTGGCTCGCGAGCTCCACATACCGATGAATACCAAACGGGCTATTGAAATGATAGCTAAAGAAAATAAGATTACCATCGACGCATGTCAAGCCAATGGACAAATCTTTTTTACTACCTGTGGCGTAGGCTTCGATGCGGCTGTTAGCGAAAAATTTGCAGGCGAAAAGCGCAGAGGTTCTCTTACCTATGTGAAGAGTGCCATAGAGGAATACCTGAACTATCGCCCCGAAATATACGAATTGCTGATAGAAGGTGAGGCAACTCTTAAAGAAAAGGCCTTCTTGGTAGCATGTGCTAATGCTTCGCAATACGGCAACAATGCCTACATCGCTCCTCATGCCAATATCACGGATGGGAAGATGGACGTTACCATCCTTTCGCCCTTCACGCCTTTAGATATACCTTCTCTTGCCTTTCAACTCTTTACCCGCAAGATTGACAGAAACAGCAAGATTAAGATGATACAAGCAAAAAAGCTAACGATTATCCGGCAAAACCCGGGGGTGATGCATTTGGATGGCGACCCGGTTATAGCTAATAAGCATATTGAGATATCCATTCTGCCCAAAGCCCTTCACGTACTAACATCAGACACTGTTTCACTCAAGCAGGAGGTGAGGAACTTGTTCGGGCAGGTAACCGGTTTCTTCGACAAGAATCGTCCTTACATATTTAGATAAAAATTCATAGTTAGTTCTATGTAGCCCGTTGAGTACTTGCCGGGTGAGTCCTCGATTTGCAATGTATCCGGTGTGCAGTGGAGGGCGAAATCAGCAGATAACTCAGTTAAAATACGTTTTGGGTGGGCACCTGCTTTAGGGATCACTCGGGTAAGACGTATCACATTCAATTGATTCTCTACAGCTACTCCTCGCAGGTGGTCTTCTCTGTCAGCAGGCAGAACAAGCGCTATACGTCCGGTAGGTGATAGGAGAGACCGCCCCTTTTCAATCAAATCTTCCAAGGGCAGGCTGTCGGTATGGCGGGCTGCATTCCGTTTTTGATTAGGCCCCTTCAACGATTGTTCAAAGTAAGGAGGGTTGGATATTACGAGGTCGTACTTCATCTCCGTGTTTGCAGCATACACTGATAAGGAAGAGTGGAAAACCCGAATGCGATCGGCAAAAGGCGAAGCCAAGGCATTATCTTTAGCCTGCAAGCAGGCGTTCTCATCTATCTCGATGGCATCGATTAGGGCTTCAGAGTCTCGCTGAGCCAGCATTAGGGCTATTAATCCTGTTCCAGTGCCTACATCTATTGTATGAGCAGCTATCTTAGCCCAGGATCCCAATAGAACCCCGTCTGTACCCACCTTCATAGCGCATAGATGTTGCCGGATGGTAAATTGTTTGAATTGGAAACTGTCTTTTTGCATGGCATTTAGTTTTTTTCAGGCAAATACTTCCAGAAGCGGCGAGGCATGTACTGGCGTTGCAGTTTGGGATTCAGTCGCTCTTTTATGGTGAGCGAAAGGGTGTATTCCTTCCACATCTCCTGAAACAGTTTCTCATCTTGTGCCATCAGGGCTTCATCCAACTTGCCGCTTAGGAGGTATTCATCATTGTCGAGCATTACTTCGGAGGTGGTCTTCAGGTCGTAATAATAACCATACCTCCGCTTCACGTCATAAATCAGCCATATCTGGTCGGCAAAGCGGTCGGTGAAATAGTCGAGGGTAAGGGGAAGTACATTATACATAGGTGATGCCGGGGCAAAGAATAGATCGTCGGAAGCTTTCTGAAAGCGTACGAACTGAGTGACGTGTTCCCTTTCCCGGCTCACTTTCTGGGCAATTTTCTTTACCTCCAGTACATCATCGTCGGCAAAGTAGGTAGCTATAGACATGGGTGCGTCGAAGGCTTTCCGCATATATCGGAATAGAAGCTCGTCGCTTTCGGGAAGTTCCGATAGCCATACGTGCATCAACATGGCGCAGACGGATTTCGTCAGCTTCTTTTCCAAGGCTTTCCATACACGGGTTGATTTCTCTGGCTCGGTAATTACCCGGTGTACCTGTTCTGCAAACAAGGGGAGAGGTTCGTCCTCCGAAACGAGGCGTTCGGGAAACACCTTTCGGCTGTAGGCGTCGAATACAGCAGTGAGCAGACCCTCAAAGGTTTTATCGTATTGAAAAACTATCATCCTTCTTTGTGCTTTATTCAGTGAAGACAAAGGATAACTGCTTGGAGTCAGGCTCTTTTCGGGAAGACTTCTTCGACATAAGGGCTAAACGGAGGTATTCGGGAGTGACTTCATTTACAGTAAAGGTCGGCAACTCGCCGCAGGTGATAAAGAAGCGAGCCTTTTTCATCACAACCCCCATCTTTGTCAGCGTTGAAGCTGTGATTCGCCTGTGCTTGCGGGATGAGATAATCAAACCCGCCGATTTCACACCAATTCCCGGTACGCGAAGTATCAGCCCATAGTCTGCTTTATTTACATCTATCGGAAAAGCTTCGGAATGCCTTAATGCCCAAGCCAATTTAGGGTCTATCTCCAAATCAAGGTTGGGGTAGGAATCGTCTACAATCTCATTAGCCCGAAACCCGTAAAAGCGCATCAGCCAGTCGGCCTGATACAGTCTGTTCTCCCTTACTAAAGGAGCCTGCTTCAAGGCGGGCAGACGTGTATCATACGAGTTGACGGGGATAAAACCGGAGTAATACACCCGTTTCATACTGGGTCTCTGATAGAGGGAAGTCGATAGCTGCAGGATGTCTTTATCGCTCTCGTCGGTAGCGCCTATTATCATCTGCGTACTTTGTCCGGCCGGTGCAAAGCGGGGGGCATAGCGGAAACGTTTCCGCTCGTCGGCACTTGCCAATACGCCCTGCTGGATGTAGAACATCGGTTTGTAGATGCTTTGATGGTCCTTTTCGGGAGCCAGCATCTTCAGGTTCTGCTCTTTGGGTATTTCTATGTTCACGCTGAGGCGATCGGCATACAGTCCGGCTTCGTTCACTAACTCGCGGCTGGCTCCGGGGATGCTCTTCATGTGGATGTAGCCGTTGTAATGATAGTTGGTGCGCAGTTCCTTTACTACGCGCACCATTCTTTCCATGGTGTAATCGGGATTATTAATTACGCCCGAACTCAGGAAAAGACCTTCGATGTAGTTTCGGCGATAGAATTCGATGGTGAGGTCTATCAGTTCCTGCACTGTGAGCGTAGCCCGGGGGATGTCGTTGCTTCGACGGTTGATACAATAGGCGCAGTCATATATGCAAGCATTTGTAAGCATAATCTTCAGAAGCGATACGCATCGCCCGTCTTCCGTAAAGCTATGGCAGATGCCCCAGCCTTCGGTGCTCCCAATCGTACCGGGACGATTCTTCCGCGTTGTGCCGCTGGATGCACACGAAATATCATACTTAGCCGATTCGGCCAGTACTTTTAGCTTATCAAGTACATGCTCATTCATCTTTACAAAGTAAACGAATTAGCAGGACACTTACACTAAAAAAATCCTTAAAAAGAGCAGTCTGTTAATAACTGCTATTCATCTTGGTTATCCGAAAACGCTTCCTTAGCTCCAAAGGTGTAGCATTGAAATAGTCTTTGCAAAAGCGGGTGAAGTGGGGTGCGATGGTGAATCCGTATCTCTTCATGATTTCCTGCATCTGCTCATTCGTTTCCGAAAGGGCGTAATAGATATGCTTCGCTTTTTGCTTTAGTATCCACTGATAAGGAGGCATGCCAAACTCGTCATTGAACTGGCGGTCGAACGTCTTTCGCTTCAATCCCGATAGTTTTACAAGTTCGTCAATATTTTTCACTGAAAGATATTGTTCCATAATGAATCTTCTGAATTCAAGAGACTTTCCAACGATGGGATAGAATATTGCAGCCATCTCTTCCTTGGAATAAAGAAGGCGAAATAAGTAGAGATACTCTTCATATTTTAAGAACCTATATTCGGGCGTATCGATCTTGGTTCTTATGTTTGCAGACAGTTCATGAGAAAAATCCCTCAGGGGTTGACGCATGGGAAATGATTGGTGAAGATGCTCCTTCGTAGAACAGATATTCCACAAATCCCTGAAATAAACACGGTCGCAAATATTGTAAAATTGATCGAAATAGAAAATCAAAAATGAGCTATTCTTCAATGTCTTACACAACATCTCTGCAGATGCAGGCATGAAGAAAAGTTCTCCTTCCTGTATCAGCTTATCCAATGCTTCACTACTGTTTGCTACTACGCTACCTGATAGCAGAAAAAACAATTGGTTGTAATGACCGTAGCTCGAATGAAAGATCTCTCCTTCTTTAGTGTTAAACAATTCAAAACCCACGGACTTGGTGGGTGTGGCATACTTTTTTAAAGAAAAAAGGTCAGTTTCCTCAAGATTATTGCTCATATTTTTCATTTAGAAAATAAATGCTGCAAAGAAAAACAATAAAAACCAATACATGTTTGAATAATCTGTCATTTTCTTTTACGAATAGCCCGCGCTTAATTACCCAAATTGTCCATTAGATAATCGACCTTACTTCCATCGGTATTGCTAAGTAGTATTTTCTAATGGACACCATTAGAAAGACAAGGCCATCAACAACTAATCATTAGCAAGATATTTCGCATTAATTAAAATAAATATCTAAAATTCTCGAATGTACCGAATATCCCGTCGTAAATTTCACTTTGTGCAGAACAGAAGGCAGGCAACAAAAAAAGGATAATCCTTTGGGGGACTATCCTTTTTTTTGTTCGTTTGCAGGGAGATTGCTTACGGATAGTTAATAATCGATAATGGTGCTACCAAGCATTAGTGATTTCCCTTTTCTTACTAATTTAGATTCGGACGGAAGGTATACCAAGGCCATTGCTGTATTGGGATCCATAGTAATCGTTACTTTTCCAATGCAGTTTTTTTGAATAAACTTTTTTGAGACCAAATCATAAAGGTCTATATGATCGGTAAATTCAGATGAAAGAATTACTTCTTTCGCTTCGAAATAGGGATTGAAAAGTAAATAAGTCTTGTATTTCCGGGATGAGAAAAAATCTGTTGCATTGCAATCCAATTGCAAGATACCCTCTACGTTGGTAGTATCCACAATCGAAGCCAACATTCCAACCCAAGCTGATCCGTACAAACAAATATCGGTAGCAGAAGACATGGTTTTTACTTGATCACCTATAGCGTAAGGGCCTTTATCGGCAAGAATCCCTTGTAAAGGTTCAAAATAGTTGCCGTTGCTGAGATTTTTCCTTACTCCTTCGTAAGAAATTACATGATCGGGGTCTCCTTGCCATATCGCGCTTGATTGGCGGTTGCGGGGATGTTCGTCGCCATAAAACAAGCGACAGGCATTGGTCAGGTTCAGCATCCATTTACCGATTGTTCGGGCATAAGCCGGATTGTATTTTACAATAGGGACTAAGGCTGCTGCATGCGAAAAGGTATTCATAGCAAAAGCGTATTGTTCCCATTTCTTTTGACCTACCAATCCGTGTACATCATATTCTTCCCACCGTTCACACATCACTCCCCAACCGTCGCGATCGGAATTATCACCGTCGAAGCACCAATTCAGCATTTTCAATTCATCGTATTTAGTGCCGGATTCGGCATTCATCCTTACAGCGAGATAGGCTCCATAAGGCATCATTATTTCATAAAAAACACCTTCTTCTTTGGGTCTGTTTTGCAAAAAGTCTAAACATTTCTTAGCTGCATCGAGGTATTTACTGTCATTGTATTTAATCGATGAAATATAAAGCAGCCAAGCCAAACCGGCAGAAGCGTCCGGCTCCTTCCATACATTATTGTTATAACCTTTCCTGTTTTGAAAGTCGAAGGCGGTATAGTTGAAATCCGGATAGTCTCTTCCTTTACTTAAATCATTTACTACACCTAACCAATTGTCTACCGTAATTCTCATTGGCTCCTGAAGTTCTTCCTTTTGAGGATATAAATCTACCAGCATCGAATACGCCATGGCGGGCCAGATTTCGTACCAAAACGTACTACCTGCTTTTCGATTCAAACTATTTAATATCAAATTATTCCCATTCTTCTTGTTGAAGAATTGACGAATCATAGTCACATAATCAATGCCACCGTAATTACTCTTATCAATTCCTACTAAGCTGGCTCCTACTAAGGATCCTATTGTAGGTAAAGATTCATAACTATTTCCACCCAAACGTCGCCTATCGACATAACTTGGCAAACCAAACGTGCGGAATGGGAAATTCACCTCCGAGTCATCCCACCAAATCAGGGGTAAAGATTGTCCTTTCGCATTGAAGTCATAGAACAGTTTGTCTTGTTTCTTAGCAACGTCTTTCCAGTTTTTTATTTTGTATGGGAAAGGCATATTCGGCATATATTCTACTAAGTGGATCGGGATTTGCTCAACAGGTTTTTGAGCAAAGAAATAAGTAGGAAATAAAAAGCCTACCAAAAATAATAAAATGTATTTTTTCATATATATATTTTTTAAATTATTCGGTGTTATGCCGGATTGACATAACACCGAATTCTGGATAAAAAATTAATACCCGTTATTCTGAGTCAATAGTCCATTTGTTTTATCTCTTTCGCCTTGTGGAATAGGGAGCAAATAATCTCTTGCATCATCAAAATTAGCACCTTTGGTTGTATCGTACTTTTGTGCATAAGTTCTCATTACTGTGCCGAATCGTTTTTGTCTCGACAAATCATCACGGCGCCAGCCTTCCATTGCCAGTTCGAGCCTCCGTTCATTCCATATAGCTTCCCTTAAAGAATTCTTGTCGGTAGCTGTAATATCTGGTAAAGAGGTTGCGGTAGTTGGTGGAGTATAGGCTTGTTTTGACCTTCTCGGATCAATCGGATTTGTATTTCGCGCCCGCTCTCTTATCTGATTGACATATTTTAAAGCATCGCTTGATTTACCATTTTCATTTAGGGCTTCAGCATAGAGCAGCAACACATCCGAGTAGCGAATCATTCTTATATTATAAGGAATCATCCATACATTATATCCGGTTTTTTCTATGCGGGGAACGGTCATTTTATAATCGTGGTACCCTGTGGGCGAAAAGATATTATCTTGTTCGTTCGTATCACCCACATAACAGTCGCCTGTTTGTACAAAAACGTAGGTGATGCGTGGATCATCAGGGGCATAAGCCTCAAAAAGGTCATCAGTAGGTATATGGAATCCATACCCTTGATAACCAGGCACATTTCTACTAGTAAAGAAATGAGGTACATTGGTTCCCGTAGCAATGTTTTTGTCATATAATTTATTGGCAATTTCAAATACTGATTCACTACTATTCTCATATTCCGGTGTCCAATTATACCCATAGTCGGGGAGTAAAGAATAGTCATTGTCTACTTCTACTATTTCTTCTAAATATTTTTCTGCATTCACATAGTCTCCTTTGAACATATAGGCTTTAGCCAGCATTGTTTTGGCAAACCCACGTGTTACCCGATAAGCATCTGCACCGCTATAGTTTCCTTTTGCCGGAAGATTGGTTGCAGCCAGCAGATCACTTTCTATTAATTGATACACTTGCTCAATACTTGCTCGTGGAGTTATTAATATTTCTTCGGGCACCATCGGTTCGGTCAGTAGGGGTACTTCGCCAAAAGAGGTAACCAAAAAATAATAGCCGAATGCGCGTAAAGCCTTTGCTTCATTGACATATCTTTCGAGTATTTCTTTATCTCCTGCTGCATTGGAGGCATAATAGATCACATCATTGCAGCGGTTAATAAGACGATACATAATTTCCCATCTTCTGCCTACTTCCCCATTGGTAGCATACACAATAAAATTAGACAAATCAAACACTTCTCTTCTATCACCGTCGCTACTTCCACCCTTTAGAGCATCGTCTGTAGTACAATCACCAATAAGATAAAAATTAAGTGCATATTCATTCCAGGTAGTTCGCAATTGCAAGTATGCTCCTGTTAATGCCTTATCTATATCGCGTTCTTTTTGAAAGAAATTATCGGTTGTCGTTTTTCCGTAACTGGGTTCATCTAATGAACATCCATATCCAAGCCAAATAAAGGCCAAGCATATTAATATTGATATATTTTTCATAACTTTTTTCTTTTAAAATTGTAAATTGCATCCGAAAACAAAGACACGTGACGTTGGATAACGTGTATTATCGATACCCATATTCAAAGGATTATTAACTCCTATTTCAGGATCAAGTCCCGAGTATCCGGTTAAAGTGAATAAGTTTTGTCCGCTTACATACAACCTGCAGCTTGAAAACAAATTGGTTTTTTGAATCCATTGACGTGGAATCGTATATCCCAATTGTATATTTTGCAAACGCAGGTATGAACCGTCTTCTACGTAGAAAGAAGATCCTCTCGTGTTGTTGTTTGTATCCGTATTTGTCATGCGTGGATATAACGTATTATCTCCTTCTTTTTGCCAAGCCTGCGTATAAGCTTCAACTCTTGCATTATCATAGCCTGCAACAAAACCTCCTTTGCCACCATTCCAAATATCATTACCATACGTTCCCTGAAAAGAAGCAGAGAAATCAAAATTTCGATAGGTAAAGCCCAGATTAAACCCTAAAATCATATCGGGATTGGGATCTCCTATGAACGTACGGTCATCGTCATTTAATATCCCTTCGTCTGTTAATTTGGCAAACTTAAAATCACCGGCTTGCGCATTAGGTTGTATCTTTTTGCCGTTCTTATCTACATAATTATCCACTTCAGCCTGATTCTGGAAAATACCTATTTGTTTGTATCCCCAGAAACGTCCAATGGGACCTCCCACATAAGTCCGGCTAACCGAACCACTCAAGTATTCGGAAACCAAACCCGTAACTTCGGTTTTGTAGGTGGAAATAGTTGCTCCAATCGTATAATTGAAATCTTTTCCAATGCTATTATTGTAATTAGCAGTAAATTCAAATCCGGTATTTTTCAAATCGCCGGCATTAAAAAACGGACTGTTTGAAAATGAGCCAAAGGAAGGAATAGGCATGGCGAGAAGCATATCTTTTGTTTGCTTTATGTAATAGTCCATATTCAAATAAAGACTATTGCCAAACAATGTTGCGTCAATTCCCACATTTGTCTGCTGGCTTGTTTCCCATTTCACATTTTTGTTTCCTGTATAAACAGGAAAATAACCTTGTGAAAAACCATTCCCATAATACCACTGACTCTCACTATTCGTCCCTACTAATGTAAGCGGGGCATTAGCATCAATCCGTTGATTTCCGTTTTGCCCCCAACCAACTCTTATTTTTAAATCAGATAACCAGCTTTCCGTATTCAAATTATAGAAAAATTCTTCATTCGAGATTCTCCATCCTAATGAGAAAGAAGGGAAATATCCCCAACGGTTTCCATCGGCAAAGCGGGATGAACCATCAGCACGGAAAGTTCCTGTAATTAAATATTTATCGGCATAAGAATAATTGATACGTCCCAAATAGGATAACATGGAAGAGGCTTGTTTTCCTCCTGAAGCCTGCGCACCGACAGTCTGGGCATCTAAAATCTGATAAATACTTTCGTTCCCCAAAGCTGTTGTCTTATAAGCATTAATACTTTCGGATAAATTTTTCTCATAAGTTATTGCAGCCATTATATCAAAACGATGATTATTAATCTCTTTATTATAACTGAGCCGTTGTTCCATGACATAATTGAAAACAACATTACTATTGTGGGTTAATTTTGTTTCAGTCGTATATTTACTTTCTCTGTTACCTAAATTATCGTCGGAAAAAGTAGCCGAATAAACCGGTCGGAAATCTTTGAAAGTACTGTGATTTCTTTCAAAGCTATATTGAGCACGATAACTTAGTCCATCCATTAGCTTGACAGTAGCAAACACGTTCCCAAATGCATTGAACATATCATTGTTTCGAGTGGGTAATTCCAACATAGAAACCGGATTAGGATTAAAACTCCATTCTGTTGGAGCATATTTGTTATATTGGTAATTCTCGGAAGAAGGGTCAACCAACGGACTTATTACCGGAGTAAAAGGATCGGCAGTTGTTATAAAACCAAAATTAGGAACAGCCCCTGCATCTCGTTGTGTCCCATTTGCCAAAGAGACGTTGGCGCCTACGGTAAGAAATTTGTTTATATCGTATTCCTGGCTGAATCTTAAACTTATTCTCTTGAATTCGGTAGTAATAAGTGCTCCTTGATCATCCAAATAGCCTAAACTTAATGCCGTCCTTGAGTTATCGGTTCCTTTACGAATACCCAGATTATAATTTTGATTGAAAGCATTCCTTGTTACTTCGTCCCACCAATTAGTATTGTAACCCTTTTTATATTGGTTCGTAAACTTTTCTTTCATGGAATTTTGAAAGTTCTGATCATTTTTAAAAGCCTCCATGATAAAATTATAGTATTGCTCACTATTCATCATTTCCAAAGCCGGATAACTGCTCTTTACTCCGACGTAAGCATCCAAAGTAACGGTCGTTTCTCCTTTAACTCCTTTTTTGGTAGAAATAAGAATGACTCCATTTGAACCACGCGATCCATAAATCGCAGCGGCAGATGCATCTTTCAGTATCTCAATTCGTTCGATATCGGCAGGATTCAGACTGCTTATGCTATTCATAAATTGCCCATCTACCACATATAGCGGATTATTGTCGTTTACGGTACCCAGGCCACGGATACGTACAATTGCTTCAGCCCCGGGTTGACCCGAAGGAGCTGCTGCAAAAACCCCGGAAGCTTTGCCTGCCAACATTTCAGAAACATTCGATACAGCAAAATTCTTAACGTCTTTCCCGGTAATGGATGAAACAGAACCGGTCAGATCGCTTTTCCTTTGTGTTCCATAACCTATGACCACTACTTCTTCAAGATTAAGATCAGAATCAAGCTTAATGTTAATAGTTTCAGATGCTTGCACACTTATTTCTTGCGCCCGATAGCCAACATAAGAGATGGTAATCTTTCTTCCTTCCACTTGTAAGGTAAATTTACCATTTATATCTGTTACTGTTCCATTAGCCACTCCGGTTTCTGCAACCGTAGCCCCTATCAGAACTTCCCCTGTATTTCTGTCGGATACTATACCCGATATCGTTTTTATCTGCTGTGCATAAGCAGTAAAAGATAGAAGAAATACCATTGTTAAAAATAAAATACGTTTACTCATACTGTATTAAATTAAGTTTATTGATAAGATATTATATATTTTTCATTGGCAATAAGTTTGCCATTCACTGTTTTAATTTTTGTACCGGAAGGGAGGACAGCAATAAGACGAGCCTCGTCTGCTGGAATTTCTATTTTCCCATTTGCCATAATTTTTTTCGCAACATATTCTTTTTTCACAATATCAAAAAGATCAACTGTAGAAGTAGAATTGAAAGTAATCGACCTGGTTTCATAATAAGGATTATAATACAAGTAAACAGGATATTGCCTTTCGCTATAAAAATCAGTAGCATTACAATCCAACTGCAAAATTCCTTCCACATCCGTTTTTTTCACAATTGCGCCTAAAATACCTACAGGAGAAGAACTATATATACTTAGCATGCTTTCTTCTGGATTACCTTTTATCCAATTCGGGCCATCACCTAAAGCCACTGGGCTTACACCTTTCAGAGATGCTTTCCCATATTTATCATATTTACCCAACCCTTCATAAGAAATAGTATTATTCGTTATTGTTTTGATTTCAGGAAGCCATTGATTATTCGAGCTAATCTCCATTGGATAAAATAAGCGGCAATTATTGGCATTGTTTAGCATCCACTTCCCAATTGCTCGAGCATACTGAGGCTGATATTTCACTAATGGGACAAATGGCCATGAAGGTTTTATACTATTCATTAGGAAAGCATAACCACCTCCATCGATGAGACTTCCTTGCAAACCGCTTACATCGTAATCACCCCATTTATCTACAATGATACCCCAACCATTACGACCTTTAGGATTCTTACATCCATCGAACACATAGTTCAATAATTTTTGAACATCATAATGAGTACCTTCTATTGCGTTTAGATAAGCTGCTGTATAAACGCCTAAAGGCAAGAGAACTTCATAAAAACGACTTTCTTTCTGAGATAATAATGCTTCAATGGCACTTTTACAATGATTCAAATAACGGACATCTCCATATTTACGATACGCACATAATAGAACATAAGCATGACCTCCTGCAGCATCTTGCTGTAGTGGAATATTGTTCACTATACCTTCCATTTTTGCATAATCGAAATAGGAATAGTCATAATTGCCGTTCAATACTGAATCTGCTTTCAGAAATTGTTCTGCAATTATATGTTGTATTTCATCAGCACCTTCCACATTGGGGAATACATCGCATACAGCATAATAAAGAGCATTGGGTAATACGTCGTACCACCAATCACGACCATAACCACCACCCAATAAGGCAACGGAAGGGCTTGTATTATTCATCATTATATTCCATCCGTTTTCTTTATTGAAATAGTTTTGAATCATTTTTACATAATTATATCCTTCTTGATTCGTTTTATCAATTCCAACCAATCCGGCCCCTAAAATAGCAGTTAACGAATTCAAACTTTCATGAAATTCTCCATTATTGACCATTTTTCCCTGCCGAATATCGTTGACCGCAGTGTACAGTCCAAAAGTTGCCTGATCAATGTTCCTGCGATTCTCATCTATCCAAATCAGTGAACCGATTTCACTCTTATTGTTCCAATCGAAAACAAAACTGTCAAAAGCTTTGGCTTTTTCCGTCCAATTGATCATCCGATACGGTTGTGGCAGATTGGGCATCGCCTCCACACGGTCGATGGATACTTGTTCTATTTTATCGTTATCCCATTCGTTTCGTTGAGTGCATGAGAAAAGGAACAAGATGCAATACAAAATAACTAACTGTTCAATTACCTGTTTCATCATTCTTTCATTTTATCGGTTAATACTATTTGTTTGATTGATTATATTTTTACTTAGAGGATAAGCTAATAATTGCAATCCGGCAACCATAACCAATGCATATTTCAAAGCAAAATCTTCAGACACGCAATATGCCAGAAATATGAAAAGTATTAGACCAAAGGCTCTTCCTATAAATAAACCAAATTCATGACTTAAAATATAGGCATATTCATTCCTTTTTTCCAACACTGCAACTGTATCTATCGTTTTCATCATAATAGGGAAATAAGCTAAATCAAACAAAGGCTGAAATATTACCTTACATAAAACAAATAGAATAACACCTGTGGAGGAAAATAATATACCATTGAATAAAGTCCCGACAAAAAACACTAACATTCCTCCCGCAAATATTTTCAACCTATCTTGAGGCTGGGCTATACGGCCTAATACATAGACTAATACGGCCGTTAATCCTCCACTGAAACCTTGTATGACGCCCAAAGCTCCTTCACTTCCTACTAATTTGAGTACAAGTATAGCAGGTGCAGTAACTAAGAATCCTTGAACCATTCCTTTTAAAGAAGCTAGAACCAACATCTTTTTCCATAAGATATGAAATTGGAAAAAGAGGAAGTTCTTCTCTTTGGGGTTTGAAAAATTCCCTTTCCAAAGGATTGTGCAGGCTATAACTGTCACTATGATTACTATCATTGTGACTATTTTATATGCATAGTTTATATTGATTAGAATACCTAATACTTCGTGCCCATCTATCTGACTGATAAAAGCCCCTATCAATAATGGGACTCCAATCGAGGCAATGGAAAAGAAAAAAGACTCCAATCCGAAAAAATAATTCCGGTTATCGTCATTTGTATTATTTAGCGCTAATAAATAACGATTAGTCCAGAAGAAGCCGGAAGCAGCACCAAGAGAAAGACCGGCTATTCCCAGCTCTACAAAACCCAAAGATTGGATATTCATCATTCCAAACATCGAGATACTGCTTACTAAAATACCGGCAGCATAGAGTACTTTAACGGTGATTCTCTTTAATAAAAATCCATTTACTAAAGAAGTGACAACAATTCCTACATACATCATCAATTGATAATAAGCAACCATTACCGGGCTACTTGTGTTTCTCATGATATATGCTCCTACAAAGATTTCCACCACTGGAAGCACTAAGGCATAGAGCATATTCGTCATCAACAAAACCTTCATATTCGGATCTTGTTGCTTGAAAAACAGATATTCTTTTTTTAATTTATTCATCTATGCACTATTTTTTTAATGAGTCTAATATTTCCTGAATGGAAAATTCAGCGCTACAGATTACTTCATCGCTTGCACCATAATACATCTTTATGGAATCATTTTCAACCCATTGGCCGTTAGTAAATACAACATTCCCGAAAAAGCCGGTTTGTTCATAAGGGGCGAGGGGTTCCATAATTGGCTCTTTACTCCGTGCAAGCACTTTTGTCGGGTCGTTCAAATCAAGCAAAAGCGCTCCCAAACAATACCGGTGTTCACTATTAGCCCCATGGTATATTTCTAACCAGCCTTCTTTCGTTTTTACAGGAGATGCTCCCGCTCCGACACGGGCACTGTCCCACATGGATTTGCGAGTGGTAATCAAACATTTATGATTCCCCCAATGAAAGCGATCCGGCGATTCAGCCAACCAGATATAATTACCTCCAAGTTCCGGACTACTGGGTCTGTGTAAGGCGTAGTATTTGTCATTGATTTTTTCTTCAAACAAGGCACAATCTTTATTATGCGGGGGAAAAATCATTCCGTAACGGGTAATATTTTTCCAATCTTTTGTGTGCATAAGCCCAACGCCTACGGCAACCGGAGAAACTTCAGTAAATGTAAGATAAAAACCATCGGAAGTAGTTGCCACCCGACAATCTTCTATTCCGAACGATTCAAGATCTCCTTTCCCAAAAATGGGAGGGTAATCCGGTTCTTCTTTAAAATGGATACCATCATTGCTAAAAACCAAACGCAGATACGACATCGTCGTCAGGTAATTTTGGCCTTTATAACCGATCACGCGGGGATCAGAAGTATCTAATTCGGGATCGTTCCGGTTAAATGATAACAATTCTATCTTCCCTTCCTTATTATATACGGGAAAACTTATCACCTCTTCTCTCTGAACAGGACGTTCGGCCACTCGTAAGAGTAACCCTATTTTTCCTTTAAATTTGAAAACACCCGGATTAAGAAGACAGGCGATTTCCATTCCCTCAAAACCTGCTTTTAAATCGGAAGGTCTGAGTATAGGATTGTGTTGAGATCTTTTTGCAATGTCCATAATTTATCATTTAATTTTTCATGATATTGTGTGAGTAAAAGTAATTGATTACACAAGGGTAAGAGTACACTAAGTATTCAAAAAGGTATAGAGGTATTACATAACACATTTTTAAAATTAGACTTGTTCGTCTTAGCTAAAGATTCTATAAATGAGGTACCTATATGTATTTAATCCGTTTTTTGTATACTTTTTTGTCTATATAGTGTACTACAGAACCGAAAAAAAACGACACCTTTGTTATTACTATATATTTTATCCATGAAACATAAAACTTTTATTGCCTGCTTTTTATTTTTACTACTGACCCCTCAAAGTGTTTTCGCCATTGATGACAGCAAGTACATCCGGATAACTAATGCGTTGGGTTTATCCAATAGTGCAATCAACTGTATATGGCAAGATTCCACACATCTTTTATGGTTAGGAACCTGGGACGGATTGGATGTATTCGATGGCAAAAATATGTCTGTTTACAAACCTGAACCGGAAAATAGGGCATCTATCAGCAACAACATAATTCGAAAAATTGTAGAACAAAGAAAGGGTATCATCTGGATTGCAACAGATCACGGCATTAACCGGATGGATATTTATAAAGCATCGTTTTCTCATTTTTATTTCGGATATGAGAAGAATTATCCGGCCTTACCAGAAATTTATACTCTTACCAAATCATCCGATAATACTATTTTCAGCGCTGTTCTGGATTGGGGCTTATCATTCTATAATGAAACTGAAAACAGGTTTCAGGCAATTAATACGCCCTACATTCGTACATGGGATATTAAAAACATAGAAATAGACTACAACGATAATATATGGATTTTACATAAAAATGGAGAGGTTGATATTGCTGAATATGAAAAGGTGGAAGAAGAAACTATTCTCATATCAAAATGCATTCAATTGGGTCTGCCTCCTATAAAGAAGTTGTTTGCTCGGGATAATTATATCATTACGCTCGATTATAACAGAAAAGTGTATGTTTTCGATACAAAAATAAGGAAAAAAATATTTGAATACGACTTATTAAAATTGTGTTCTTACGAAGACATCATAGAGATTGATATTATTGACCAAACGCTTTATATTTCGCCTTCTACAGGGAGCTTTTATACCTTATCGTTGGATCTCTCTTCGAATCCCGTTTTTAATGACGAACTGAATGGAATCCGGGTTACTTCATTTTATAAATGTCGGCAAAATATTTTATGGATCGGAACAGATGGAGACGGGATATATGCTTTTTACGATAAGAAAACCCTTTTTCATACGATCCGCTTAAAGAAAGAGTTAAATGTTGTGCGCTCTTTCTGTGAAGATGATCAACATAGGGTATGGGTAGCGACAAAAGGAGGAGGAATTGCTATTGTCGAAAATTATTTCACACCAAACTATAAAGTTATAGCTGAATACAACACTAATAATGGTTTATCCCACAATTCTGTCTTTACAATTGTAAAAGGCCTTGGCGGAAATTTATTTATAGGAACTGATGGAAAAGGTATTCAGGTCTTTTCAAACGGCATTTTATCCACGCTGAATACAGGAAACCTTCCTTTGGATTTTACAAGTACTTATGCGATCCATTGCTCGGAAAAAGATTCTACTTTATGGATCGGCACATCAGAATATGGACTAATTAAAATAAAAATCCGAAAAAATAAAAATCGGTTCGATGCCGTTAGTTTCAAACAATATTTGTACGACCGGAACAACCCGCAGTCCTTGTCAAATAATGTAATTTATTCAATTATTCCCGACAAAGATGGGTCTTTGTGGATAGGTACTCGGGGTGGCGGATTGAATCATTTTGATATTGAAAAAGAAGAATTTCAATCTTATCTGTGTGACGTTAACAACCCTGAATCCTTGAGTAGTAACGATATACTATGCCTATACACAGACAAAGTGAATAATTTATGGATAGGAACCAGCGCCGGATTGAATCTGTTGAAGAACAAAGATAATAAGCCGATATTTTTTCAATATAATAGAGATAACGGGTTACCTAACAACACAGTACATGGTATAGCCGAAGATAACCGGGGAAATATCTGGGTGAGCACAAATAAGGGTATCGCCCAAATCAACAAACAAAACAATCAAATTTCTTCGTATTATGAACGGAATGGATTACAGAACAATGAATTTTCCGACGGTGCTTATTATAAAAGCGAATCGAATAATTATTTGTTTTTCGGTGGAATATCCGGGTTTAATGTTTTTAACCCGGATCAAATTTCATTAAGCAGTTATATTCCTGATTTTTATATTTCTTCGTTTCGGATTTTCAATAAGGAGGAAAATATCCAGGAATTAATCCGGAAAAACAAGGAAGGCAAGGATGAACTCTCCCTGAACTATAATGAAAATTTCTTCAGTTTTAATTTTTTAGCGCTCGATTATATTCAAAACGATAACTGTGAATATAAATACAAATTGGAAGGAGTGGATAAAGACTGGATACATAACGGAAATCTGGGCTATCTTACTTATACTAATATAAAACCGGGAAAATATGTTCTATCCATTTATTATACCAACAGCGATAGAGTATGGAGCGAAATTCCATACGAATTAACTATTCTAATTAAAAACCCTTACTGGAAAACAAATCTCGCCTATATTATCTATTTCTTAATCATTGCTGGAATTATTTACTTGGTTTATTTAATCATCAAAAGAAGACTGTCTCAAAAAAGAAATTTATTTATAGAGCGGTTGCTGCGAAAAGAACAAGAAAATATTCACGAAGCCAAGCTTCGCTTTTTTACCAATATTGCGCATGAACTGTATACGCCCATTACATTAATTTACGGCCCCTGCGAAAAGCTTCTGGAACATGGCAATAGTGATGAGTATGTAAAAAAACACTTAAAAATAATCAAATCGAATGCGGAAAGGATGAAACAACTGATAAGCGAACTGATGGAATTTAGAAAAGTGGTTACCGATCATGCAATCATTACGCCAAAACTAATCAATGTAACCGAACTCATAAAGAATGTCATTCATAACTTTGATGAAATCGTGGAAAATAATCAGATTGATTTTCAGATCCATATACCCGACTCCGATATTTTGTGGGTAAGCGACCTTGATTCATTGGAAAAAATATTGTTTAATATTATTTCTAACGCCTTTAAATATACACCCCGGGAAGGGTATATTCATCTCGAAGTTACTTCCTGTACTGATAAATTATCTCTCAACATAACTAACTCAGGAAAAGGGATTAAACCTGAAAACATCAATGAGATATTCAACCGTTTCAAGATATTAGACGATTTTGAGAATCAAATTGAGAAAGGGAAATCAGGACGCAACGGTATTGGATTGGCACTTACAAAATCATTAGTGGATCTGTTAAAAGGAAATATAAAAGTGGAAAGTGAGGTAAACTATTCCACCACTTTTAAAATCGAATTACCCCAATTGAAAAAAACAGACCAACCCGAAAATTGTATAAATATAATTCCTGAAGCACTTGATTATCTGGAATCAACACCCCCAGTATTGCAATTCCCTTCAGGCAAGAACGGTTCGCCTCTTATTTTGATTATTGACGACGAAAAAGGAATCCGTGATCTTTTAATCGATACTCTAAGTGAAAAATATGACAATATCATGGAAGCCTCCAACGGGCGCGAAGCATTGGATTTGATGAAAACTAAACGCCCGAATCTCATTATTTGCGACGTCATTATGCCCGTGATGGACGGCATGGAATTTATCAAGGAAATAAAAAGTAACATTTTCACGAATCATTTACCCGTCATCTTTTTATCGTCTAAATCGTCCGTCGAAGACCAAATATTAGGTGCTCAAAGCGGATCGGACGTATATATAACCAAGCCTTTCCATCCCAAACATATATTGGCGGCAGTGGAAAATATATTAATCAAACACAACCTGATCCGAGAATATTATAATTCATCCGCAACCACTTTCGAATTGCTGGAAAACGGAAAATTGATTCATCAAAAAGACCGGGAGTTTATGATGAAAGTGATCGAATATATTGAACAACACATAAATAACGACCAACTTTCCATATTTTTGATAGGTGAGGCATTAGGTATCGGGGAAATGACCCTGTACCGTAAAATAAAGGATGTATTTGATGTGACTCCCAGTAGTTTAATTAAAACTATAAAGATGAAACAAGTAACTTACCTGTTACTTTCTACTAATTACACCATTCAGGAAATCATGTTCAGATGCGGCTATAACAATAAATCATATTTTTATAGAGAATTCATGAAAATGTATAATGTAACCCCAAAGGAATATAAAAAGCAACATAATCTGGAATAAGGTATTTGTGCAAGGCAGGCAACAAAAAAAGGATAATCCTTTTCCCCGTATTTATTGGGGCGACCATGATGCGGAATATTTACGTTCAAATTCTTCTGTCAAGGAAATAATCCCAAAATGTCCATTAGGAAGAATCTACTTTGCTTGAAAACAAACGGTTATATTCTAATGGACATTTTGGGATTAACTATTTTTCCTAAAGAAAAGTGGGCTATCTTGTATGTAGTTACGGTTTTTATGCCTAACTTGCGCTCTGTTTTATGTTTATGATTAACTGAAATAATGGTTTATGAGAATACCTGATATTAAGTTGGTATATTATATTTAATTTAAAAAGATGATTTTATGAAAAAGAATTGGTTATTGTATTTATTCATGATTGTATGCATGAGTAGTTTCTTCACAAGTTGCGACAAGGATGATGATAAGCCTACAACACCTGAATGGAAAGAAGCTCTGGGAGATTATAAAGCAGATGGAGCTTTAAAACTTATAATCAACACTCAGGCTGCAACAGCTCAGTCTGCAGCTCCTCAATCGGCTACTCTTGCAGCAGGAACTGGTGAAAATGCTAAAATTACATTGAAGAACATTCTTCCCGAAGAAGCTGAGGTGGCTATAGACAATGTAGTTCCGACAAAATCGGGCGGAGATTACACCTTCTCAGGTACTGCCACAGTTGGTTCAACCAGTGTGACTTTAACAGGTAAATTGACAGGAATTAAGACTGATGCGAGAACGCTTGATCTGACAGTTACCCGCAAAATTGCCTCTTCATTGGTTGGAAACTGGGCGCTAAATCTTGATGGAACGAATCCTGCCAAGGCACTTTATTTTAATGTTAAAAGTAGCAATCCTCTTGGTTCATCACTTGGTACAGTTCTCCCCGGAGTTTTAGGCGGCATGCTTATCAAAAGTGTATCGGAGGTAAACATTTTCTTGCCTGAAACCGGTTTGTTTAATGTAAACTGGAAGAACCAAGGTGATAGCGAAGTAACAGGCATGCCTGATGCGATTGCGCAAATTGTTCAAATCCCTTGGTTTGAAAGCGACGGCAAATTGTATATCGCACTTAGCAAAGACTTGCTTCCTCTTTTAGCCGGGATTCCCGGACTTCCTGAAGGCTTAGATATGAATACACTGATTGCGCTTTTAGTAGATAAAGGTGGTTATTATGCATTGCCTTTCAATCAGGTTACAAGTGATGGAGTTACCAAGTTCTATTTCCCCAAGGAAATTTTGAAAAACATTGTCCCCATTCTGTTGCCGTTCTTAGGCTCAGTAGAAGGCATACCCGCATCAGTTTTACCCTTACTTGGACAACTTCCCGAAATAGTAGCCTCGGCCGAAACTTTCGACGTAGGCTTGTCTTTCGCCAAGAAATAAGTTTTATTGAATAATCACAATACATATAAGAGGTGTGCCCGGCAACGAGTACGCCTCTTTTTTATAGGGAGGCAGCTACTTCGGCGGATCGGGAGAGGGCTTCGTTGATATTGCTGCAGATATTTTCGGGGCCTATCTTTTTGTCGAAACCGGCTTTGGTCAGTACGCTGTGTACGCTGGGGTTTACGCCTGATAGTATGAGGTGGATGTTCTCGGCTTGCGAGAGGCGGAGAAGGCTCTCTAAGTTGTGCAGCCCGGTAGAGTCCATAAAGGGAACTTTACGCATACGGATGACACGTACTTTGGGCTTATCGTGTAGCGTGTGCATCACGCCGTCAAACTTATTGGCTATGCCGAAGAAGAAGGGGCCTTCTATTTCGTATACTTCCACGCCTTCGGGTATGACGAGCTTTTCTTCGTCGTGATGAATCTCGCTTTCGTCGGAAAGGTCTACCACATCACGTACAACCGAGACCGTCGACGTTTCCATCACCCGGCGCATGAATAGGAACATGGCTATCAACAGACCTATCTCAATGGCTATCGTCAGGTCGAAGATAACTGTGAGGAAGAAGGTGACAAGCAAAACGGATACATCACTCTTGGGATTCTTCAGCAACGAACGGAAAGTACGCCACTCACTCATATTATAGGATACGACAATGAGCACTCCCGCCAGACAAGCCATCGGGATATGTGTAGTGAGCGGCCCCAGAAACAGCAGGATAAGCAGCAAGACAACGGCATGGACTATACCGGCTACAGGCGTACGTCCGCCATTATTGATATTTGTCATCGTGCGGGCAATGGCGCCGGTTACGGGAATTCCTCCAAAGATGGGAACCACGATATTGGCTGCGCCCTGGGCGATAAGTTCCGTGTTCGAATCGTGCTTGTCGCCCGTTACACCATCGGCCACCGTAGCCGAGAGCAGGCTCTCGATAGCGCCCAGCATGGCAATGGTAAAGGCTGAGGGGAGCAATTCGTTAATGGCAGACATATTGAAGGCGATAGGCTCGGGTTGAGGAAGGGAGGCTTTGATGGTGAATAAATCACCAATTGTCTGTATCGACTCAATCCCCAGATAATGACGCAAGAGGAGCACAACCACCGTCATCATCACAATGGCAACGAGCGAGCCGGGAATTTTCTTCGATATTCGAGGCGTAAAGGCAATGATGGCAATGCTAAGCAATCCAATCAACAGTGGCCAAATGTTCATCGTATGGAAGTTCTCAAAGTAAACCACCCACTTTGAGAGGAAGTCGGCAGGCATTTTTCCCACCTGAAACCCGAAAAGGTCTTTCATCTGCGTAGTGAAGATTGTAAGTGCTATACCACTGGTGAAGCCAACCACAATAGGGTAGGGGATAAACTTGATTATCGTCCCCAGCCTTAGCACACCCATCAACACCAGCATCAGCCCGGCCATAACTGTGGCAATAGCCAGTCCTTCAATACCGAAGTTCTGGATTATACCGTACACAATCACGATGAAAGCGCCCGTTGGTCCGCCTATCTGCACATTGCTGCCTCCCAGCAGGGAAACAATGAAGCCTCCGATGATTGCCGTAATCAATCCCTTCTCAGGACTTACCCCCGAAGCGATACCAAAAGCAATAGCCAAAGGAAGCGCTACGATACCTACTATTATCCCGGCCATCAGGTCACTAACAAAACGCTCCTTCGAATAATTCTTGAGCGATGAAATCAGTTTTGGATGAAAATCCAGCTTTGTACTCATTCCTTTATACACGATTAAAAACGCTGCAAAGATAAGAAAACGTTGTGATTAGAAGATAAATTTGTAACTTTACAGCAGGATTTACTATAATATATTATGTATAAAAAAGGACAATACAGAGAAACAGATAAGATGAGCGACTTAATATGTGAGAATTACGCTATGGTAGTTGTCATGTGTCGCTTCGGTATCGGATTGGGATTTGGTGATAAAAGTATAGGCGAAGCATGTCGGCATAATGAGGTGGATACCGGCACTTTTCTTACGGTGGTGAACTTCCTCATTGAGGAACGAAAATCATCGTACCAGGAAGGTGACTTTGCACATGGATCTATTTCCGTTGAGGCGCTCATCTCATACCTGCATAAGGCGCACGACTATTTCCTCCGTTTCCGCCTTCCGCTCCTTCGCGCCAAATTGCTCGAAGCCATCACAGGCGATTGCCCGGAGGATGTGGCCATTGCTATCGCCACCTTCTTCGACGAATATGCCGAGGAGGTAAACAAACACATGATGTACGAAGAGAAGACCGTCTTTCCCTACGTTCGCAACCTGCTTAAAGGAAAGAAAGATGCCAAATACAACATTGCTATCTTCCGCAAACGCCATGACCAGATTGAAATGAAGATTATAGAGCTGAAAAATTTAATTTTGAAATATTACCCGGGCAAAGGAAGCAATCTGCTGAATAGTGTACTCTTCGACGTCTTCGCTACGGAAGAGGATCTGGCTACACATAATATGATAGAAGATCATCTTTTCACGCCGGCTATTTTAGAGCTGGAAAAAACGCTGAAACAATGAATATTAATTTGAAAATAGCCATTGCTGAAGTTTCGCCGATCGTGCGCTCAGGTGTGGAAGTGCAACTGAAAAAACTTCAGGGCTTCCGTTTTCATTTCTTGGAAATTGTCAAAACGGATGGGCTTGTCGATTCCCTTCGTATGCATAAGCCCGATATACTGATTGTCAATCCATCAATGGTGGGCGTGTTATCCCTTCAACAACTGAAGGAAGAGTGTGGCTGCCCGCAGATGAAGTGCTTGGCGCTACTCTACAACCTGACGGATAAAACGACGCTTCGCCCCTTCGACGACAAGCTGAGCATCTTCGATTCAAGCGACGAGATACGCCAAAAGTTGGAACAACTCTTTGCCGTGGAGATACAGGAGGATACTACCGAAACGGGTGAGCAACAAATCCTCAGCATGCGCGAAAAGGAGATAGTAGTCTGCGTTGTAAAGGGAATGACCAACCATCTCATAGCCGAGCGCCTCTTCCTCTCCACCCATACCGTCATTACCCACCGCCGCAACATTGCCCGCAAGCTGCAAATCCATAGCGCCAGCGGCCTCACAGTCTACGCCATCGTCAATAAATTAGTAGAACTGAGCGAAGTTGGTAAACTCTAAAGTTTTTTACTATCTTGCGGGCAAATTGAAAAACAATGAAGACGAAATTCAAATCGAAGGTCGATTGGTGGTATTATGTATTGCTATTCATAGCCTTAGTAGTAGCAGCCCTAACTTTGTCGCATAATAATATCTGGGGCGGAGGAGCGGCAATCTTGGCTTTTTTGGTGTTGCTTTACGTGCTTTGCACTACCTATTACGTAATTACCGCCGACGGCATACTGCGCGTCTGTTGCGGTTTCTTCCCCCGTAAAGAAACCCCCATATCCGGGATAGGCGCCATAGAGCGAAGCCTTATCCCCCTTTTCAGCTACTCCCTCTCCCTTACCCGCATCATCATCTGGAAAGATAAAAAGATGTGGATGCTCGTCTCTCCCCAAAATGAATCAGACTTCGTCCGCCTCCTCAAGAAATATAACCCCGAGATAGTAATCATAACCGACGAAGATGATACATTATGAAAGCCTAACCCCACTCGGCGTAGCCTCAGAGACGACGATATATTCTAAAACAAATGTCAATTAAAAACAGTTAAAACGGCCCCCTTTTGTTAGGAAAAGGGGCTTTTTTCCTGTTTTCGTCATTGGGACACCCGAAAAATCTATTAGAGACCCGGAATGGGTCACATATTTATAGCAATGATTTGCGCCCCCCCCACCATTCGACCCCTTTGGGTAGGGTGTTCAGTAGATAGTACCAAAAAAAACAATCATTGTCGCTTGCGGCAGCATAGACTTAACAGTTGCAGCATTTGATAAAGAAAGAGTAGGATTGAAAAGTGAAACCTCCCCTGTTTGAAAAACAAGGGAGGTTTATTGCTAATACTTTGATTTTTATTGCTAAATTGAATTTATGCTAAACTACTTATAATCAGCAGTGTAATTTGCCTTTATTGCTGATTTTTGCGTTTTTATTGCTAAACTGTATTGAGTTCCCAGACTGAAAATTTTATGGATTGGGATATATTTCTTATCTTCTTGTCTTTTGACGATAATCCAACAAGAACATTCGATATTTTCTTTTGTTTTTTTTCAACAGGCAAATCTTGCGGCAAAAACGGCATAATCAATTTTTCTATTTCTTCTCTTGATACAGAGCCTTTTTCTCTTAACAAATTCAATACCATCTCTTTAAAATCCTTATTGGTAAAATCAACAGACTTTATACTGCCGACTATTTCAACCAAAGAACTTCTGCCTTTAATCAAATCTAACGACCGCAACCGATTTAAAGCATCTTTGGATATTGGCAGTTTTTTCTGTACCTTGTCCAATGCAATAACATCGTCAAGCGATAATTCGGGGTGCTTAAATAACTGACGTGAATAGTTTTCATTGATAAGTTCGCCGTGAATGGTAACTTCGGTATGTTTTTCGTCTGAAATATTATAAGCTGGTAGCGGGAAAAACCTGTCCCTTTGAATAGTAAACATTTTTTTGATACCGCTACCGACAGTATCAATCATATTCAGATTAACCATCGCAGCAACTAAAAACGGATTACGGTAATATGGTTGAGGACGGTTGTAATGAATGGCATCTTCGACCGATTCTGGAATAAAACTGCCGGCTTCGGCGCGGAAATTATTGTCCGTGCCGAGATAAACAAGCACGGTGCGGCGCGGGCTTGCCGGAACGGCGTCGTCGAATGGCCCGTCCTTTTCACAGGAAACGAAAAGGACGGACAGTAAAGAAACCAGTATATATGTTTTTCCTTTTGACAATTGTTTATCTTATCTGCTTAATAGCAACAACCGCTTCGCGGTACTTATTTTATCTCGCCTGCCTCTCCCAGGATACCCTCAAATGTTTCATTTACTACCTCCAGCACCTCTATAATAGAACGCAATCCGCAACCGCTCCGAGTGTAGAGCAGAGTGCTCAGTCTAACAATAAGTTCAGAATATCGATG
>BNTS01000015.1 GCA_025996775.1 Bacteroidia bacterium | reverse complement strand
AGGGGTCGCACATCGGGTTTGACATTTTTCTATAAACATACGACCCGATGGGTCGAAACAATAACAAACAATAGAAAGAATGTAAGCATGCGGTAAACCCCTCTATCGCAGGGTAAACATTTAAAAGCTCATCCGGCAAATGCATAGAATTGACGATAGCCTAATATCTACGTATCCGTATGCCGTCAGGCATAGCATATTGGTGCAAATACGTTTCCATATGCCGTTAGGCATAACCTATTGGTAGCCGTGGTGTTTTAACCCACGGAACAATATGCTATGCCTAACGGCATACGGAAACGATTAAGGGGGCGTTCAGGGCTTTCGCAAAGTTTGCAAGATATTTTTGAAAATCTGCGGCATCTGTAAAACCATATTTATTCCAACCATATCCGGTATAATAAACAACAGCCCGGCCCGGTTTATAGGTGGTGACAGCTAATACGTGACCATCGTCGGTCAGGATATTGTCTGCTGCTTGTGGAAAAACAACGCCGATATAGATACCGTCTACCTTATTTGTCTTAGGTTCGAGATATTCAACATAATACTTATCCGGGTCAGCAATGATTGAATCGCCGCTTTCCCTTTTTACGATACCGGCAGCTACAGGTATCGCCTCTGTTGTGCCGTACTCCTGCGTTACCTTTGTCAACTGTGAACCGGCATCAATCGAGAATGTGCGGCTTTCGGAAAAGGCTTTTCCGTCTACTTCAATATCTTTATACGTTAGCTTGAAGGTGGTACGAAGCGGTCCTTTATCTACTAATTCCTGAGCTATAAAGTTTTCGTTCAGCCAGAGCGTCTCGCCTACATAAGGAGCCATTGCACCGGCGCCTAAGCTGCGCCTTACGTTGTAATCATCCAAGCCTTGTCCATTGTCATTATGGTAGGAAGCTATTCCATCAATTTCATCTTGATACCGTTTGTCCATAAACATTTCAGAGGTACGCTTATACCAGATATCCAAGCCATTGCTTGGTCCGTCTTTTTCGATCAGTGCATGTCCGTAGATGCGGAAAGCCACACGGTCATTCTCCCAAGCGAAGTCATCAAAACGTTCACGTACAAATCGTCCGGTCGTTTTCGGCTCAAAAGCTTGTCCGGCTCCAACACCAATGGTAAATACGGCCTTTTCTCTTGCTTTCAGGCCGGACTGAAAAAGGAGCTTCGCATCGGAGGTTAGTTGCGATGGAATAATCTCCTTTTGGCTGTTTGTCACTTCATAAACTTGTCCGTCTTGCAGATGCAAAGAGGACTCAATTTGCACCAGAGGCACTTCAACAAGATCGCTTGTACGATCAAAATCACTTGGGTTCTCTACTGTTACCTGCAAAGTCTTAGATTGACTTGAACAGGCTGTCAGAACTAATAATGTGCAAAATAAGCAAACTACTTTTTTCATTGATTTATCGTTTTATCTGACCCTGTCAGTTCTGTCCCTTTTGATTTTTGGAAACTACTTGTCTGCGTCTTTATACAAACCTTCCCTGGAGAGGATTTTCTTTTGGTTGGCAAGGTTGTAGACTACGATGGCCGATACTACGGAGGTATGTTCCATGTATTCGGGGATGCTCATGTTGTAGTTGTCTCTTTCTGTGTGCCAGATTTCCTGGTATTGGAAATCGTATCCCTTGGGGTCGCCGGTCTCGAAACTTACGACCGGTATCCCGTTCATGGCAAAATAGGCATGGTCAGAACCTCCGGCTGTGGTGGGTTTAGCGGGAGCTTCGCCTTCGCGAACTTTGAGGGTAAACGGGAAATCAGGATTGATATCGTTCAATTTTGCGGTGGCTTCTTTGAAAGCGTCGTACATGGCAGGGGGCACTGTTAAGCCATTGGAGACGGTTGGCCCGCCGTCGCGATTGAAATAGTTGGATATCTTAGGCCATTTATCTTTATTGTGCTCCACCCAATACTTCGAGCCCCACAATCCAAATTCCTCGGCAGCCCAAAGGCTGAAGATAATGGTGCGCTGGGGTTTCCCTCCTGCAGCCATGATCAAACGTGCCGCTTCGAGTGTGGGGGCAGTGCCTGTACCGCAATCTACTGCGCCTGAAGCTGAGTCGAACGAATCCAAATGACCTCCGCTAATCACATATTCATCCGGATATTTGCTTCCCCTGATAATTCCTAACACATTGTGATACTTTACAGGTCCGGGTTTGAAATGGTTGCGAATGTCAAATTCCAACTGAAAATACCGGCGTTCCTTCACTTTCTGTTCGATAATAGCATACTGATGTTCGTCGAGTTTGATGTCGGGTACAGTAGGCAGATTGGTTTCAAAATCCATTGTCAAAAGATTTTTCCTGTCATACAAAGCCCGAATGGGCGTTGCCGTAGACTGGATGATGCCTAAAATGCCGGCTTCTACCATCTCACGATAGAACAGCGCCGGAGCGTCTTCCAGTTGCTTCAAAGGTATAGGAGTTGCTTCCGGATTTCGTCTGTTGACCATCTGAACAGAGTCGTTATATTGAATGATGGGTATATTCCGCTCAATAATTGCAGATCTTAAGGAATCCCCACTCAGAGAGTAGTCTATGGGCCATCCTGTGTTTAAGCCGGTTATCAACACCCAGGCGCCTTTCAGTTTTCCCTTCATTTGTTCAAACTGGCGGAAGGTTTTGGGTTCCAAAACCACATGCCCTCTTTGTACACCTTTGGTTCCGGCAGTGTACGATGGCGTGGCGAAATGAAGCGTCATGCCATCGTCGTCAAGCATTCTGCCGAACCAAGGCCCACGGTTAAAGCCCACGGGCACTTCTCCAACTTCCTGAATTTCCACTTCAAGCCCCCATTTCCTGAACTGCGATGCTGCCCAGTACGTAGCGTTCGTGTAAGCATCCGAGCCAACTATCCTTCCCCCGATACGATTGGTCAGCACATCCAAATGTTGCATGGTACGATTGTCCGATGCCGCGATACTAATAATCTTATCCGTAATCTTCGTATCCTGAGCTACGGTTTGCATGGCTGCCACACACAATAGGAACAAAATGGCAGGCCTGATACTGAATCTTTTCATGTGATGAATTAATTAAGGATTAATAAAGTGGCAAATGTAACCATTTTTTTTATTTGATTTATTTCAGGGTTTGAAAAATAATGCGTAATATTGCGCCTGTAAAACAAACACATACGATGAAGGTATTAAAGTTTGGCGGAACATCCGTAGGTTCCGTATCGAGCATTTTAAATGTGAGGAAGATAGTGGAGGCTGTTGATGAGCCTGTTGTGGTAATTGTTTCGGCCCTGGGGGGCATAACAGACAAGTTGCTCAGCACGTCGTCTATGGCCTCGAAAGGGGACATACAATACGAGAAAGAGTTGTCGGAAATTATTACACGCCATCTGGACGTTATTAAAAACGTCATTCCCGACAAGGCCGTTTGTGCGGAAGTGCAACAAGAGGTAATGAGCCTTCTCGACGAGTTGTCGAATATTCTCAAGGGAGTATTTCTCATTAATGACCTTTCGGTGAAAACATCAGACGCAATCGTGAGCTATGGCGAACGGATTTCTTCACTTATTATATCTAATGTAATAAAGGATGCGAAATTATTTGATTCGCGCAAGCTTATCAAGACCATAAAGCAGTTTAACAAGCACATTGTTGACTTCGAGCTAACGAATCATTTGATTATGCAAACGTTTACGCCGCTACCCAAGGTAGCCATCGTGCCCGGCTTTATATCTTCCAGCCGGGAAAATGGCGAGGTGACCAATTTGGGACGGGGTGGATCCGACTATACAGCGGCTATCCTGGCAACAGCGCTTAATGCTTCGGTACTGGAGATTTGGACGGACGTAGACGGCTTTATGACGGCTGACCCTCGGGTGATCAGTTCGGCATACGTGATAGACCGCCTGACATTTACGGAAGCCATGGAGCTTTGCAACTTCGGCGCCAAAGTAATCTATCCGCCCACGATTTATCCGGTATACCATAAGAATATTCCCATCCGCATCCTCAACACGTTTAATCCTGAGGCGCCGGGCACCTATATCTCGAAAGAAAAGGGCGCTGAGCCGGGTAAATCCATGATTAAAGGAATCTCGTCTATCAACGATACCTGCCTTATCACTGTCCAGGGATTGGGTATGGTTGGTGTGATTGGTATCAATTACCGCATATTCAAGACGCTGGCAAAGAACGGCATCAGTGTATTCATGGTATCGCAGGCCAGTTCTGAGAACAACACCACCTTCGCCGTCCGCAATGCCGACGCCGACCTGTCGGTAGAAGTACTGAACGACGAGTTTGCACTTGAAAGGGCACAAGGAGAGATTAGCGAGATAACCGCCGAAAAGGAATTGGCTACGGTAGCTATCGTAGGTGAAAACATGAAACGTACACCCGGTATTGCCGGTAAGTTATTCGGTACGCTGGGTCGTGCCGGTATTAGCGTGATAGCCTGTGCACAAGGTGCTTCGGAAACAAATATATCTTTCGTGATCAACCTGAAGTATCTCAGGAAAGCGCTCAACTCAATACACGATTCGTTTTTTCTTTCTGAATACAAGGTACTGAATCTATTTATAGCAGGGATAGGCACGGTAGGAAGCAAACTGCTGGAGCAGATACGCATTCAGCAAGCTACACTAATGAAGCAAAACAGCTTGAAACTGCGGGTTGTAGGCGTGGCTAATTCAAAGAAACTGCTTCTTTGTCGCGAAGGCTTGAACTTAGATACCTGCTTACACGAATTGAAAGAAACCGGAGAACCCGGTTCGCCCTCACATCTATGCGAAGAGATACTGAAGATGAACATTTTCAACTCCGTCTTTGTAGATTGCACAGCCAGCACAGAGATAGCCAATATATATGAGGAACTGCTAAAAAACAACATATCGGTAGTAGCCGCTAATAAGATTGCCGCTTCGTCTAAGTACAGCAATTACATAAATTTGAAGGAAACAGCCCGTCTGCGAGATGTTAAATACCTTTTTGAAACGAATGTAGGCGCCGGACTCCCGATCATCAACACGATGAACGACTTGAGGAACAGTGGCGACCATATTCTGCATCTGGAAGCCGTCTTGTCGGGAAGTCTCAACTTCATATTCAATACATTGAGCGCAGACATCCCCTTCAGTAAAGCGATTATGATGGCGAAAGAGGCGCATTATGCCGAACCCGATCCGCGTATCGACCTGAGCGGTCAGGATGTGGTTCGCAAATTGGTGATTCTGGCTCGTGAAGCAGGCTACAAGGTAGAACAAGAGGATGTAAAGAGAAACCTTTTTATCCCGAAGCGATACTTTGAAGGCGCCTTAGACGACTTTTGGAAGCATATCCACGAACTCGACGCTGAGTTTGAAGCCATGCGCAAGCGGGTAGAAGCCGAGAAGAAGCGCATCAGGCTGGTAGCTCGCATGGACAAAGGTCTGTGCGAAGTGGGTCTGCAGGAAGTAGACCGCCTACATCCCTTCTATGAACTGGAAGGTAGCAACAACATCATCATGATTTCAACCGAAAGATATAACGATTATCCTATGGTGATCAAAGGATATGGCGCCGGCGAAGACGTAACAGCCGCCGGAGTCTTTGCCGATATTATCTCTATCGCGAACATCCGTTAAACAAGAAAATGAAAAGTATAATCATATTAGGCGACGGCATGGCAGATGAGCCTGTTGAGAGCTTAGGAGGAAAAACACCCCTGCAATTTGCTCATACACCCTATATGGACAAACTGGCCGAACTGGGTGTTACGGGGCGATTGCAAACTGTGCCTGAAGGCTTTCATCCGGGAAGCGAAGTGGCCAATCTGGCTGTACTGGGTTATGACTTGTCGAAAGTGTACGAAGGTCGCGGAGTGCTGGAAGCAGCCAGCATAGGCGTAACCCTACAGCCCGGTGAGATGGCCATGCGCTGCAACTTAATATGTATTGAGGGCGATATAATCAAAAATCACTCATCAGGCCATATCTCGACCGAGGAAGCAGACGAACTGATCCGCTTCCTGAACGAAAACCTGGGTTCGGAAAAGGTGAAATTTTATGCAGGCGTGTCCTATCGCCACCTTTTAGTCATCAAAGGAGGAGATAAACGATTAAGTTGCACGCCTCCTCACGATGTTCCCCTCAAGCCTTTCCGCCCGTTAATGATTCAGCCCGAAGTTCCTGAAGCTGCCGAAACAGCCGCTTTACTGAACGATTTAATACTGAAATCGCAAGACTTACTGAAAGATCATCCGGTGAACCGGAAACGTATAGCGGCAGGGAAAGACCCTGCCAACAGTATATGGCCCTGGTCGCCGGGTTATCGCCCGGCCATGCAAACCCTGCAGCAGATGTATGGTTTCAAAAAGGGCGCCGTCATCTCGGCCGTGGACTTGATACGAGGCATCGGCGTATATGCCGGACTGGAAGTTATTCAGGTAGAAGGCATTACCGGTCTGTACGACACCAACTACGAAGGGAAAGCACAGGCTGCTCTGGAAGCCCTGAAAACAAACGACTTTGTCTACTTGCATGTAGAAGCCAGCGATGAAGCGGGTCACGAAGGAGACGTGCAGCTCAAAGTAAAAACGATTGAATATCTGGATAGCCGCATTGTTCGCACCATATACGAAACAACGAAAAATTGGGACGAGCCGGTAGCTATTGCCATCCTGCCCGACCACCCTACCCCCTGTTCCATTCGCACACATACCTCCGACCCTGTCCCCTTTTTAATATACAAACCGAAAGAAAAAGCTGATTTTGTTACTATATATGATGAGTTTTCCGTAAAAAGTGGTAAATTTGGCATTTTACAGAACAACGAATTCATTCAAGAGTTAGCAAGTGTATGAAATACTATAGCACAAACAGGCAGGCGCCACTCGCCTCACTAAAACGATCGGTTATTAAAGGTTTGGCCGGCGACAAAGGATTGTATATGCCTGAGAATATCGATCTGATGAAAGACTTTGTTGTCGGGGAAATGAAAGACATGACGTTTCAGGAAATAGGCTGTATCATTGCCCAGGCACTGTTTGGAGATGATGTTCATGTGGACACGTTGGATCAGATAGTGAAAGATACCCTTTCCTTCGACACCCCGGTAGTCCCTCTGCACGACAACATCTACAGTCTCGAACTCTTCCACGGTCCTACCCTGGCATTCAAAGATGTGGGCGCCCGTTTCATGGCAAGACTGTTGGATTACTTTATCAAAAACGAAGGTGTAAAGGACGTGAATGTGCTGGTAGCCACCTCCGGAGATACAGGAAGCGCTGTAGCCAACGGTTTTCTGGGAGTTGATGGCATTAAAGTATATGTATTGTACCCGAAAGGAAAGGTAAGCGCTATCCAGGAATCTCAGTTCACTACATTAGGACAAAATATAACAGCATTGGAGATAAACGGTACATTCGACGATTGCCAAACGCTTGTAAAAGGTGCTTTTATGGATGAAGATCTCAACGAACACTCCAAACTAACGTCAGCTAATTCTATCAATGTAGCACGTTTTCTACCCCAATCATTTTACTATTTCTATGCCTATGCCCAGTTGGACAAAGCGGGGAAAGCAGATGAACTGGTAGTGAGCGTACCCAGCGGCAACTTCGGCAACTTGAGTGCCGGGCTTATAGCTTATTGGATGGGACTGCCCATCAAGCGCTTCATTGCTGCCAACAACAGCAACGATGTATTCCTTACCTATTTAAAAACAGGAATATACAATCCACAGCCAACCGTTGCTACGCTGGCGAATGCTATGGATGTAGGCGATCCCAGTAACTTCGCCCGCATCATGGATCTGTTCAGTATATATCCCAACCCCTATGCTGCCATCAAAAAACGCATCACCGGATATCATTATACAGACGAAGATATTGCCGACATAATGCGCCTGGTTTACAAGCAATACGGTTATGTACTGGATCCTCACGGAGCATGTGGCTATCAAGCCTTGATTGATGATAAATTGTCGGATAAAGAAACCGGCCTCTTCCTTGAAACAGCCCATCCGGCTAAATTCAAAAGCACCGTAGACGAGATACTTGGAACCGATATTGAGATCCCGGCAAAACTTCGTGCTTTCATGCAAGGCGAAAAACGATCAGTCCCTTTAGGTAAAGATTTTGCCGGTTTTAAAAAGTTTTTACTTTCTCAGTCGTAAGAAAAATGTTAAAAAACATCTTAGTATAGTATAAGTCATTTAGTAATATGTATATTTGTACACAATAACTATTAATAACCAAAGAAATGATAGAACAAATTGGAATCAATGCCGGATTAGTTTGGAACTTGTTAAACGAAACCGGCAAGCAAAGTGTAAAAGAAGTTAAGAAATTAACGAAAATCAAGACAGAAAAAGATGTATTTGCGGCACTGGGCTGGTTAGCAAAAGAAGGCAAAGTTGCTTTCGATGAGAATGATGGGGAAATCTTCGTTTCGCTTATCTGATAGCTAAAACAGAAAAAATGTTGAAAGGCCGTTCGTTTCATCGAACAGCCTTTTTGTATTATACATGGATAAATCAGATAAAATAATTAGGGTGACAGTTGTTATATTCAAATCAATAACTTACTTTTGTGAAGAATTTGGTATAAAATGACCGACGATGAAGGAAGATTGTTAGCTGTTTTTGAAGTTAGAGTTCACGATTTGATGAATATTTGCGATCGGCAAAAACAGAAGATAAGTGAACTTGTACTTTCTTTGGATGCAAAAGACAAAGAGATACAGCAAGCAATGCATACTATCGAAGAGTTGAAAGCCAAATACGATGGCGTGCTGACTGCGCGAGTTGTTTCCGCAAGTGAACAGGAAATAAAAAGCGCAAAGAAGAGGCTGTCGAACTTAGTGCAGGAAGTAGAAAAGTGCATTGCCTTATTAAATAAACAATAATTGCGATGGACAAAGATGAATTTCTGATACATATAGAAATAGCTGATAAGACATACGGACTTCGGATAGACAGGAAGGATGAGAAGTTGGCTCGTGACGCTGCTAAACAAATAAAATTGAAGTACGAGCATGCCCGGAGAAAATATTCGAAATCTGTAGACGATAGGGATTTGTTAGCTATGGTTGCCTTTCGCTTATCGAAGGAAAATTTGATATTAGAAGAAAAGAATGATACCACTCCCTTTATAGAAAAGATACAGCAAATGACAGGATTGTTGGAAGCGTATCTGGAAAATAAATAATCGATGGGTTCTACATTAACTTTCCTCACTACGTACATTGAAATTGATGTTATGTGGCATTATTTTTTTGTATATATCTAAATATAAATGAATTAAATTTTGTAAAAAAATGGCATTATCTATAATTATAGCTATAGTGACCTTCATTATTGGAGGGCTTCTGGTCTGGGTAGGTACGCGCTTCATCTTCAAGGCGAAGTATGAAAACATATTGGTAGAAGCAGAAAAAGAAGCAGAAGTGATCAAGAAAAACAAGCTGCTGGAAGTAAAAGAGAAGTTCTTCCATCTGAAATCTGATTTGGAAAAACAGGTTGCGGCCCGTAATTCCAAGATTCAATCGGCTGAAGCCAAACTGAAACAAAAAGAATTGGCAATCAGTCAAAGGCAGGAAGAGATACAGCGAAAAAACAACGAACTGGACGGGGTCAGGGAAAACCTGAATACTCAACTTGATTTAGTAGAAAAGAAGAAACAGGAACTGGATAAACTGCGCCTCAAGCAGGTGGAACAGTTGGAAGTTCTTTCGGGCTTATCGGCTGACGAAGCAAAAGAACGTCTGCTCGAATCGCTCAAAGAAGAAGCCAAATCGCAAGCCATTTCGTATGTGAATGAAATAATGGAAGAGGCAAAGATGACTGCCAATAAAGAAGCTAAAAAGGTGGTAATACAGTCCATACAACGTGTGGCTACGGAAACAGCCATCGAGAACTCCATCACCGTATTCCATATCGAATCCGACGAAATAAAAGGACGCATCATTGGTCGCGAAGGTCGTAATATACGGGCGCTGGAAGCAGCAACCGGCATTGAAATAGTGGTTGACGATACCCCGGAAGCCATCGTCCTTTCAGGCTTCGACCCTGTACGCAGGGAAGTAGCACGGTTAGCCTTGCACCAGTTGGTTCAAGACGGACGTATCCACCCGGCACGTATCGAAGAAATTGTATCCAAAGTACGCAAGCAGGTAGAAGAAGAAGTAATTGAAACCGGTAAACGGACAGCTATCGATTTGGGAGTACATGGTTTACATCCTGAATTGATTCGAATGATAGGCAAGATGAAATATCGTTCATCCTACGGACAGAACTTGTTACAGCATGCCCGCGAAACTGCCAACCTGTGCGCAGTTATGGCTTCAGAATTAGGACTCAACCCCAAGAAAGCCCGTCGTGCAGGCCTCTTACACGACATAGGAAAAGTACCCGACGATGAACCGGAATTGCCGCATGCCATCTTAGGTATGAAGCTATGCGAGAAATACAAGGAAAAGCCTGATATCTGCAATGCCGTGGGTGCTCACCACGATGAGATAGAGATGCAAACCTTACTGGCTCCTATCGTTCAGGTATGCGATGCCATCTCCGGAGCACGTCCTGGGGCTCGCCGTGAGATTGTAGAAGCTTATATCAAACGATTAAACGACTTGGAACAATTGGCATTATCTTATCCGGGAGTTGTCAAAACTTACGCAATCCAAGCCGGTAGGGAACTGCGCGTTATTGTAGGTGCAGACAAGATTGACGATAAAGAAACCGAAAGCCTGTCTACCGAAATAGCTAAAAAAATCCAAGATGAAATGACCTATCCCGGTCAAGTAAAGATTACAGTTATCCGCGAAACACGGGCAGTAAGTTATGCAAAGTAATAAAATACCGAGTGAGAATAAGACGTTAATGGATGGTTATATGAGTGATTTACACCTAAAATATCCTAACCTTTTCGTTTTTTTAACGGGAGGCCATTCGTTTTATTTTGAAAGACGACTAAAAAGTGTCATCTTTGCAGATTTAAACTTGGTGTTGACTGGATTAAATAGAATCTTAGAGTATAATGTTGAAAATAAATAAAATAGTAGCCGTTAGTCTATTCGTCATTGTTCCTTTGACAATACTGGCGCAAAACAACACCAACTCGCCTTATACGCGATTTGGTTATGGTGAATTAGCCGACCGCTCTTTTGGTACCGGACGAGCTATGGGTGGTATCGGATATGGCTTGCGCTCTAATAAACAGATAAACCCCATGAACCCTGCTTCTTATACAAGCACAGACTCGCTTACCTTTCTATTCGACTTTGGACTTGCGGGGCAATTATCATGGTTTGATGACGGTGTCAATAAAGAAAAGCACACCAACGGTAACCTGGAATATATAGCCTTGCAGTTTCCTGTACATCGACGGATTGCTGTAAGCGCCGGTATTTTACCATATTCTTATGTAGGCTATAATTTCGCATCTCTGAAAACCTCTGAACAAGGAATTTCGTATTCTGAAAGATTTGTTGGCTCAGGCGGATTAAACGAAATCTATGCCGGAGTGTCTATAGATATATGGAAGAAGCGTCTTTCATTGGGAGCCAATGTTGGTTATATGTTCGGAAAGATTGCGCATACTCAGGCATTACAAATTGATGGAACCGGTGCAAACTCATCATCCCGCACTCAAAACTTGAAGGTAAATGATCTAAAACTGGATTTGGGTCTTCAATACACTCACCCTGTAAGCGCAAAAGAAAGTTATACTTTCGGACTGGTTTTCTCACCCGGAAAAAAGCTGAATTCATTCTCTACAAATACTGCAATGAGCGGAAGTGCAATTACCGGGCAAGATACAACTAACCAAGCGTTTGATATACCTAATTCTTTTGGCGCCGGAATTTCGTACGTTAAACAAAATAAATTAACTTTGGCGGCTGATATCTTATATGAAAATTGGGCTAATGCACGATTCTTTGATAAAAAGGATGACTTCAAAAACAGAATTCGCGTAGCTGCTGGCGGAGAGTATATTCCTAATTATCAGAACAGATTTTTTTTCAGTAGGATAAGGTATCGTGCCGGCGTTCATTACAGTAACTCGTATTTAAATGTAAATGAATCGAGTTACAATGAAATGGGAGCCAGCATAGGATTGGGACTACCATTGATTGATCAGCGTTCATACCTGAATTTATCTTTCGAATATGTAAAGATAAAACCGGAAAGCAGAATGCTAATCGACGAACAGTATTTACGTTTTACCGTAAATTACACGTTTAATGAACGATGGTTCTTTAAATTTAAGGTTAACTGATGATTATTTATTGAAACATTAAAAAGAATAATAATATGAAGATTAAAGTATTTTTACTTGCAGCCGGATGTTTGATAGGAGCTTCCGGTGCTTATGCACAAAAAGGAGTGGATAATGGTACTCAATTCGGCTCCGGTGAAGATAGCGTCCGCTGTATTACAAACATCAGTTTATTTACTCCTTACGCGAAAAATGGAAATTACAAGGATGCACTTGAATTTTGGAAGATTGCGTATGATGAATGTCCTGCCGCTACGAAAGACATTTATCTTTATGGCGTTCGTATTGTAGGCTGGTTGGTTGACAATGAGACCGATCCTGCTAAAAAAGCAGCTTTAATCAATGATTTGATGGCTGTATATGACAAGCGTATCAAATATTTCGGGAAAGAACCTAAGTACGAAAAGGACTGGATCATTGCCCGTAAAGTTCAGGATTATGTTAATCGCATGGGTGAAAATGCAGATCCTAAACTGATCTACGGATGGACCAAAGAAGCCATCGATGAATATGGCAATAATACAGATGTTCTTGCAGTATCGTATTATATGTATGCGTCACAGCTATTGTTAGGCTCTGACCCCAATCATAAGGAACAATTCGTTCAGGATTACCTGAAAGCATCGGAAATTCTGGATTCTCAGTTGGCTGCTGCGCCGGAAAAAGACAAGCCATCTATTCAGTCTATCAAAACAAGCTTGGATAATGGTTTTGCTAACAGTGGTGCTGCCGACTGTGAAACTTTGCAGAAATTGTATGGTGACAAAGTAGAACAAAATAAAGACAACTTGGAGTATCTGAAAGAGACTATCACCTTGCTGAGAAGGATGCGTTGCAACGAAACCGAGGCATATTTTGCTGCTGCTACTTACGCACACAAATTAGAGCCTACCGCTGAATCAGCCAGAGGACTTGCACGGAAGAACGTTAGAGATAAAGATTATAATTCCGCCATCAGTCTCTTTGAGGAAGCTGCCAGTATGGAACAGGATGACACGGTGAAATCAGACGATTACTATATGATCGCGTTGTTGTTGTTTGAGCAGAAAAACTATCCAAGAGCCAGACAATATAGCCAGAAAGCTATCGACGCCAATCCAAACTCAGGTGCTCCTTATTTGCTGATTGGTCAAATGTATGCTGCTTCTGCCGCAAGTATTTACTCGGATGACGTTGTATTGAGAAAATGTGTTTACTATGCTGCTGTAGATAAATTTGTAAAAGCAAGGCAAGTAGACCCCAGTGTCTCTGATGATGCCGCTAAGTTGATTAATACCTATAGCCAACATTTCCCGTCAACAGAGGAAATATTTATGCACCCTGATTTGACGAAAGGAAAATCCTTTACAATTGGCGGTTGGATTGGAGAGAGTGCGCTTGTAAGATAAACATTTGAAAAAAAAAATGATTCATAATGAAAGAGACATAACAGCTATCCCCGTGATAGTTGTTATGTCTCTTTTGTTATCTATGGCCTGCTCGAAAGAGAAACAAGAAACCGTTGTAGTGGCGTTCAACCCGGATAGCACCTACACGATGAAAACAACAGACGTATCTACTCTTATCTCAGATTCCGGTATAACCCGTTACAGAGCAATTGCCAAAGTATGGCTAATGTATGGAAAGGCTTCCGAGCCTTATTGGTATTTCCCGGAAGGTCTATATATAGAACAGTTTGACACGCTGTTCAACGTTAAAGCAAGCATGAGAGCTGATACAGTCTATTATTATGAGAAGATGGATCTTTGGAAAGGGATTGGAAACGTAGAGATGCAAAACAGGGAAGGAGAGCATTTCGCCACTTCCCTAATATATCTGGATAATAAATCACAAAAAATATATTCCGATAAATATATACGGATTGAAAAACAAGATCAACTCATTACGGGCATAGGCTTTGAATCTAACCAATCTCTAACAAAATATGTAATTTTCAACAGTACAGGGATATTTCCCATAAATGAAGCGCCACCCGACAGTACGCTTACAGAAGAATAACAAAAAAAGACGGGAAAAGATGGGAGAAATCCTTTTTTTCGTATCTTTGTGCCCTTAAATAGAATATAAACTTAAAAAAATAGATGAAGATAAATGGCTACGCTTGAAAAAATCAGGAGCAAAGCAGGATTACTTGTTAGTATTGTGGGTTTAGCTTTGTTCGCTTTTATCATTGGTGACTTCTTAAATTCAGGTTCAACCTATTTTAGACAACACCAGGAAACAATTGCCAATATTAATGGGAAAGTGGTAAACTACCAAGAGTTTCAAAAACGTGTAGATGAAATGAGCGATGTATACAAAATGCAATACGGCTCAAATAGTCTCCCTGAAGAAGCAATGACTCAGATTCGTCAAAGTGTTTTTGATACATATACACAAGAATACCTGCTTAACGACGAGATGGAGAAGATAGGTATGACGGTTAGTCCCGAAGAACTCTTTGACATGGTACAGGGTGAAAACATATCACCTATCCTATTACAAAATCAAATGTTTCATAATCCTAACACAGGCACGTTCGACAAGACGTTCTTTTTGAATTTCCTTAAGGCTATCAATGACGACAATATTGCATCGGCACCTGCAGATCAGCAAGCTCAGCTCTTACAATACAAGAGTTTATGGTTGTTCTGGGAAAAGGCCATCAAAATGCAACGTATGGAGCAGAAATATTCATCGCTTTTGTCTAAAGCCATTTCTGCGAATAAGCTGGATGCAAAAGAAGAGTATGATGCAACATCCGGCAATGCAGACATCGTGTATGCAATGCAATCCTATTCTTCCATCCCCGACTCTACCATAGCTGTTAGCAAGTCAGAGATTGAGAAACTATACAACGAACGGAAAGAACTCTACCAACAACCTGAAACTAAGGTTATAAAATATATTTCGGTTCCCATTGTACCAAGCCAGGCAGATTATGATGCTGTAAGTTCAGAAATAGATAAATTGAAAGATGAATTTACTACCTCATCTGATGTTACAGACTTAGTAGATGATAACTCGGAGACACCTTATGTAGATGCATTTTACTCGGAAGCATTTTTAGACCCCGAAGTAAAACAGTTTGTAGCTTCTGCTACTACTGGAGAGGTTTATGGCCCTATCTTCGAAAATTCCTCCACCAGATACAGAATGTTTAAGTTATTAGACAAAACATCGTCACCCGACTCTGTAAAAGTAAGCCACATCATGCTACCTAATAATGCCAGAGGCAATGAAGTAGCAGATAGTCTGTTCCAAGTTCTGAAGAATGGAGGTGACTTTGCCGAATTGGCTACAAATTACTCTCTTGACCAAAGTTCTTCTTCTAACGAAGGTGAAATAGGTTGGTTTACGGAAAGTGAAGCTATCAGGGCGCTGAACGGTGAGTTTAAAACAACGATATTCACAACTCCTATAAATCAGGTCACCTTGTTAAAATCAACACAAGCTACCCAAATCATTAAGGTAACAGAAAGAACATCTAACGTTCCTAAATATAAATTAGCCTATATAGATATAACGGTAAGCCCAAGTTCAAAAACATATAGCAATTTATATAATGCGCTGAGCCAATATATCTCTAAAAATCAGGATATCGACAAAATAGAAGCTAACGCACAGGAAGCCGGATACAACTTGTTGTCTGACGTTTCGGTTACAAAAACCGATCAGACATTAGGTAGCATATCTCAATCGCGTCAGGTTATCCGTTGGGCCTTTGAACACAAAAAAGGAGAAATATCCGAGATATTTGATTGCGATAATAAAAACTTTGTAGTGGCTGCCGTTCAGGGAACCATACAGAAAGGATACCGTCCGCTGAATCTACTTGAGCCGTCTTTAAAAGCTGAGTTGATTTCACAAAAGAAAGGCGAACAGATTGCAAGCGAATTGAAGTCGAAGAACCTCTCCACTTTGGATGCTTATGCGCAGGCAATGAATGCAAATATAGACTCGGTTAAGTTTATTAATTTCAACACCTATCGTATTACCGGTATTGGTATTGAGCCAAAATTGAATGCCTATATTTCGTTGAGCAGCGTTAATCAGTTAAGCTCTCCTGTTATTGGCAACAATGGTGTATATGTATTTCAGGTAGTGAATAAAACAGCTTCTACTCAGCTCTATGACGAGGCTACCCAAGTCAATCTTATCAATAGTGCCAATACGTACCGTATTAGCTACCAAGCTATGCAGTCGTTGATTAATCATGCAGATATTAAAGACAACCGCATCCGTTTCTATTGATAGATGAGCAAAAAAAAACAATTATTGGGAATGACTTTGGAAGAACTGGCAACAGTTTCTTCCGAAGCCGGACTCCCGGTTTATGCAGCTAAACAATTAGCTGATTGGTTATATAAGAAGAAAGTGACTTCTATTGCGGGAATGACAAACATTACCGCTGCCAAAAGAAATTGGCTGGAAGAACATTATGAAATAGGACTTACGCCTCCTGCCCAAACAGTCAAATCTACCGACGGCACGCTTAAATATGTATTCCCCGCTTCTGGAGCTTTTGTTGAAACTGTTTATATCCCGTCTGACGACCGGGCAACTTTATGCGTCTCATCCCAAGTAGGATGCAAGATGAGTTGCTTGTTTTGCATGACAGGAAAGCAAGGTTTTACAGCAGACCTGACGGCTAACGAAATAATGAACCAGATTCAATCTCTTCCTGAAAACGACTCATTAACCAATATCGTGTTCATGGGGATGGGCGAACCTTTAGACAATACCAACGAGGTATTCAAAGCACTCGAAATACTAACCGAACCGTATGGCTACGGTTGGAGTCCGAAGCGAATAACCGTCTCAACTATTGGAGCAAAGGGACTGAAACGCTTTCTCGACGAAAGCTCTTGCCACCTGGCAATCAGCCTGCATGCAACGAATCCCAAAGATCGGATATCAATTATGCCTGCAGAGAAAACATTCCCAATGTTTGACCTGATTAACCTGATTAAACAGTATGACTTCAGCCATCAGCGGAGAGTTTCCTTTGAATATATCGTCTTTAAAGACTTTAATGACAGTCCACAACATGCCCTTGCTTTAGCCGGTCTACTAAAAGGAATACCTTGCCGTGTAAATCTCATCCGCTTTCATGCCATACCAGAGACTCCTTTAGAGGGTGTGGACCTGAAAAAGATGGAACAATTCCGAGATATTCTTAATGAACGCGGAGTTATTGCTACCATCAGGACATCAAGAGGAGAAGATATATTTGCAGCCTGTGGTATGTTGTCAACAGCAAAAAATAAAGTAAAAAAGTCATAAAAGGAAAACGATTGATGTGTTTTTCATATCCTTATAGTATATTTGTGCTATAAAATAATACATGTATGAAAACATATTTTAAAATCCCCGTCTTATGCCTAATAATCCTCTCGGTTGTATTAGCATCATGTAACTCATCAGGGGGTGGATTTTCCATTACTAAAGCATCCGGATTACCTTACGAAATCGTAGTGTCCATGAGTAAAGCCAGTTGGACAGCAGAAGCAGGCGAAGCTATCAGAGCCGACCTCGAATCCAACGTTCCCGGCCTTCCTCAACCCGAACCTGCTTTCCGCATTATGTACTCGGATCCAAAAGACTTTAGAGGAATTCTGACTTATGTTCGCAACATCTTCATAGTTGATATAAACGACAAAATGTACACCACCGTGGCCCTAAAATATGAAAACGATCGATGGGCAAGCGGACAGGTTGTGCTAACTATGAATGCACCGGATTCTCAAAGTATAGCCGAGTTTATGACACAATACCCCGACGAAATATCCAAATTCTTCAACCGTATGGAAACGGGTCGTGCAGCAGAAAATTTGGAAAAAAGCACCAATCGCTTCGTGAACGACAGTCTGAAAAGAAAGCTCAACGTAATGGTGAATGTTCCTGCCGACTTGCAAACCATTGTACGCGCATCGAGAAACTTCTTTTGGGCTACAAACGATGCCAAAAGAGGACGTACAGACTTGATTGTATATACATTTCCCTATACAGACGCTAAAACATTTACCGACGAGTATCTGGTTGCTAAGCGCGACTCAGTGTTTAAGCAGAATGTAGAGGGCGTCCATCCCAATTCATATATGACAACTGAAACGAAGTATAGTGATCCGGTCTACACAGCGATAAGCGACCGTGGTAAATACTGCGGTGTACTGCGTGGCTTATGGAAAATGGTAGGCGATATGATGGGTGGCCCCTTTGTCAGCCATATCAGGCTCGACGAAGAAAACCATCGCGTGGTAGTGATAGAAGGTTTTGTATATGCCCCCGAAACAAACAAGCGTAATTATATCCGTAAGATGGAAGCATCTTTATTCACACTACGCCTTCCGGGTGAATTTGACGAACCGGTAACCGAAACACTGAAAACTAATAAAGAGAAAATTAAAGAATAGAATATGGAAGAACGAATGATAAAAGTGGGTATCACCCACGGAGATATTAATGGCATAAGCTATGAAATCATATTAAAGACTTTTTCTGACATTCGGATGGCCGAACTTTGTACGCCTATCATATATGGCTCGTCGAAGATTGCTGCCTATCACCGAAAAGCATTAGAGCTACCTCCTCTGAATATGAGTTCCATCAGCCGGGCTGAAGATGCCGGCACGAATCGCGTCAATATCATTAATTGTATTAATGATGAAACAAAAGTAGAGCTTGCTAAAGCTACAGAGATAGCAGGAGAAGCAGCTCTCCGGGCATTGGATGTAGCCGTAGAGGATTTGAAACGGGGAGCTATCGATGTATTGGTAACGACACCCGTAAATAGCCAGCTCACCCTCATCAGCCAATATCCTGCTATATCAGAGTATTTGGGTAAAACATTTGGAGATAACCACAACAAACCACTCACCGTGTTGCTGAGCAACGAACTGCGAGTGGCTTTGCTCACCGATAACATAGCATTGGCTGAAGTACCGTCGCTGATTACCAAAGAACGTATCGTAGAAAAGCTACGGGTTTTTAATCATTCGCTTAAGCAAGATTTCAATCTTGACAGGCCGCGCATAGCTGTTCTTTCTGTAAACCCGCATGCTGGAACCGGGCTACCTGACAACGAAGAAGATAACATACTTCTACCTGCCATGCAGGAAGCAGAGAAACAGGGCGTCATGTCGTTTGGCCCCTATCCCGCCGATACCTTCTTTGGCTCGCAAATGTTTGATAAGTTCGATGGCGTTTTAGCTATGTATCACGACCAGGGAACGGTTCCCTTTAAAACACTGGCAGAGGCCAATGGTCTCAATTATACAGCAGGCCTTCCTGTTATTCATACAGCACCTATGCATGGAGCAGCCTATGATATAGCCGGACAGAACCTGGCTTTGGAAGACTCCTTCAGACAGTCTATTTATACCGCCTTAGACATATTCCGAAACCGGATTATTTATAAGGAAGCCACACGTAACCCCTTACGCAAACAATACTTTGACAAAGGCCAGGGAGATGAGAACTTAGACCTAACCAAGGAGGAGTACGAAGAAATTTAATTGATACCATTACACATTAATAACGTACCGTATACAGTTGCAGGCACAAGGCTTTATAAAAATAGAGCGCTCCCCCGGAAATAGGGGAACGCTCTATAATATTTTCAGTACAAATCAACGAGCTGCATAGTATGAATAATTGGCAACTACTTGTTGGAAAGCAAGAACGCCTACTTTGTCTAACGAAACATTCATTTCGCCTCCATTAGGCATATACATAACCACCTTCTGATTATCGTCTGTAAATTTGAACATTTTATGACTTTCGCCGTTTGCTTCAATGTTCCAGCTATTGTCATTTTTGTCAAAAATAAAATTAACAGTTTGATCTTCTCCTTCTTTCTGGATGGTATAACCATCAATTTTTGTTTCAACGGTGTAAACGCCATTCTTTGTATCAATGGTCTTTGTACCTAAGTCGGCAACGGGACTCTCTCCTGTCCAAAATTCGATGGAATTAAGGATGACAACATCAAGTAAATAGGCAACTCCGTAAACAGGTACAATGTTCAGAACTAAAAATACCAGTTCATTAACCCATTTCTCTCCTACCGTTTTGTTCCAAGCAAGCACCTTGTGGAACAAAGGAAAAGAGCCAATACAAGATGTAAACATAATACTGCCGGCTAATGATGCGGCTACCATTAAGGTAATACTCTTCTTTCTCATATATCATTAATTTAATAATTATTGGTGCGAAGATAATACATTTTCGATTATATAAACAGCATTGTGAGTTAATTTTGTATATTTACAGACTAACTAAAAAAAGGGTATCACGTTTATTAACACGATATGTTATGAAAAAGAAGAAAGAATTTTTATTAATGGGAATCATGTGTATGAGTGGTATTTGGATGGTATCGGCACAGCAGAAGCCGATCGTGTTGTTCCCTGCCGGCGCGCCTGGTGAGACAACAAAACTGGTGGAAAAAGGAGAATCGGATGGAAACAAAGTGGGTGGCGAAACAGTTTTGCGCGTTACAAATGTAAGTGAACCGACGATTACAGTCTACCCAGCTCCGGAAGGACGAACGAAGACCCATTCCGCCGTAGTAATCTGCCCCGGCGGTGGGTATAGTATTCTAGCCTACGACCTGGAAGGGACAGAGGTTTGCCAATGGCTGAACAGCTTGGGTATTACTGGTGTACTTCTGAAATACAGGGTACCCAAAAGGGAAGGACGCGAGAAACATGAGGCTCCGCTGCAAGACGTACAACGTGCAATCGGCTATATTCGTGCCCATGCAAATGAATATGGATTGGATGAGAAAAAGATTGGCGTAATGGGTTTTTCGGCAGGTGCACACCTTGCCGCTACAGTAAGCAATAATTTTTCAGAACGCACGTATCCGGTAATTGACGAAGCAGATAAAGTGAGCTGCCGCCCCGACTTCTGCCTCTTAGTATATCCGGCGTATCTGGATGCAGCTAACTTTCAAACATCGCCGGAAGTTAAGGTTACTTCCCAGACCCCTCCTACCATGCTTATTCAAGCCGAAGACGATAAGCCACTTATCAAAAGCAGCATTTACTATTATAATTCCTTGATGGAAGCAGGCGTTCCGGCTTGGATGCATCTATACAGCAAGGGCGGACATGGATACGGCCTACGCGACACGGGGGCTACTGTAAACGAATGGCCTTTCAGGGTAGAAGACTGGTTTCGCGAGATAGACGTGGTTCAATGAGATGATTGCTGCTGTTGCTCTCGCTCCACATCGGCACGACTCTTACTTTGGGTTACCAGATAGACGCCGGTGAAGACAAGAACGGCAGAGAATAGTTTCCAAAGCGTAAAATGATCTTGTCCCACCATGATAGCCAGCAAAGATGCAATAATAGGTTGAATATAATTGTACATGCTGACCGTGGTGGGTCGAAGCCTTTTAAGCGACATAGGTATCATGAGATAAGGAATGAAAGTGGCGAACATCAACACATAGAAGATTGCGCTTAACTCCGTCCAATTCCACACTTCGCGATGAAAAGCAGGTGTGTCTAAAGCCGTTTGATACATGAACGGTAGCAACAGGATGGTAGCAAAAAGGAACATCCACTTCATAATCGTCACAGCCGAATATTTCTGACTGAGCGGACGCGACAATACCACGTACACAGAGTAAAGCATATTGCTGATTACAATCCGTAGGTTGCCCCCCATCCCACTGCTACTTTCGCTATCGGTATGAGAAGCAGTGAGAATTAAGGTAACGGCTCCGGCAAGGCCAATGAGTACGCCAAACGTCTTTTGCTTGGTAATAGGCTCCTTCAGGATAAACGCCGCCAACAACATCACATAAATAGGTCCGGCCGTAGCAATAATGGAAGCATCAACCGGCGATGTTAGATTAAGCCCCGACATAAATAGGCTTTGGTTGAGAGTAATTCCGCAAAGCGAGCAAATAAAAAGCAACCCTAAATCCTTCCAAGCCACTTTCTCGTATTTTACAAAAAAGGAGGTAAGCCAGAACATGACACAAGCAAACAAAGACCTCAGCAATGTAAGCGCCTCAGGCGATACGTGCGAAGGAATAAGAGACTTTGATACAGAGATATTGATGGCGAAAAAGATATTAGCCAGCAATATCAGCCCATGGCCTTTCAGTTTTTCGTTGCTCATCATTGAATATGAGTGCCTGTGTTGGTGTGAATCTCAGAAGCTTGGGTGATAATTACTTGTTTTACGCCGGCATCGATGGCCTCAAAAGCGTTTTCTAATTTCGGGATCATGCCGCCCTGGATAATTCCTTCCCCCACATATTGCTGAAAGGTAATCCTGTCAATGGTTGGAATAACGCTGTCGTCGTCTTTTTCATCCCTCAGTACACCTTTCTTCTCAAAGCAATAAATAAGGGTGATATCAAAATACGGAGCCAACACCTTAGCTGTCTCACCGGCAATAGTGTCGGCATTGGTATTCAACATGTTTCCCTGTTTGTCGTGGGTAAGAGGAGCCAGTACGGGAACGATGTTCCGGCGGATAAGAGATACCAGCAGGTCGGCATTTACCTCCTTCACATCCCCCACATAGCCATAGTCCACCTCTTTCACCGGGCGTTTGTCCGAACGTATCAAGTTCATGTCGGCACCCGTCAGCCCCAAAGCATTTACGCCTGTGGCTTGCAGACCGGCCACAATCTGTTTGTTCACCAGTCCGCCGTACACCATGGTCACGATACGAAGCGTTTCAGCATCGGTCACCCGCCGTCCGTTCACCATTTTGCTTTCCACACCTAAGCGAGTAGCCAATTGGGTAGCCGAACGTCCGCCACCATGCACCAGCACTTTATAGCCTTGTATAGCAGCAAAATCACGAAGTAAAAGACGCAGTGTATCTTCCTCCTCAACAATCTTACCACCCACTTTAATCAGAGTAAGCTTTTCCATACCCATTAATTATTCAATATTTTTCGAGCCAAAGTTAGTAAAAAAAGAAAGATTTACTACATTTGCACCAGAAATGCGGTAGTAGCTCAGTTGGTAGAGCATTAGCTTCCCAAGCTAAGGGTCACGAGTTCGAGTCTCGCTTACCGCTCCAATCTAAAAAGACACGTTAAAGACAACAACGGACAATGCTCTCCAAATCAAATGATTGGGGAGCTTTTTCCATTGTTCATGTCCCCAACAAAAAGACAGATAAAAGTTTTTTCCAGACATAAAATTGTTACTAAATCGTTACCTATTTTCAAAAATCAAAACCACTACCAATAATATGCCCCCACAGCGCCCTCCACCCAAAACTGTAAATCCGGTATCATAAAGGATGAATGTGCCACCGAAATGACCGCTTTCTTCTGCAAACGGCGATTGTAATTAACGTCACTACATCAGATGATTCAATTGGTTCATTCTAAAATCACTTTCCATACGACGATAAAGAGGGTCCTTTGTTCCTCTGACTTGGCCGACGAAATTGATATAGCCTTTTAGCCAATAAAAAAATTGCCGGGGGGGGGAGCCATCTTCTCCGCTTTCGTGCCGAAAATGATGAAGTGATGCTTGTTTGAGACCGTTGACCCTCCAATCATGGAGCATTGCCCGGATTCTTTTCAACAGTTTTCGATCTACATTTGTCTTTTTATTAACCACAATGCCGGTAACCATTTGCTGACTTTGTGCAGATAGCAACCTAAACTTTTTCTTATTTATGCGAAAATGATGTTTCTTTATCAAACCGATAATATCCAATATAATATCTCTTGAAATTGGATTATCGGAAGAAAAAGAAAGGTCGTCGGCATAACGTGTGTAGACCAACTGATGGTTTGTGCAGTAAGCAGCCATTTCTTTGTCGAACGCCAAGCATACAAGATTGGAAATAATCGGCGAACTGGGCGCTCCGGTCGGCAAGCGTCCCTGAAAAGTAGTCAGCAGCGTAAGTGCTATGGACAGTTGTTCGCTGTAGAAAAATGGCTCTGACAAAAACATTTCTTTGACCCTCTTTGCCGTGATGCAGGGGAAGAAATCTTTTAAATCTATATTCAACAGAAATTTTTTGTCGATATGAGGGCGGGCATTGGCAACAATATTGCTCTGCCTCATCCTGACAAAACCATATACTTCATCGGGTTTTATTTGCGAATAGCGATCTTGCAAATGGCGGTTAATGCCTTGTTGAATCCTTTTCAGAAGGGAGCCGGGTGCAGCTATTTCCCGCCAGCCACCCCTCTTCTTGGGTATTTTATAATTATGATATTCAGGCTCATTGATAAGAGCTTCCAATTTTGTAATTGGAATATGCATCAAATGAAGAGTATTTATATCCTGTTCCATAATAGAAAGTATAAAAAAGAGCCATTGTTCATTATCTTGACTTATTTGACGCAGCGCGCTTGCGCGCTGCGGTACTACTAATCAGTTAACGGGTTGCAGGAACACAACCACCAAGTCGTTATTATTTTGACTCCATAATGTTGACTAAATGGCTCTTTTATTTTTTAAAAGGGAGTTGTATTTTCTATTTCATCCAAACGCTTTTGGGAAATGTTTATCTCATTCAAACTTGGGAAATGAAAATCAACAAAATTAGTAAACCCTTCTGTTCTTTTCAATTTTACTATTCCCTGCGCCCCACTGCTATTTTTCTCGATGAGTAGTTCCGCAATACCAATCAAACTATTCCCATGCTCATCTTCCATAATTTTGTAATACTCCGGGCGATGCAAGAAAATCACCTTGTCTGCTTCTTGCTCAATGGAACCGCTTTCTCTTATATCAGACAAGAGAGGTCGTTTCCCCTCGATGCCATACCTGCTTTCTACACTTCGATTCAGATTGCTTGTTACAATCACACATATATCATGCTCTATCGCCAATTTCTTCAGTTCTTTAGAGATATAGCTTACTTCCGCTTCCCTATTTCGATAATGATGGTATGCGTTTAACGACTGGATGCAATCAATCATGATTACTTTAATATGTTTTTCTTCGATTTCTCTAATACAATGGGCTTTCAGTACATCGATATCCGTTTCCGGATGTGAATCGATGAAAAGTTGCTGTTTGTAGAAAGGAGCTACTTTCAGATTAAATTGCTCCCACTCGCTATGAGATAAGCTCTTGCGTAGAATTTTCTGTGTTTCAATATCCGAAATGGAAGCTAGAAAACGAGCTACAAGAAGTTGTTCGGAAGACTCATACTCTATGAATAATACGGGAGAGCTTTTTGATATGTTAAAGGCAAAGTTGATCAGCAATTGCGTTTTCCCCATTGCCGGTCTGCTTCCTACAACCACTAACTCGCCCGGCGAAAAGCCACCGGTCAGTTGATCTAAATCACTATACCCAGAAGATATTGCATCGTTTTCATCCGATGTTTTTGCCGCCCATTTAGAAAATAAATCTGTTATTGGGAGGGCGGTCGAAGAACACATTGCCAACATCTCCGTAGCATACAGTGTTTTTATATGTTGCAACACATCGCTTTCAGACAATTTGTCGTTGCCAATGATCCGTTCAATTCTTTGAATTAATTCTCCTTTCTCTGCCATAGCGCTATTGTATTTAATCCGACATCAAATATATGCATTCTTTATGCCAAACCATGATCTAAACAAAAAAATATTTCAATATTTCGCTAATAACCCTTTTTAGTTTATTAGCATTGGCGTTTCTTTAAATTATAATTCGCCATATCTATACTAATTAGTATATTTGTGGCGAGTTATAGAAGAGAATTTTACATTTCTTTACTAAACCACAAACGAAAAACCGGGTCATTGAACGTAATCAGTTTTTTTGAAATATCAATAAGTTCTTTGTTTTCCAATGATTTCTTTATGCGAGATATGTTTGAAGACACGCCAAGATGATATTTTGATAGAATCTCTTGTTGCGAAAAACCGTCATGCACGCCATCGGCAATCGCTCTGATAAAATTGATTTGTAAAGAGGTAAGTCCTTCAATATAATTATAATAAAGCATTGCGTTTTGGTTTATCATATCGTCCAATGCGTCTTTTACATCCGTTTCAGTTGCCGTGTGTTCAGTTTTAACCCAAACTATCCATGCAAATTGCTGAACATAAGACGAATGGTATTCTACTGTTCGACAAATTTCTGCTGCCAAATCTTCCGAAATGTGTTTCCCCGTTTGCGAAAAACGCCCACAAATATATTGTACCCAGTTTTCTTCAGAAATTTTTTGCAAAAAAATGACATCTCCAAATTTATAGAATGGGCTGCTTTGTTTTGAAAATAAAGTGTTTAACAAATGCTTTTTGCTTCCATACAAACAATACGAAACACTTTGCGATTGTAACTGCCATACGCTCCGCAGTTTTTTCTGAAATGTCAAAGAGTCGGAAAAATCAGCAATCTGCTGAAATTCATCAATACAAACAACAATTTTAACTCCCTTATCTTGTGCAATTTTCTGGGGAAGAGAAAGCACTTCCTCATTTAATTGTGTATTTTTTAAATCAATAGACAGCGAAAATTCCGCATTCGGGTCGCTTCCAAAACTGATTTTAGGCGTAAGGTTTGATAGAAATTTTTTGGTATTTGCAACCCACTCTTCCCATTTGTTAGAAGTTTGTCTTATAATTTCTCTGGCAAAAACCTGATAGAAATCTTCAGGCGAACGACATGCAAAAATGTCGATATTAACCGCTATTATATTTTTTTCATTTATCTCATTGGCTACTTTCAACACCAAAGAAGTTTTTCCCCAACGGCGAGGTGAGATAATGATCGTATTAATACCGTGCGTAAAATTAGCTTTCAACCGTTGTGTATCGTCTTTCCTGTCTGTGAACCATTTATCGGAAGCAGCTGAGCCAAATAAAAAGGGATTTTCCATTATCTATATCTTTTAGATAACAAAGGTAACTATAATATTTAAAAGTAACAAGTGTGTTAGTAACAACATTGTTACTAACACACTTGTTACGTGCTTTCGGCATGGGCTGCCTACTCTTCTATTGATCCAAGTCAGACATTTGCGTTAGTATGCTATTTTCAGTCGAACGCATGGCCTCTAACGTGTCACTTAACAATTTATCTAAATCCCATCCTAACATTTCCGCCCCCTTTGTTATTACATCCCTGGAACATCCTGCTGCAAAAGTTACAACTTTAAACTTCTTCTTTAGGCTTTTCAATTCCATATCGGAAACACTGCCTGATGGACGCATTTTGGCAGCAGCTCCAATTAAACCGGTCAATTCATCCACACCATACAGAATCTTTTCCATTTCATGTTCAGGCTTGATATCGACCGTGATACCATATCCATGGGAACAAATTGCATGAATAACATCTTCACTATAATTCTCCGCTTTTAAAATATCGACAACTTTGATGCAATGTTCATGAGGGTACATTTCATAATCAAGGTCGTGTAACATCCCGATTATCCCCCAATAATCTGCATCATAGCCCAATTCTTTGGCATACCATTTCATTACCGCTTCAACTGTAAGCGCATGCTGAATATGAAATTTATCCTTATTGTACTCCAATAGTAGTTTAAATGCTTTTTCTCGTTCCATCATTTATCACTTTTTTCTCTTGCAAAGATAGAAAAATAGTGTAAATATCATTTCCTTGTAAGCCGATACAAACTAATAAAATGCAAAAAAGGACAAAATGTATGTTCTGATCAGCCGGGGTGCTTAACTGTCCCGGCTGATTTGTTGATAACTTTTGCACCCAATACATATAATCACTTTAATAACAATAATGTAAAGTCTATTTATGAAACGGAAAATATTATTTTACCTATTAGCGTGCGGTATATTGCTTGCCGGCATACCGGTTTATGGGCAATCATCTTCTTTTGAAGGAACATGGATTATTGATAATGTGGTCGTAACTACTACAATTGATAACGGGAATCCCATAACAAAAGCATACATTACACCTGAAAATCTGCATCATTTTGTTTCGGTTCCCCAAATGGAATAAAGAAAGTGGGAGAGACATATCAATTTTATGGACATCGGGAAAAAACGTTGAATTTCTTGTTGTTGTTAAATCAGCTGTTCTTCTACGGCTATTCTCACCAACGAGGCTGTATTGTGGGCGCCGAGTTTATAAAGGAGGTTTCTGCGATAGCTGCTGATGGTTTCTACACTGAAGAACATCTTTCGGGCTATTTCGGTGCTGGTTAGGCCTTCGCATATCAGACGCAGCAATTCACGTTCTTTGGGAGTAAGCGAAACGTTGCTTCCCTCTTGCATTCTCAATAAATGGCTTATTTCTTCGCATACATATTGTCCGCCTCTCAAGACGGCTTGAATACCTTTAAATACTTCTTGAGATCCTGCACTTTTCAGGATATAGCCTGACGCTCCGCCGGCAAGCATGTGGCTTACGATGGCATCCTCGGAAAAGCTTGATAAAGCCAGAATCTTTACATTGGGATATTTCTTCTTGAGTAACGGGCAAAGTTCCATTCCATTTCCATCGGGCAGAAATATATCAAGCAGCATCACGTCTGCAATAGGATATGTGGCCAGCATCTCCCAACATTCATTTACGCTATGGGCAGTATTGGAAACTTGAGCAAATCCTGATTCGTTAATGACTCGACTCAATCCCTCAACAAACATTTTGTGGTCGTCCACGATCTGTATCTGTACCATATAAAGAGAATTTTACAGTTTATTAAATTTAAACTCTATATTTATTCCTGTCCCTTTTCCCGGTTCCGACCATATTCCCAGTTTCCCGTTATATAAAGCAACCCGGTCTCTTATGTTCTTTAAGCCGATACCCTTTGCTACAGTCGGCACATTGAAGCCGACGCCATCATCCTCTATGGTAAGAGATATCCGGGAAGGTTCTTGAACAATTTGCAGGATTATATGTTCAGCTATGGCATGCTTTAGCGCGTTGTTCACCAACTCATACGCAGAGAGAAAAAGTATCATTTCCAGTTTAGGATCAAAACGATCCGTTAGCCCGATGTAGTTAAACTCCAGGTTGGGAACGTCTTTACAAAAGTCAACAAGCGAATTTTTCAATCCCAATTGGATAAGCAAGTCGGGCATTAGGTTATTGGATACACGATGCACCTCGTATATAGATTTGTCCACAACACGTAAGGCTTGACTTACATTATCTTTCACTTCAACAGACCCTAAGCTTACCTCTTGTATTTTTTCTATATAAAGTTTGAGAACCGACAACAAACCTCCCAAACCGTCGTGCAAATCGCGCGAAATTCTCGCACGTTCGGTTAGTTCACCACGCAATTCAGATTGAGTGGAAATAAATTGTTTCTCCTTTTTGTTTCGTCGGCGCCACAGAAAAATAAATAGCGTCAACACCACGAAAACCGCGCCAAAAGCGAAAAAGCAAAACAAATTATGCCGGTTAATTCCCATCTTCATTTATATTTTGCCATATTAGTAAAATTATTTAGGGTCAAAAACACATATAGACTTTTATACAAAAGTAGTGTTTAATTTTGTTTCATCAGCACTTTTGATAATCTTTTTTTGCATTTCCAACAAAAAACCCCATTTCTGGGGTTGCACAGTTCCTATATTATTTGTCCCTTTGCCACCGATATTGAAATACTTTTAGTTCGAATACAGGAGTAATTAACAATATACAAATATACACGCTGCCCGGTAAGCAAATATTTAGCAGCGCGCAAGCGGCAGCAGGGCAATTTAAAGTTTATACGTTGGATCCGCCCGAATATGTGTCGTAAAAACCCTGATCGGCAATGAAAATAAAATAGAAAAAGTCTTGGTTAAATAATGAATATTGGTTAAATAGAGAAATGCCGTGCCGGTAAGTGATTATAGGCCTGTATGTATGTTTTGTTCAGCCGGGAAGTGAACGCTTCCCGGCTGATGTTTTTATAATAACGACGTCCTTCAAGTTGAGTTTAACAATGTCAGCGTCACTTCTAAGCTTGAGGCTGTAAATATATAGTGAAAAATGTTGAATCCCGAAAGAAAAATCCGTTCCAGTCCCGGACTGATTTATAATCCTTCGGAATGGATCACATATCAAAAATATCTTGATGTGTACCTGTGTTTGTCAGCATTAAAGTTAGGTTGGTATCTGATTGCAGCCACACTAACAACCAATTACCTTTTATATGGCTCCCAATAGTCTTTAAAATTTCCCTTCAACCGATGAGGTTTATATTCATCAGGGAGTTTTCCATCTGTAGCTAAAATACGAATTACGGTTCTCATCAATTCCAAATCTAAACCACTCTTTAAAATAGCTAAAGTATCCTTTTTGAATTGGTTAGTGTAATCAACGGAATAATTGTATTTAAATTCTTTAATCTCACTCAAAAAAACTTTTGAACTTGATTTTATATTCTTCATTGCAATATTTCTTCAATAACGTTGTCAATGTTTTTAACGCGCGTTACCCTCCCGTGTTTTATATCCTCTAATGATTTCTCAAAGGAAGATAGTTTTTTTTCGGATGTTTTGGGAAGCATCGAAAAAAAACCCATTGACAGTATATAGTCTAATGTCTTCTGAGCGTCCACATTGCTATCATCGTATTCTAATGTAATCGTTGCCATATCTTTTCTTTTGAATATTCGATACCACAAAAATACAAATTTTCTTTCAAAGGACAAACATTTTGCTTATTGAAAGGGGGCGCAAGGGAATAAAACCGGCTACGCCGTCCTTGCTTACGACCCGAATGCATCGCCTACCTTTAGAAAGGAAGATATGCCGGTAAGTGATTATAGGCCTGTATGTATGTTTTGTTCAGCCGGGGAGTAAACGCTTTCCGGCTGATGTTTTTATAATAACGACGTCCTCCAAGTTGAGTTTTGTAGATTGAAATATAAATATTACCTTTGTAATCAGTAAAAAACAGCTATTGCGAAGACTTACTCCTCCTTATTGCATAGAATTAATTCTTAATACAAAAGCACTACTCCAATGGACGAAAGAACAGCTATAATAAATAAAGCGAGAGCTTATAAAGAATTAGTCATCAATTGTTTTCCTGTAGAAATTGAACAATGTTGGCTTTTTGGTTCTTATGCCAAAGGTACGGCATGCGAATACAGCGATATTGACATTGCAATGGTGGTAAATCATATAGACGATGATGACTACTGGAAAGGAACAACATTGCTCTGGAGATTAAGCAACCATATTGACAACCGCATTGAACCCCATGTAATAGCAAGAGACACCGACTACACAGGATTTCTTGACGAAATACAACGTACCGGAATGGAAGTATAGAAGAAATCATAAAATACCTGCACCGAACGGAGAATTTTTCAACCCCTACGCCAAGGGAATATGAGCTAATTTATGTTAAATAGTTTACATATTGTCAGGAAAAGGGGCTTTTTTGTGTTACGAGAAATTCAGAGTTTCGAACAAAACGGCCAAAACTAATGGATATGTAAAGCCTTTGTCGATATTTAGGAAAAATATTTTGAAAAGACGGCTTCTTTTGGGGAAATCATTTAGATGATTGCCGGACGTCATCAGCATAATTTGGAAATTTCATTTAGATCATTTTTAAAATCATCTAAATGATTTCCCGAAGAGATGAGGATGAATTGTGAATGACATTTAATATTAGTTATTATTTGGTTAATATTAAGATCTGTTAAGACCTATAATGCCCTTAAATCCCTTGACTGCCTTAATGACGTTATGGCAGCCATTGAAAGGAAAATACAAACAGTAGAGCATTATTCCTGCTCTATACTTTCAATTTTCAACTTTTAACTCACCATTACTATCTTTTTGTATTTGCCAAACCCCCAAATCCTTGCGTTTTTCGTGTTAAAAGCCAAAAATCGCCTCAAATATCGAAGAAAAAAAAGACCATTTTTTGACATTCTGCTATTTTTGACTATTTGCTACAGTCACTCGTTCCATGTATTCGCTGGAGGCGTTTGCCCCATGTTGACATTAGCCTGACTGCTATGGGGCCGGAGTCTACGCTAAATGGGGTCTTTCAAATAAAGCGGATTACAAATCAGTTTTTTAACGGTTTTATTTAGGTTTATTATCTTTTATTCTATATATTTGCACTCCGTTTTGATTATTAATTAACCGTTAAAGGGGAAAAATTGCGACAACAAGCTATAGAGCGTAACCAAAACGTATATTTAAGTGATTATTATTGTTAAACATACATTAAAAAAAGTGAGTCTATGAACAAATTGTCCTATCTTTTATTTTGCCTATTCTTAGGCATTGGATTGGTTTCAGCTCAAACCACACGAGTAACAGGAACTGTTATCTCTGCGGATGATAACGAACCAATCATTGGTGCGTCTGTAATGGTGAGAGGTACGACTATCGGTACCGTTACAGATATTAATGGAGCTTTCACGCTGAATGTTCCGAGTGATGCAAAAACCCTTTCCATTTCGTATGTAGGAATGGTTTCACAGGAAGTGCCTGTCAAACCGACGCTGCACATACTTTTGCAGTCTGACGCGCAGAAGTTGGGCGAGATAGTAGTAACCGCTATGGGTATCTCAAAGGAAAAGAAAGCCTTGGGGTATGCGGTACAAAATGTTAACGGGGATGAATTAAACCAAGCTGCAAGCACCAGTTTATCAGGCGCTCTTCAAGGCAAGATATCCGGTGTGGAAATTGCTCCTTCGTCCGGTATGCCAGGCGCATCTGCCAAGATCACCATTCGTGGCTCACGTTCGTTTACAGGAGACAATACGCCTCTGTATGTAATTGATGGTATGCCGATTGCTTCTACGGCTGACGTGAACACAAACAATTCTGTATCAGGTTCCGACTATGCGAATCGTTCTGTGGACATTGACCCGAACGATATAGAAAGTATTAATATTCTTAAGGGCCAAGCTGCTTCTGCTTTATATGGTATGCGAGCATCGAATGGTGTGGTTGTTATCACTACCAAATCAGGCAAGGGTGCAAAAACCGGTAAACCGGTGATATCAATTACGTCCAACTTATCATTCGACAAGGTTTCCACATTGCCTGATTTACAAACAGAATTTGCACAAGGCTCAAACGGATCATTCAACCCTACCGGTTCCTCCTCTTGGGGACCTAAAATAACGGAGCTTGCTGATGATCCAAGGTATGGAGGTAATACGGATAACAGTTATACTGCTTCAGGAAAACACCCGGGGCAATATTATGTACCTCAGCGGGCAAATGCCGGACTTGATCCTTGGGCAACACCACAAGTCTATCACAATGCGAAAGAATACTTTCAAACGGCTACAACATGGAGTAATGCTGTTAATATTATGCAGGGTTTGGATCGTGGAAGTTACTCTTTCTCATTAGGCAACACCCAAGGCGGCAGTATCGTTCCTTCAACAGGCATGGAGCGTTACAATGCCAAGCTATCTGCAGAAGTGAAACTGCATGAGAACTGGAGAACAGGCTTCTCGGGCAATTTTGTTGCATCTAAGATAAAGAAACAAACCTCTGCTAATAGTGGTATTATGGCAACGGTATATCCGGCTCCTCCCAGTTACGATATGATAAATATACCTTATCATTATCTGAATGACCCCTACACCCAAAATATTTATCGTGGTGGCTCTTTCGATAATGTTTTCTGGGCAGCAGAACATAATAAGTACCTCGAACGTTCTCAACGCTTTTTCGGTAATGCTTATATAAGCTACACCACTCATTTGAATACAGATAATCAAACGTTGAGCCTGAAATATCAATTAGGCGACGATGCTTATGTAACTAATTATACGGATATGTGGGGATATGGCTCCAAATCATATTCTACAGGTTATATCAACGATTATGCTTATACTATAAACGAAATGAACTCGCTATTCACCGTCTCTTATAATTGGGACATCAATCCCGATTTAGTATTTGATGCTTTGTATGGTAATGAGTTCGTAAATTATAAAAGACAGATTGTGGATGCCACCGGGCTTAATTTTAATTTTCCGGGATGGAACCACATGGACAATTCTTCGACCTTCTCTACAAGTAGCAGATATCGCAAGAAACGGACAGTGGGTAACTTCGCAAGTGTATCATTAGCATATAAGAATATGTTGTATTTCAATGCAACCGGACGTCAGGATATAGTATCCACCATGCCCCGTGGAAATCGTACATTCTTTTATCCGTCTGTCAGTATAGGTTGGATATTTACAGAGCTGGAAGCCGTGAAAAACAACATTCTTACTTTTGGTAAGCTTCGCGTTTCTTATGCTGAAGTAGGACAGGCAGGCGACTATTATCCAACGTATTACTCAACTCCAACTTTCAGTGGCGGTTTCTCAATGGGGACACCTATGATATATCCTATCGGAAGTGTAACTGCTTATACTCTTAATGACCGTGTGTACGACCCGAATCTGAAACCACAGAATACAAAGTCGTATGAATTGGGAACTGATCTTACCTTCTTGAACGGGTTGGTTTCTTTGGACTATACCTATTCTCGTCAAAATATTACCGGCCAAATATTCCCTGTGCCTCTGGCTGGCTCTACCGGTTCGGGTGATTTGATGACAAATGGCGGATCTGTACATACTAATACGCACGAAGTTACTTTGGGTCTTAATCCTGTGAGAACGAAAAACATCAATTGGGATTTGGCCTTTAACTTCACCAAAATAGACAACTATGTTGACGAATTAGCTGAAGGTGTAGAAAGCATTTTCTTGGGCGGTTTTGTTGACCCTCAGATACGCGCAGGTATTGGTTATAAATATCCGGTTATTTACGGTACCAGCTTTTTGCGTAACGACGCCGGGCAGATTGTGGTGGACGATAATGGGTTGCCTCAAGCAGGTGCAGAACAAGTGATTGGTACCGTATCTCCCGATTTTATACTGGGGTTGAATACCTCTCTCTCAGTGTATAAGTTTCGTATCTCCGCTCTGTTTGATTGGAAGCAAGGAGGTCAGATATATGGTGGTACATCCGGTTTGCTCGATAATTACGGCGTAAGCCAGAAATCGGCTGATTACCGTCATAAGTCGTTTATCTTTGAAAAAGACGCTGTAAAGGTTACAGCCAGAGACGCGAATGGAAACCCAACTGCATACGCAAAGAACGACATTATGATTGATGGCACGCAATTAAAGGGCGGTTCTGCGGGTGCAGCTCAGAATTATTTCACAACTATAAACGGTATTTCCGAAGCCAGTATTTATGATAATTCATTCATCAAACTACGTGAGATAGCCGTTAGCTACCCTGTTTGGGAGAAGAATAACCTGAATGTGAACCTGAGCGTTTTTGCAAGAAACCTCATCCTCTGGTCTGAATTAAAGGGAATTGACCCCGAAGTTTCTCAAGGAAACAACAATATGTCGGGCGGTTTCGAGCGTTTCTCGCTCCCGGGAACCGCAAGCTATGGCGTAGGTCTGAATGTCAAATTTTAATAGAAAGAAAGAATATGAAGAAAATATCATTAATAATAAGTAATGTCCTTCTTGTTACTGTCGTATCTATGTTCACACTCTCTTCCTGCTCGGAAGATGCGATGGACAAGATTAACAATGACGTGGATCATCCGACAGACGTTTTGGCCAAGTTTATTCTTGCCCAAGTAATTACTTCCACTGCGTTTAGCAACGAAGGCGGTGACATAAACACCTATCTTGCAGGCTATGTTGAGCACGAAGTAGGTGTACACAACCAATTATGGAGTTCAGAACATCGAGATGGACAACCTTCTGTATCCAGTACCTTTAATAATAATTGGGGTAGTATTTATACAACTTTAAAAGATGCCCGTATCATCATCAATAAATGTTCCGAAGGCGGTAGTGAGTCAACTAATAAGGTAACAAAAGGGATTGCCGAAGTATTGGCTGCCTATAATGCAGCCCTTCTTACAGATATGTTTGGAGATGTTCCTTTCACTGAATCCGCTATGGTCACAGAAACAGGTGCACCTCAATTTATGAATCCTAAAATCGACAAGCAGGAAGATATTTACAAAGCTATTATCCAATATTTGGATAACGCTATAGCTGATTTGCAAGGAACGGATGCTACCCCCTTGAGAGATTATGATTTCATCTATGGAGGAAATGCTGCCAAGTGGACTAAATTAGCTTACGGCCTGAAAGCCCGCTATACCATGCGCTTGCTAAAAAAGGCTTCTAACCCTGAAGCAGAATTGAATAAGGTATTGGACTATGTATCCCAATCATTCACTTCTGCTGGTGAACAAGCTGCTTATGCTGTATATGATGCTATGCAATTGAATCCTTTATTTGACTTCCAATGGAGTCGCGACGCCTTAGGTGCCAGTCAAAGTCTGGCAGACAAATTGGAAGTACGTAACGACCCTCGCATCCGCCGCATATTCATTGATGCCGACTTGGTACAGATGACCGGTTCGGATGACGAAGCTTGGTTCCCGGCACCTAATGGCAAAAGCGAACAAGCTCAGTACTACTACAATACTTCTGCCTTTGTTTATTCGCAAACAGCCCCTACTTTATTACAGAGCTACCATGAGATTCTATTCTTGAAGGCCGAAGCACTCGTTCGCTTAAACAGGATTAGTGAAGCCGAAGCAGTATTAAAGGATGCCGTAATTGCCGGTATAGCCAACACTGAAGTCAATGTACAAGCAGCCTTTGTTTCCCCGAATGCTGCTGCTTATTTGGAAGAGACTACAGATGCCATTACACCGGAAGAAGCTGCAGAGTATTTTAACAAGGACGTGAAGCCTCTGTTTGCGGCTAATCCACTGAAAGAAACAGCCGTACAGAAATATCTGGCTTTCCACGGCGCTTCTGGTGAATCACCTGAAGCCTACAACGATATTCGCCGCTACAAAGCACTTGGCGAAGATCTGATAGAGCTGGCTAACCCACTCCGTTTCCCCTTACGTTTGCCTTACGGAAATAGTGACACAACTACGAATCCCGAAGTAGCTGCAGCCTATGGCGACGGACAATACGTCTATACCGAACCCGTATGGTGGGCCGGCGGTACCCGCTAATCAAGTTCCCCCATAATCCAAAAGAGTTCAAAGTTCACTCCTCCGGGAGTGATTTTTGAACTCTTTTTCTTTTAGGGAGAAAAATTAGTGAATAACATAATCTTTGCGTGAAAAGTATTGTATGAAGAGGAGTTTGTTTATATTTGCAACAACGAACATTAAATTAACTAAATACAATGAAATTCTTAGGAAATATTATCTGGATAATATTTGGAGGGCTTATTATTTCCCTCGAATATGCAGTTGGAAGTATCATCTTGATGATCACGATCATCGGTATTCCTTTCGGGCTGCAAACGCTTAAACTGGCGATGCTGGCTTTATGGCCTTTCGGCAGTAAGGTTACGGAAAGCAGTAACTCAGGTGGATGTCTGTCAGTCATTATGAATGTGCTTTGGATACTCTGTGGCGGTATTTGGATATGCATTACTCATCTGGCCTTTGGCGTTTTATTCTGTATCACGATAATCGGCATCCCCTTCGGCATGCAACACTTCAAGCTGGCAGGATTAGCGCTAACCCCCTTCGGCAAAAACATTTCTTAGTCGATGAGAGGATAGTGAGCGCGGGCGTATGGACGTAAGCAGGCGTTGAAGTGCCACCATTCGTAGAGGATAGTGGTGAAGCCGGATTTGGTCATTACTTCTCTTAACAAGAGGCGGTTTTTGTTGGCTTCGCTTGATATTTTGCCGGATTGAAGCAAGGCGGCTTCGTTATTGGTATGAGCAGCTTCGCCGAAATAATCAAAGGGAGTGCCCATGGGGAGAGGGTTGCCTGCGGGGTCTGTTATGGTTACATCTACAGCCATACCATAATTGTGAAGCCCTCCTCCATTCGCGGGGTTGCTTACGTAATTTGTCTTATTGGTTCCTCTCACTAAATTCCACATAGCACGTTGTACCGACATGGGGCGGGCTGCATCATATATAAGCAGCGAATAGCCGGGATGTGTTGCTTGCAGCAGGCGCTGGGCTTTCAGAAGCTTGACGACAGCATCAGGATGCAGCCAGGCGCCGGTTATACCGGTATAGACAGCTTTCCCGAAAATATTGTCGTCAGTCGCGTATTTGAGTTCAACCCGCAAGGTGCTATCCTCCTCCATAACGTTCACCAGGCCTTTTGAAGCGAGATACCGATCCAATTCCTCAGACATGACGGGGAGGGATGTATAGAAGGATAGGGTGAGGATAAGGAAGACGTAGCGTTTCATATTAGCCAAGCGTGATTTGTTCTACTTCTATGGGTTGGCTTAGGAAGATTGAGGCCGTTTCGGCAAACTTATCCACCGACTCGGTGGTAAGGAAGCGGCGTCCGGATTGTTTCGTCAGTCGTTCGTCTATTTCCGGATGGCGCAGTAAATAATCTGAAAGGCTGTCTGCTACCCGTTCACCTTGCGAAAACAAGGTTATGCTGGGCGGAAGGAATTTCTTAATCTTTGGCATGAGCAAAGGATAATGTGTACAACCGAGAATCAGGGTGTCGATGGCTGGGTCTACGGAAAGGATATGGTCGATATGTTGCTTTACAAAGTAATCAGCTCCGGGAGAATCATACTCGTTGTTCTCTACCAGAGGCACCCACATCGGACAAGCTTCACCCGTTACGGTGATATGCGGAAATAAGTGATGTATCTCGATGGAATAAGAATCGGAAGAGATGGTGCCGTTCGTTCCCAGCACACCTACATGTTTTGTACGACTGATGCCATCAATTACTTCAACCGTAGGGCGGATAACACCCAATACACGGCGGGACGGGGCGAGTATCGGCAAGTCTTTCTGCTGAATGGTTCTGAGAGCCTTTGCTGAGGCCGTATTACAAGCAAGTATTACCAATTGGCAGCCCTCCTCAAATAGTCTTACAACCGCTTGGCGGGTAAACCGATAAACCACCTCAAAGGACCGCGTTCCGTAAGGCGCCCGGGCATTATCGCCCAGATAGACATAATTATATACAGGGAGGGCTTCCTGAATCTTATTAAAGATAGTAAGCCCTCCATACCCTGAGTCAAATATACCGATAGAACCGGATGAATCCAACTTTATTTAAGTCCTAATTTAGCTTTTACTAACGGGGTAGCATCTACAGCGTTAGGTCCTGTATAAAGGAACAACTGTTGTTCCATACTTATAATGTAGGTAAAACCCTTTTCGTCTCCAACCGCTTTAATAGCATTCTTGATCTTGTCTTGTACAGGCTGAACCAATCTATCTTGCTCTTTAGCCATATCTTCACGTGCTACAGGGAGGAAATTTTCAATTCTGGTAGAAATATCTTGTATTTCCTGCATTCTTCTCAACTTAATATTCTCAGTCAAAGAATCTTGTTGCGCTTGGAAGTCAGAATATTTCTTCTGATATTCATCCTGCATCTGTTGCAATTCTTTTTGATACCTCTCATTCAAGTCAGCCATTTTCTTCTCTAATTCAGGCATCTCAGGCATAGCTGTAAATATTTCCTGAACATTTACATGCGCAATCTTCAGTTCCTGAGCAAAACCGCCCAACGGAAGGATCATGAACAATAAGACAATTAGTTTCTTCATCTTCTTTTATACATTATTTAATTTGATTTAACTCTACTACTCTCTAATAAAGCCCACAAAAGTAAGCATTTATTTTGAATATCCTAATTTTCGCAGCACTTCATTACTAATATCAATCTTCGGCGAAGCGAAAATAATACTCATATCCGAAGCTCGATCTAATACCATCATGTAATTGTTAGCCTCCGATATCTCCTTTATAGCCGTATATATTTCATCTTGAACCGGCTTCATAAGGCTTTCACGCTTTTTGAAGAGTTCACCTTCGGGACCAAAATATTTACGCTTAAGTTCCTGTGCTTCTTGTTCCTTTTTAACAATAGCCTCTTCACGCTTTGTTTTCATTTCTGCAGATAGGAAAACCAAGTCGCTCTGATATGTTTTATACATATTCTGTGCTTCCTGTTGAAGCGCTTCCACCTCATTCTGCCAGCGTTTGGATTGTTGGCTGAGTTGTTCGTTAGTCATCTCGTAAGCCGGAATATTCTTCATTATATATTCCATGTCAATTAAGGCGAATTTTTGTGCTCTCCCTGCAAATGAGCAGAGAAGCATTAAGCTGCATAATGCAATAATCTTTTTCATATCTGTTTAATTTTATAATTCCTCTATAAGACTCTCTTTCTATACGTGAGTTTATCCATGAGGCACTAAATTAAGTTAATTAAAATTCTTGACCGATAATAAAGTGAAAGTTGCTACCTCCTCGTTTAGAGGCTCCGGTGGGTACATCAAAGCCATAAGCCCAGTCGATACCCATCAGTCCAATCATCGGAAGGAAAATACGGACGCCAACACCGGCAGACCGTTTCAGGTCGAACGGATTAAAGTTCGTTATATCGTGCCAAGCATTACCTGCTTCAGCGAATACCAAGCCATAAATAGTTGACGAAGGTTCAAGCAGGAACGGATAGCGAAGCTCCATACTCAAACGAGAGTAGGCATATCCGGCCGTTTGACCCGAACCGGCAATACTACCATTCTCGTAACCGCGCAAACCAATCGTTTCGTTACCCAACATAGAGTACATACCTGTCATACCATCGCCTCCCATATAAAATGTTTCAAAGAGCGAAAGTTTATTCTTGCTGTAATGTCCAAGGAATCCATATTCGATGCGAGACATCAACACGGGCGTACGTTTATGCTCCTGCGGAAGCAAGGGAGAGAATATCTTTGCTTTAAACTTCCATTTATGATATTCAATAAACTTGTTTCTCTTTTGCAAATCCTTCAACACGGTATTGTCAAGCGTGGCATAATCTACCCCATCCCATAACGAGTAAGGCGGAGTAGCGCTTACTGAAAGTGTAAACGTAGAACCGCTACGTGTATATAAAGGGTTGTCGATAGAACTGCGTTGTAATAACAACTCCAGATTGAGGTTGTGGCTGGTTCCATCCGTATAATAATAATCGAAAATAGGATACTTTTTCAGGATGTACATCTGATAACCCAAGGTGGCCATAAACTGGAAGTAGTCATCCGGCCAGTTCAAACGCTTACCGTATCCTACGGAAGCGCCGAGCATTTGAATGTATTTACTTGGGTCATAAGCACGTTCGTAGCTGTTGTACGGATCATAGCCGCCGTAACCACCACCGTAGCCACCGTAGCCACCATAACCTCCATAACCACCATAGGGGTATCCGCCATAGCCATAGCCGGAACCATAGTAACTGTTATTGCTGTAATAGTCGTCATTAATACCGGTCATTTTAGAGAAGTATAGGCTTACGGATAGCGAATTGGGGCGTTTGCCACCAAACCAGGGATCCATGAAGGACACGCTGTATGACTGGTAATATCGTCCATTGGTCTGTCCGCTTAGTGTCAAGGTTTGCCCTTCTCCCTGAGGAATAATGCCTTTATATGTTTTGGGGTTCAGGAAGTTCTTCATCGAGAAGTTGGTAAACTTCAGGCTTATCTTACCAATAACACCCGTTTGTCCCCATCCTGCCGACAGTTCCACCTGGTCGTTTGCTTTCGACACCAAGCCGTAGCGGATATCTACAGTTCCGTTTTCAGGATCAGGTATCGGTTGCGGTTGCATGTTCTCCGGGTCGAAGTGTCCCATTTGGGCTAATTCACGGATGGAACGCATCAGGTCTTCACGGCTGAACAACTGACCGGGTTTGGTACGAAGTTCGCGGCGAACGATGTCTTCATACAAACGATCGTTTCCTTCAATGATAATCCGGTTGATCGTAGCCTGCGGACCTTCCTGTATACGAATTTCCAGAGAGATTGAGTCATTCTCGGCCTCTACTTCAACAGGGTCTGCACCAAAGAAGAGGTAACCATTGTTGTAATAAATATTGGCTACAGCATCGTCTTTCGTATTCAGGTTTTCGTTCAGTTTTTTCTGGTTATACACCTCGCCGGGCTTTATCGCCAAAACAGCCTGCAGGAGTTCTGAAGAATATTTCGTATTACCTACAAAGCGGATATCTTTAATAAAGTATTGCTGTCCCTCATCAACAGTGAGGAATATCTCTACCCTTTTCTCGTTCAGGTTGACTACACTATCCGACACCAGCACAGCATCGCGATAGCCAAATTCGTTATATTTGTCAATCAGATTCTTCTTATCATTCTCGTATTCTTCGGTTGTGAACTTTTTTGTGCTGAACATTTCCAAGATACTGGTCTTGGGACGGCGGGGAAGGGAGAATATTTCGTTTGTCTTCTTCATTGCCTTCTTCAACGTGATATCGTTCAGCGCCGAGTTGCCGATAATCTCAATCCTGTCAATCTTGGTTTTCTCGTTCTTGTCTATATTTATATCCAACATCACCTCGCCTTCGTGAGCCAGATCGTCTTTTTGCATGATATCAACGTCAACGTTCTTGAATCCTTTTCCGTCGAAATATTTCTGGATAACGGTCTTAGCGCGGTCCATCAAATTGGGAGTCACCTGGTATCCCTTTCTGAATCCAAGTCGGCCTTCCAGTTCTTCCCGTTCGCTCTTCTTTACGCCGTTATAGGTTACCGACGAAATACGCGGTCTTTGTTTCAACTGTATCTCCAGCCAAATCGAGTCGCCTACTATCTTGGGAGTTAATATTCTCACGTCGGAAAACAATCCATGTTTCCAGAAACGCTTCACGCTGCCGGTAATTTCATCACCCGGTACGGTAATTTCATCGCCAACCGACAGGCCGGACAGACCTATAATCGTAAAATCCTCGTACACCTTGAGTCCGGATACCGCAATATGGGCGATCTTATACTTCTTCGGTGAAGATGTATACGAAATCACGGGAACTTCCGCCTGTTCAACCTGCGTTGTGTCTGATACAACCTCTTCCTGTGCAAATGCTCCACAAACAAAGCTTAAGGAAATAAAAAACAGTACTACTCTCTTACACATATATTCTTCAGCTTTTGTTTATAGATTTATTTGCTCGCTTGTTTTACCAAACCGGCGCTCGCGCTGCTGATAATACAATATTGCTTCATACAACTCTTCCTCTCTAAAATCAGGCCAGTAGATATCCGTAAAGTAAAATTCGGCATACGACATTTGCCATAGCAGAAAGTTACTGATTCGCTTTTCGCCACCGGTGCGTATCAACAAGTCGGGGTCGGGAATATCCTTGGTCTGTAAATGGTTTGAAACTATTGATTCATTAATATCTTCGGGATTTAATTTTTTGTCGGCTACTTCTTGAGCTATTTGCCGTATAGCTTCCGTAAGCTCCCATTTAGAGGAATAGCTGAGGGCCAGCACAAGTGTTGTTCCGGTATTGGCCGAAGTCTGGGCGATACATTCCATTAAGGTGTTGTAAGCCTTCTCAGGCAGCCGTTTCAGGTTACCGATAGCCAGCAAACGGACGTTGTTCTTCATCAAATCAGGTGTTTCTTTCTGAATGGCAGAGACAAGCAAATCCATCAGGGCAAGGACCTCCTCTTCCGGCCGTTTCCAATTTTCGTTTGAAAAAGTATAGACGGTAACATATTTCAATCCTATGGCCGTAGCTGCCTCCACCGTTTTGCGAACAGCAACTACACCTTCATGATGACCGAAGCTTCGGTCTTTGCCATGCTGCCTGGCCCATCGTCCGTTGCCGTCCATGATGATGGCAACGTGTTGTGGCAAATGGTCTTTATCTATTTTATCTATCAACGACATGCGTTATATATTTCTTATAAGCCTGTAAGGCTGCTATTATTACATGGACCGCAACGCAGTCCGAAATCCCAAGTCACCGATAGTAGCAGGAAAGAATACCAATCTTGATTCTTTAGTGCGCTACTACTTATTTGATACGGGTTATCCAGTATGGCATTGCTTTCGTCGGTCACGTCCAGCCCATCGCCAAACAATTTGCGTACCGAAAACTCCATTCCCAGATTCAACCGGTTTTTCAGCTTGTATTTCACGCCTGCCCCTATAGGCAGGTTCAGTCCTGCAAAAGTGCTTCCACTTCCCGGAGCCACCGTGACTCCCAATCCAAGCAATACGTAGGGCGAAATGCGCCGTGCACCGGCATACGCAAACTTATCGCTATAGGGAAAGAAGTTAAACTCCATCTGCCCTCCTATCTCAAACAGGTTGCGACTGAATGAAGCTTGTGCATTTTCAGGAAACACATTTGCCTGTCCCTCCGTTGATCCCGATACCTTTCCCCACATCAGATCGCCTTTTACCGCCCACCTGAGGTTGGGGTTATATCTGAAAACACCTCCAAAAGCAGGATTCATACCTTTGAAAAGCGTGTTCTTATTCACATCGCCCATGTAGAACGAGGTTCCGCCCATGCCGCCTATCTCAAATTTATACTCCTGCGCCCTTAGTGGCAGGAACAAGCCGGCCATGAGGATAACCAGGAACATTCGTTGCGTACGGGCTGAAGCCATGATTATTTAGCTAAACGGTTGATACGTCCACGCCAAAGTTCGTCCAGATGTTTCGTACTTTTGCTTGTTTTTCCTCCGAAAAGAAGCATGTAATTCGTAGCTTCATCTACTTGTATAGAAGCATAGCCTCTTGCAGCAAAGTTTTCGGGGAAGGTAATCAGAGAGTCAGCCTGCAACCAGGTTATCCCGTTATCCTTCGATGTAAACACCTCTTTCGAAGCTTTTCCATCGGCATTAATGCCTCCCGTGAGGTAGAACATATCATCGTATTGCGTGATCACCACGCCTTCTTTCTTTCCAAATGAATCAGATCCGGGGTTCGTTAACACAGTCCAATTTGCTGCATTCATGGTAGCCCAGATTGTATTCAGCAGTCCGCCGTTCTTGTCTTTTCCGGCTGCTAACATCAGGTACTCATGGTTCATGCGACTATAGTTCACGCTTCCAAATCCGCTGACGGGGAAATTGGCCGGAACAGCATCGCCGTTTGTCCATTCGCCTTTTACATCCATGGCTGCAAAGGTAAGTACACCACTTGTTTCGATAATGGCTGACAGGAGAGCCTCTCTATCACGCTCAACTCTGAGGGTGCCCAATAGCGCTTTTACTACTGGAGCGCCTGCAACTTCTACCCAGGTTAATCCATCGATCGAGTTATACAGACGACCACCTGCCGAAACATAGACGGTCTCGTCGGATATTGTTATCTGAGAGATATCTGCCCCATCGGGGAAACCCGTGAGCGAAAGCTCCGTCCATTTGGCTGCATCAGCAACCGGGGAATAGAACAAGCTGGTCTTACCCGAAGCTTTCTGATACATCAGATAGGCAGCTTTTTCTTTATATGTATGAAGAATTACACGCTGTTCATCGGCGCTCATTCCGGTTAACGGGGAAGCATAGCGCGTCCATACCATCGAATCGGACTTTATCTGGTGAATATTCACACGGGCGATGTACGTTTTGGTAGTGAAACCATCATAGGCTGTTAAGGTAAAACGCACAGGCTTCGAAAAGTCCAGCGAATCTGTTCCGTTCCACCAGAGAGAATCTCCGGTAGCTTCCGGTATCACTAAGGTGCCCCTAACTCCACTCGCATAGGTAATCTTGCATATCACCTTGTCGAATGTCGTACCATAAGGAAGTGAATCCATGTTATAAATAAGCCCATTTACCTGATCTATCGTAAATTTAGCCGAAGCTAAAACCTTCACAGAGTCATGCGATAGACTTAAAGACGCGATCTGAGCATCCTTATAATTAGTTAAATCAGTCTGATCATCACCTCCTAAACACGATGGTATCAACATCGTAACGCACCCGATAATAAATAAAAATACTATGTTATTCTTCATCTATCGCATAAATTGATTGCATATTGAAGGACAAAAGTAGAAACATTTTTGGCTTTATTCTCAATTTAAGGCGAGTTTTATATTATTTTAGTGACAATACCTCATTTTGACCCTTGATTTTTACGGGAATAAACACTTACTACAGGTTGTTTCACATTTGATTCCTTCAAAACGGGTGCTTTTACGCCTTCGCCGAGATATACCGAAGCCGTTTCAACTTGCAATTCGTCCCATAGCTCTTCCTCAAGGAAGCGGGTCAATAGGAATGCTCCTCCTTCCACCAGCAACGATTGAAGTCTCCGCTCATTGAGATGATGCAGCACCTGCCTCAACACGTCTCCCTCAAAGTCTATACGGATATAGTCTGTGTTCGGCACATTCTCTTTCTCCTTTGCAGTAAAAACCAAGGTAGGCGTCTGCCCATTGAGCAAATGATACCCTTCGGGGATGGTAAGATTCCGGTCTATCACCACCCTTACGGGCGACTTTCCGCTCCAATGCCTCACCGTAAGCGAGGGATTATCCAATATGGCCGTACGTGTACCCACCATAATAGCATCTACCTCCGACCTTTTTTTATGTACCTGCTGTAACATAAGGGGCGACGAAAAAAGTACAGGAGGCAGGGAAGCGTCCGACCGCATCCGGTCCAGAAAGCCGTCAAGGCTTTGTGCCCACTTTAGACATATATAAGGACGTTTCAGCCGCAAGCTTGTCATATACGTTTTGTTGAGTTCCAGGGCTTCTTTTTCCAATACGCCCGTCACTACTTCCACACCGCCGTCGCACAGCATATTGATGCCTCGTCCCGCCACTTCGGGATACGGATCCAAACAGGCAACCACCACGCGGGGAATGTGCTTCTTGAGAATCAGTTCCACACAAGGAGGCGTTTTGCCATAATGCGAACAAGGCTCCAAACTGACGTAGATAGTAGCATCCCGCAGCAAAGCCTCATCCTTCACCGAAGCGATAGCATTCACCTCGGCATGGGGTTCGCCATATTTACGGTGATACCCTTCACCCACAATCTTCCCCTGGTGAACAACAACAGCGCCCACCATCGGATTAGGGCTAACCTTCCCCAAGCCATGACGCGCCAAGTCCAAACAGCGCCTCATAAATCTCTCATCTACCTCCATTATTCCATTCAAATTGAGTACGGCAAAGATACCCTTTTTCCCTCAATTATCCTACATACCCGGGTATAGTCGTATTTACAATATTGCTTACCGTCAGATGGCGCGAAGTAGAGACGTGATTAATCGCACCTCTACTAATTTTTGTTAAAAACCGTACAAATTGTCAGAATAAAGGCCATTTTTGTGTTACGAGAAATTCGGAGTTTCGACGAAATCGGCCAAAGTTAGCGGATATGTAAAGCCTTTGTCAATATTTGGGAAAAATATTTTGAAAAGACGGCTTCTTTTGGGGAAATCATTTAGATGATTGTCGGACGTCATCAGCATAATTTGGAAATTTCATTTAGATCATTTTTAAAATCATCTAAATGATTTCCCGAAGAGATGAGGATGAATTGTGAATAGTATTTAATATTAGTTATTATTTGGTTAATATTAAGATCTGTTAAGATCTATAATGCCCTTAAATCCCTTGAGTGCCTAAATGACGTTATGGCATCCATTGAAAGGAAAATACAAATAGTAGAGCATCATTCCCGCTCTCTACTTTCAATTTTCAGGTTTCAACTCATCATTGCTGTCTTTTTGCATTCGCCAAACCCGCAAATTCTTGCGTTTTTCGTGTTAAAAGCCCAAATTCGCCTCAAAAATCGAAGAAAAAAAAGACCATTTTTTGACATTCTGCTATTTTTGACATTCTGCTATTTTTGACCCTTATGATATTCTTGACAAATTAACAAATATAATAAAATGGAAAACAAAGAAATTGATTTAGAAAAGTACAAAGAACGCATTTTGAAAATTTGGGCTGAATACAGCAGACTTGAAGTATTAAAAGAGGAAGCATTTTTTTAGATTCTTTCAAAAGGTACAAATAAAATTCAATTAGGCGTTGATTCACGAAAATGTCTGAATCAGGATTAAAGGATTGAAAGATTTTTCAGGATTTTTTCTTCAATCAGGGTAATCAGGAAAATCTTATGAAAAATCAGGGTCCAGACAATTTTAAAAAGCGTTCTTTGAAAATTTTGTTTGTACTATTGCCAAAGGGGTTCGGATTGCCAATTGTCGGGGAAGCCCATAGCAGCCCTGTCCACATTGGGATATTTAGAGAAAAGGCTTTCAAGTTTCTGTTTGAATGTATGATTGGGGTTTACGGTGTTAAGCAGGTAGATGATCATGGAAAATACGTAATACACCCGATTGATGCCTGTCTGCCTGTTGATAAGCCAGGTGTTTGAAGGACTTCGGGGAAACGACGGTTGAATACTCAAAGGACGATTCCAAATTCGTGCGTGATGGGCGCAGACATTACGAATATACACAATACTGTGCAGCCACGATGCAAATGCCACATCCGGCAATCCGAAAGACCGTGCAATATTCCTTTTGTCTTTACCCGATTTCAAATTACTGTAAAGTCTCGAAAGAGCGCCGAATGAGGTAATTTCCAACAAAATAAAAGACGGCGGAAAAGGATTTGAATATTTTGATTTGAAAGCGATTATAAACTCCTCATCACTACGGTCGAGTTCCTCCTGTATTTTGGCAAGCGTAGATTGGTGTACATGCGGATTGAAAAACAAGGCGGCGTCTTCTATCCAAAAAGAATTGTATGACAACGACATAATATATGCCATTTTAGAACGCACAGCCACTTCAATCTTTTCGAGTTCGGAAATAATCAGCTTGCGCAGTTCGCGGTCAAATTTATAGAGATTAAAAGCTGTTTCAAAATTCGCATCCTGTTTGAAAATGTGATTTTGCTTGTCTTTCAGTAACGGATACCAATAGCCACTAAAACGGTAGTAGCTGATATTTTCGAGTAAATGCAGGGCTTTGTCTTCATCTGCAAACTGCATCCCACGGGACTTCAACAATGCAATTTGCTCGTGATGGGAGTGGAATAATTTAGGGTAAGGAATCTTTGTCATACGTATAAAAATAAAACACTCACCCTAAGCGCGCTGTTCTAACGGGAAGCGGGGTGAGTATGTTGCTGCAAAGATACGAACTAAATTTGAATTGACAAAATATTTTTCAGTTTACATCAGGAAATGGCATATCTTTCAGACATTTTGGTATACTAATAGGATTGCCGGAGAAAGTAGTTGACAAGGAATTATCTGTTTTTACGACAAAATACCCTCTGATAGATGAATTGATAACTAATTCATTTTTATCTGAAAAGATCAAAAGGTAATATACTATGCTTTACCAAATAAAGAGAAATAGGCTTGCAGATATGAAAATCTAATTTAAGCCGGAAATACGTTTCTGTATGCCGTTAGGCATAGCCTATTGGTAGCCGTGGTGTTTTAACCCACGGCTACCAATATATTATGCCTAACGGCATACAGATATGAAAGACAATTTTAAAAGCTCATCCGGCAAATGTATGGAATTGCCGATAGTCTAATATCTACGTTTTTTGGGACAGATACCTTGATAAGTTTTAGGATACCGTTATCTTTTTGACAGCTGTCGAACAGCTGTTTGACAAGCGTCGAACACTGGAAAAAACCCGATATCTCCAAACAGTTTATATAAGAGAGTCTTAAAAAAATGCTGACCAGAAAAATATCTATCCACGTTTACTTGTACCTCCGGCGCAGAAAATCATGTTTCTAAAAAGTCGAGATAATCTGAATCTTCATTCCGCTTTTATGCTTTTAACGGGATTTGTGTTGGCGGCTTGCCAGTTTTGGAAGGTAACGGTGGCCAGGGTGATGGCGGTTACTATCGCGAAGGAGGCAATGAAGACCCACCAATAGAGGGGCGTCTTATAAGCGAAGTTTTCTAACCAGCGGGTTACGGCATAGTAGGCTACCGGGGCAGCCATGATGAAGCAGATGCAGACGATACGGAAATAGACTTTGTTGAACATTCCCAGTATCTGACTTACTGTGGCGCCATGCACCTTGCGGATGCTGATTTCTTTCCTCCTATACTGCGTTTCAAACAATACCAAGCCGAAAACGCCTACTATGGAGATGGTGATTGCCAACACGCTAAGGAGGGTGATGCTTTTATTCAAACTCTCTTCCCTATGATAGAGCCGGTCGAAGATAGCGTCGTAGAACTCGATATCGAAGGGATAAGTCGGGTCGATGGCAGCCACGCTTTCGCGGATATGGGCTACTGCCTCCACAATATTCGTCCCTGCCTTCAGGCGGATATAGGAAACGGGAAGGGCTACTTCAGACTGAACCATAAACGAGATATGATCAGGTTCTTTTCTGAGGGAAGTAAGTTTCACATCGCCTACAAAGCCGGCAGTATAGCCGGATTGATTTCTTCCCATAGATACCATGCTTCCTACTTCTGCCTGTAAGCCATCTTGCACGGCTTTATTGAAGATGAAGATTAGCTTATCGTCTTGTTGCTCGTCGGAGGGTAAAAAATTGCGACCTTCCAAAACACGAATGCCCATTACATCTAAGAAATCAGGAGACACTTCAAGTACAAAGCTGCCATAATTTTGATCAATGTGCGTCAAGTTATAGGTTGCATATTGGTCTGAGGCCCCTAACTTCTGCTTAGAGAAGGCTACGCTCTCTATGCCGGAATACTCTTTCAGTTTGTTTACATAAGCATCTTTGCTTTTCTTATACATACCGGAATTCAGTTCCACGATAGCAATCTGATCTTTATCGAATCCCTGATCGTAATCCCGCATATATTTGTTCTGAAGCTGTATGAAGATAGCGGCAATAATCAAGCCAATGGATATAACATACTGGAAACCAATCAACCCTGTACGCAGAAAGCGTCCGGCAGGCGACATGGCAAAGCGGCCTTTCAGTACCATAGAGGGCTGGAAGGAAGTGGTGTACCAGGCGGGATATAGCTACCACCTGTATAGGAAGAAAGAGGAAGCAGCATCGTGCCTTCTTCCACATTCGGGGATGAGGCTATAACAGCATCTACCAGCCCACGGGCAAGGATAGACTCTGTAGCCTCTCCTCTTTGCAAATCCAGCCGAAAGATACGTTCGGCATTCGGATGCGAGCGGTCGAAGTTCCATTCATAATTCACCTGCATCATCATAATCATAAAGGCGGCAAAGGCTACCGACAGCCCCAGCACATTCAAAACCGTAGCCGTCTTAAATCGTCGAAGCACAGAAAGAAAATTTCTTAGTATCGTTTTCATTTATTTAATTTATTAGTTATATATAGATACATATTCTCCTTAATTCACAACAAATAACGTGCCATAAATACAAAGTGTTGTTTTTAAACAATCTACCATTTTCTCTTCTCTCGCCGAGTGTCAAAAAATTGGACAGTAGTGTCCAATTTTTTGACACTCCCCATGGCTATGTGCTAAAAAACTCTACATCGGAAGATTCTAATGATTATCAGACTTGTTCAGTACACAATCCGTTACAAAAAGTAAAGTTGCAAGCTATTCACATAGCCTGCAACTCTTTCATTCATTAGTGGAATCATTATTACATCTAATGATTGAGGATTACCATTATAGATAACCATTGCGTCGGGGATGCGACGCAAATCAAATCCTGTTGCCTTCTCTTTATCACAAAACTAACTGAAATGTTCACTTTAGGGGCATACCTGCATAACTGCCCTCTCTTTTACCTATTTACACCTCTTTTACATGGTCGTTATATAGAATTGGAATAATTGCATATTGTTCTTTTTCATAAAACTGCAAATTTATAGACTTGCAGGGGAAAACCACAGCAAAAATGTTAATAGTTCACGGATTATTTGTTATCTGCAGGGGATGTTTTGTTAAGAAACAGGGGATACTATGTAAACTATTCACTGCGCGAGCCGTAATGCGAGGGTAAAACGCCAAATTCATCCTTAAAATACTTGCGAAAATACTTGGGATTATTGAAACCTACCTCAAAGGCAATCTCGGAAACCGAAAGTTGGCTCTCCTCCAAAAGTTGTGCGGCTCGCTTCAAACGTATGACTCGGATAAACTCAATGGGCGTCTTGCCGGATATTGACAAGAGCTTCTTGTAGAGATGTACCCGACTCATTCCCAGTTCGCGACTCAGTTCTTCAACCGAAAAACCAGGGTCTGAAAGATGAGCTTCGGAATATTCTATGGCCTTCTTGATAAGCTGTTCATCCAGTGAATTTACGGTTATCTTAGAGGGTTCAATGCGTATCTGTTCGTCGAAGATAGCCTGGTTGTGCTTGAGCGTTTCAATCAGGTTGGATATCTTGATTTGCAATATCTCCTGATTAAAGGGCTTCGTGATATAGTCGTCGGCGCCGGCCATCAATCCTTCCAGTTTACTTTCTTCTCCCGTCTTGGCCGATAACAGGATAATAGGTATATGGGAGGTACGGATGTCGCCTTTAATCTTTTTGCTCATTTCTATACCGTCCATGCGTGGCATCATTACGTCAGAAAGAATCATATCGGGTATCTCCCTCAGCGCTATCTCTAATCCTTCCACTCCGTCTTTGGCCTCCAAAATGGCATATAGTTTCCTCAGGCGTGAGCCTAAAAGTTTTCGCAGGTCTTTGTTATCTTCTACAATCAGCAATTTTGGAAAATTGTTTTGCTTGAATGCAGCTTCGAAGGCGGTATCATCATCGTTCAGTTCTCCCTCCGCAGGTAGTGATTCGCTTTCCGCTGCTGTTTCTTCCTTGTATGGCAGCAAAACTACAAAGCGCGTTCCACCTTCAGGTATCCTTTCGGCCCATACCTCGCCTCCATGGAGGATGACAAACTCCTTCGTTATATGCAGCCCTAAACCGCTCCCCTGATAATGGATCGTATCTTCATTCTTTACCTGATAAAAACGGTCGAATATTTTGCCCAGTTCTTCTTCCGGGATACCAATACCGCTGTCGTTAAAGACAATCCTTATTATCTCGTCGTCTATGCGCGATAGTACTACCTGGATACATCCCTCAGCAGGAGTGAATTTATAGGCATTAGACAGGATATTGATCAACACCTTTGAAAGTTTTTCAGCATCAAATGACATATAAAGCTGTTTCATATCCGTCTGAAAACTAAATGATATGTCCTTACGAGCCATTACTTCGACAAAAAGGTCAACCTGCTGGCGGATAAACATAACGATATCCCCCAACGATTTATGCAAGGTAAGCACATTGGTGTCGAGCTTGCGGAAATCAAGCAACTGATTAACCAGGGTAAGCAGGTGCTGGGCATTGCGGCGTATGATGGAAAGCAGTTCTTTATCGTCGGCGGATTTCGCCTTTTGAAGCAAGTCCTCAAGTGGCGAAAGGATGAGAGTAAGGGGTGTACGGAACTCATGGCTGATGTTGGTGAAAAATCGAAGTTTCATTTCATCCATTTCAAGCTGCTGGTTAACACGCATATTTTCGCGGGCATAGGCCAGCTTTCGCTCCGATCTTTTGGTCATGCGGTTGAAGATGTAGATACCCGCTCCTATCACCAAAATCGCATACAAAATCCAAGCCCAAATTGTTTTCCAGAACGGCGGATGAACATTGATATGGAGTATCACGGGATTCACACTCTCTACCCCGTCGTTGTTCACGGCTTTGAGGTAGAGGGTATATTTACCCGGATTCAGGTTGGTATAGGTTACCCGGCGATTTTCGCGGTCGGTCTCTAACCATTGATTGTTAAATCCTTCCAGTTTGTAGTAGTAACGAGACTTATTCGGCATGCAATAATCAAGCGCTGCAAAGGAGAGGCTGAAATAGTTATCGGTATATTTGAGGTCTATCTCGTTGGTCTGAGTGATGCTTTTGGTGAGTATAATCCGTCCGTTATAGGGTTCACGAGGCTTGATACTTTTGTTGTATATCTGAAAGTCGGTAATAATGATGCGGGGAATGTTGTTGTTATAGCTAATGGTTGTAGGTGTAAAGATATTGTAACCCGATGATCCGCCGAAAATAAGCTCGGAGCGCGAGGTAAGGTAAGCTGAATGGTAGTTGAACATCTCGCCCTGCAGCCCCTCCGAACTGTCATAGCTGAGCAGGTTGTAGAAATAGCCTGGCTTATCGTTTGAGGTTGAAACACGTATACAAGTAAGCCCCCGGTTGGTAGCTATCCACATATTATGTTCGGAATCTTCCATGATACTCTGTATTACGAAACAATCAGCAAGACCCTCACAGCCTGGCGCAAAATACTATCAAAAGCCTCTATAAAGACGATACGGATATTGTTTGGTTGGGCACCTATAAAAATGGAGTCTGCTATTATCACGAGAGTATCTATAAGTTTAACCTGCTAACGGAGAAAAACGCCATGCCCTTTCGTGACGTCAATTGCTTTTTTGAAT
>BNTS01000014.1 GCA_025996775.1 Bacteroidia bacterium | reverse complement strand
ATCAACAGCCTGCTCGACGAAATCAAGGCAGGAATCGACAGGCATTACAAGAAGGTTCTGGAACGCGACTCGTATGTCACAGCCGAAAAAGTCAAGAACTCCTTCCTCGGTATAGACTTGCGGGGTGAAACCCTTTTACAGGTCTTCAGGCAGCACAACGAAGACTTTGAAGAAATGAAGAACGCCGGACTTCGGGCTAATTCGACGTACCAGAAATACAAGGATGTGTATCAACATCTGGAAGCGTTTATTAAAAAGCGGTACAACCGCAAGGACATGGCACTGATAGAACTGGCCCCGGCCTTTATCACTGACTTTGAACTGTATCTCGCAACCGTTCCCAAGCTGGCGCACAATAGCATCTGGATTTACATGATGCCGCTGCGCCGGATGATAACCATAGCCATCAACAACCGGTGGCTGACTTACGACCCTTTCAGCAGCTACGAAATTGCAGCCGAGGAAACAGACCTTGATTACCTGAACAGGGAGGAAATAAGGGCGATTATGGATGCCCCGCTTAAAAAGAAACTCGAAATTGTGCGGGACTTGTTTTTGTTCTGCACCTTCACCGGACTCTCATTCTGTGATATGAAAAACCTGACGCGGGAGAATATGCAGGTATTTTTCGACAGCAATCCGTGGATAATCACCCGCCGTCAAAAGACCTCTGTCTCGTCCAACGTCCTCTTGATGGATATTCCGCAAAAAATCATTGAAAAATACGAGGGTCTGGCTAAAGGCGATAAGTTATTGCCCGTACCGAGTTATACTACCCTGCTAAAAGGCATTAAGGAAATTGCACAGGCGACGGGCATTACCAAGCATGTCACCTGGCACCTTGCAAGACACCTATTCTTGTCTTATCAGTTGAAAACGAATAAATTACAAGAATATTCTTCTTAACAGGTAACGATATAGAAACGAGTGAATTTCTTTCTATTACCCTATTTTGCACAGTATACAATGAACGCCTGTTTACGACAAAGATAATAATTTAGTTTGATTATTTGTTGATTATTTACTCAACAGAATATTTGGGAGTTTTCTTTTCGAGGTAAGGAACAAGTCCATACTTGTTATTCCCATCTGAACCGCTTCCCAAAATTAGATACAGGTTAAAAAATGGAACCAACAACCACCAACCACTATAATTGACATCGTGTGAGCGCTTTACCGCTTGGATGAGCATAAAAATCAGCAAAATGCTTGGAATAACGTAAAAATCTACGCTTTGTATGATTTTATGTCGTATTTCTATATTTGCATATCCTCCCAATACTTTTCCGCTTTCTGATTTTGGACACGAATCATAATTTGGCTTATCCCAATAAATATAAACTGCATGAAAAATAAGCCAAACAATAATACAGAAGAATAAGCGAAAGAAAAACGCCTTGCGCGTAATACGTCCTTGTATTTGGAACAAACTATATTCTACATTGTTTTCTTTTTCGTAGGGAATTGCCCCCATTTCATTACTTTTGCTCATATTTATTACCAAGTCATTATTTTTACTCCTAATTTTTTAATACTTAAAATATTCATAGTACCTGTTTGATATGCACAAAAAGATTCGGCTTTACCCTGTTCAAGAATATATCGCATAGATCTTATATCATTGTCGGCATCTAAAACATTTAATATTATCTCCAAATCATAATTTGTTCGATTATCAATATCTATTGCCTTTTTTTTGCCTGACAAATAATCGTAGCTATATGTGTCGTGAACTTTATATTTTATAACATCTTGTTTTTTCCCTTCCAATAAATCCCACTCACCACTGTATTCAGAAGTCATATCAAGGACAAAATTAAATTGTTTGCACTGTTTCTTATAGTCAGCAATTTCCTTTGCCTCACGTTCTAGTACTTCGTATGTCGTTGGTTGTCGTGTAATTTCTGGTGTTGCATTTCTAACCGCTTGCAACATATCTTGCGCGTTTAATGCGGGGTATTTTGCTTTTATTTTGTCTATAAATCCCAAAAGTTTTGGGGCTGCAAAAGAAGTTCCTTTCCAAGGCTCGGATGTTACATCAATAGTTGTAGTTAGGGTATGTTTGATATTGGTGTTATTTGAATACAAAACATCAGTTTTCGTATCATAAGCATTTACTAAAATCATATTGTTGTGCAAGGACTGTAACGTATTATTATCTAACTCACTTATTATGTTTTGCAAATTGTACATTCCGTCATTACCTGAACTTTTTGTAACAAGAAAATTTGATACGCCCTTTCTCCGCATTTTGTCAAAACAAACTGCTAATTCTTTTAAACTTTCCTTATATTCGATTTGATAATTATCTCGACTATTTTCGGAAACATCCATGAACAGGTCACGTTTATTTTTTTTTTGCAAACCCACCCCAAAGGACATATTTATCAATGTTACCTCGTTGTTGTCTGCAGTTTCTACGACATTTAATAAGTCCGTACAGACAGAATTGGCAGTAATCATTGTTTTAAATGCTTCCCAATATAAACCCGTTTTTGTTTCGGCTTGTACATTGTTCATTATTTTGCGATTTATACTACGGATTGAACTGCTATGAGCGTATTTTGAAAAAGTCCTTCTTACTGCGTTTCCATGTGTTGTGAGCAATGATTCTTCCATATCTTTGAAATTATCCAAGATATAAATTTCTGTCAAAAATTGATTCGCAATATTCAAAAATGCATACTCAATGTCCCCTCGCTGTCGCATTTGTACGATAAAATCATTTTCTTTTCCTTCGGAAACTTGGGCAAGATAATAATTGAAACTTGGCATTTGCTCTATGATTTTCCCACCATTCTGTTCAATGATTGCCTGTGCTTGCGGTTGTGAAATTTCATCACTAAAAAAGAGTAAGCATTGTCCTGTAATGGCTGAAATTTCATAACTTTTCCCATTTTCGGTATAAGTAACAATTTTTAGCGGCGGATATTGTCCGTCAAAAATTATGTTTTTCATTTGTCTGTTTCCACAAGCCGAAAAAAGAATAACAGCTAACATATAAGCGAATAGAGACACTCTTTGTTTCATAAATTATTCTGTTTTTATCAGTTTCTCGTTTTTCAGTTTTTCAAAAACTTCCTGCATTGATTTATACTCTGCTTTTAATGCATCAATATCACAGTCACAGTTACTGACAACAGTATCTTTCAAAACAATTTCGTCAATTCGTCGAATGCGTTTTTGTTTAATTCTTTTAATTTGCGACCTTGTTACATATTCACTACTTGGACGTTGTAAGATAGATATAGAAATATTTCCTTCACTGTATCCACTACTTTCGTTTCGCCACCAATCGGAGTGTTTTATAGAAAAAGTATAGGTAGTCTGCGGACTTATTGAGACATAACTTGTTACGTTGTTGATATCTCTCCATGTTTTTGCTGATTCATTGTATTCTTTTCCAACAAGCTTTACAGCAAAAGAATTTGAATAACTGCGATTAGTGTTTTTTATAGTAATGTAATGTGTAATGGTTTTACCCATTTGCTCTCCACTTACATTTTTTCGATAGTCAATCTTTTGTCTATGTCCGACCACTGAATAGGACACCAACGTATCTAAATAAGCACTAACTGTTTCTATAGTATCTTTTTCTATCCAATAATCCACATAATGCGTTCGCCATTCAGGCTTCTTAATTGTTTCATGTTTACAATCGGGAGAGCATGATGACAACAATAAAGTTACCATTATAAAACCAATTATTAAATATTTAATTCGCATTGTTGTCTACCTATGGATTTGCATATTTATTCAGCATATTGTATCGAGTAACCAATTGTCTGTAATACTGTTTTTGTGGCTCTGTTAAAAAATCAAAGCAATCAAAGGAATTGATTTCTATAATTTTTTGTTGTGCCTTTTCTAAAGTATTGTTGTGCTTAAGCATTTCCAACACTTCAAATGCATCATTACTTGCGCTATTAATGGTAAGCAAATTTTTCAAATCGTGAATATTTTCAATCAGTAAATACCAATCACAACGTTGTGGATGACATTTTTTTACATCAACTTTCTGAAAGTTAGTACCGAAAATTGTTGTGTCTGTAATATTCAGGAAGTTGTCGATTTTAGATTTTTCCTGCTCCGCTTGCAGTTTCCAATTGAGGCTAGTAACTTCTTGTTTAAAATTGTCAATACACTTTTGCAAATTCTCTACTCTATCGTTTAATGCGGCTATAGTATCCTGACATTCAGGATTTTTTTTAAGCCATTTTGGGAGTTCTGCCAGATCAACCTCTTTTTTCTCTTGTTTTTCAATAGTTTGCGAATTTATTCCTTGTTCTTGTGCAAATATATTTCCTGCAATAAAAACTGATATAACGCAGATTATTAAATATTTGATAGACCTCATAATTTAAAATTTACTATCGTGAAATTCTTATTGGAACACTCTGCGACACTCCGTCAATAATGTAAGCAATTCTTGCATTGGCATTATATTCTGAAATTTGAATAGTGACAGGGTTATTATTCAGATTGCTAACGTTTGTAGTAGTAAGGCCTGTGGTTATTTGCCATTTTCCCTTTCCAGGGGGTGCATCCACGCCTTTTATTTTTGCCGTTACAATGATTTTTTGTCCAATCGAAAAAAAATCATGCAGAGTACCTTCAGCAAAATGAATAGATATTTCATTTTCAGTAATTTGCGATACTGTCTGTGAGTTCGTATTCCCAGTTATGATTTTTTTTGCTATTATATATTCTTTTCTCGCAAGTTCTGTGTGGTTAAGTTTAGCAATAACTGTTACTTTGGTATCACTATTTGGGTTGCTCATTACTTTTAGAGTACTACCTACGATTTTTGCATAACTTATACCTACACCTGAAAGTTCCAACGAAATATCATTTGACACAGTTGAAGTTTGATTATTGCTGCTATTGTACAGCGGAACAGGATTTAATTCCAAAAAATCGTTTATCGGCTTATCGTAATTTGCTAATTGAACCGAATTTGCCACAAAGGTCTCCGGCTCTGGTCGTTTAACTATTCCACTATCGGTATCCTTGCCACTACTGGAAACATTACTCGAGCCTCCATCAGCAGATTCTTTGAAACCGTCATTAAAAATAATAGCAATAATCCCAACAACAATAAGAGTTCCAATTGTTGCGTATATCGTTTTTGAGTTACGTTGCCACCAACTTGTAGGATTAGGTGGTGTAGGATTAGGTGGTGTAGGATTAGGTAGTGGTGGGGTGAGAGCATCACTATTGCTACTATTATCTATATCTTCTTTTACAAAGCCTCTTCTTTCTTCTTCGTTATTACCTTTGTATTCTTCTTTAACAAAACCCTTTTTACTACTTTCTTCTTTCTTTACCTTTTTGTAAGGTACAAAAAGGCCGTCCTCTACTGTAAAAATTAGATTATTACTTTTTCTAAGATACAAACTATTATTTGAATCCTTAAAAATATCTGGATTATCGGCAATATATACATCGGAATATTCTTTTATTTTGGATTCAATTTGTTCAATTGCCGAAAAATCAGACACTACTAACAATAATAGCCCCTTTGTGGCTCCTGCAAAAGGCATGTTGCCGATTACATTACCTATTGTTCGCAGTTCATCATCACTCCATTGTGTTCTGCTTATCTGATTGATAATGCTTTGAGTGTTAAAACTATTTCCGTTGTAAAGAAAAGAGTCTGATAAATCTTTACAAAAAGGCAATAACACATTGTTTTGAGCATCAAATAGTTTTATGTCTTTATCTGATTTTATACCAACACCAAAAACACCACCTATACGCTCAGAGTCGAATCCATTGGCACGAGTATAATACTCATAGCAAGCATAATCTTCTTTTACATAATAATGAAAAACAGTTTCTTTTTGATGTATGGGTTTAATGTACGGCTCAATATGTGTGTTTTCGTTTTTTATCGCCAACTGTTCTTCAAACTCAAATTCGTAAGATTCAAATGTTCTCGGTTTTCCAAAAACCACAATATTTTTCATTTTATATTACTTTAAATATTTGAAAACCACCGTTTATACCAAGGTAAGACATGCTGTCCTGTACACCAACGATGAAGCGTATACCAAAAGTTTTTCGGCGAACGCAAAATAATGTCAATAATAGTGTTACCCACAACATTACCTACAGAGTAAGGTATCAAACTATATTTACCACTGCTTGAATATTCATTGTAAAGTTGTTTCCGGTGGTACTGTAAATATTTTGTTTTGTCAATGTTTCGTGGCAATGTGTCCCATTTCGAAACCACAAACAAAAATTTCGTCAAACTGTACAGTTTCGGGTTGTTTTGTTTTAGTTTGTCAATAAATGATTTCATTTCCGAATCCTCATCTGTATCAAATGATGTTTCTTGTCCTATGGTTGTTCCGATTTCGACAGGAGTAATAACTGCGAAAATAGCTTTTTTAGCTACACAAGCAGCAAGAATTTTCTCAATTTTCTTTGCTGTTCCTTCAGTATCTTCACGCTTTCCTATCAAGCGTTCAATATCTTCGCCTGCCAAATCAATCAAAGTGATTTGTATCGGACGTTTTCTATAACGCGATTGCATATCCAAATCTATAATCGTAATTTCATTAGAACGTGTAGAAGGTAATGTATCATTGCTATCCAATGCATCAGTAATTTGCTTTACTCCCGAGTATTCTTTGGGGAAAACATGACTGAAATTACACGAGTTGTCGCCATCTTTGCCGTCAATTTTCCTTTTGAAAGCATATGCAACCAAAGATGCAAGAAACATAGACTTACCTGCTTGTGGTAAGCCAATCGGAATAATCAGACGACGACCGTGCTGTATCCTCAAGGCAATATCTTTCAAAATATCACTTTCTTCAAAGTCAGTAAGCAAATTATTACCAACTATTTTGTACTTAAAACTTATAGGTACTACTGGCATATTATTTTTATTTTGTTAATTATCATCCCAAATAGTTTTTTCCACCAAGGTCTATTCCAATCATCTACACTTGTTCCAATATAATCAGGGTCATCTTCTTTTCTCAAGTAGAAATAGAAAAGGAAAGGGCCAAGCATATCAAAGAAAAAACAAAGGATAATTACTCCCCATGTGTCTAATTTACCAATACGGTTACGAACAGAAATGAGTGCATGCTCAAATGATCCCAGTTTCTGCGTTGTAGGAAATGCAATAGTTTCTTTTCCTGTAACAATAAGTTTAAACGGTTCAGGTTGTTTTACTGAATTTACATCAGTTGCTATTTTGTCTAATTTTCCAGTTACTTCTTTGAGTAGGCTGATTTGCGGATTGTTTTGTATTGCTTCGTGTGAAATGTCCACAGTAGAATTATCATCGAGAATAATTTCCAATAAAGGGGTGTATTTGGATCGAATACCATCCATTTCAAATTTAGCATTTACTAGTTTTTCGGCCGATATCTCATTACTATTTAATTTTACTATAAAATTTCTTATACCTTCGTCAGTTTTTGCTTTCCAATCCTCATAATATTTTTGACGTTCTTCAGTCGTTTTTCCTACATAGCGTTCAGGAGTATAATTTGTTTCTGCCAATTCATTGAAATTTTTTAACTGCTCAGTAGCATACTGTCCAAAACCGTTGCGGTCTTTTATTTCTGTCAAGAGATTAGACTGAAACTCCCTTAATCTTTGTAGTCTTGCCAAATCAGAAGAATTTCCTTTGATTGCAATTTTTTCAATCCTGCCTTGATAAACTGTAACAGAATCTTTTAATGCTATAGCTTCTTCATGTACCAATGTCCTACCCATATATTGAGGATAGAAATAGGTCATATTAAAAACAAAAAACAGAATTTCACCTGTAAGGTATATATAAAGCATTTTTTTTCTACCCTGCACAGCAGCAAGATAAGCTCCAAAAACCATTACAAGGGGGATTAATGCCAAGAACCAACTGCCAAATTTACTGCTGCCAAAAGCATTGAATAATTGTAGCCCCATAACAGTGTTGTAATACCCGAAGGCAAAACAACCAAGCACACTTAACCAAAAAATGGTTACTAATAATTTTGATTTTTTCCTTTCCTCTTCCATTGTATAAAAATGTTATCTGTTTTTCACAAATAAATTCTTGGCATTAAGAATACTTGTGATACTTTCATTTTTCTTCACTATTTCGCATCAATACCACTTCTTGCTTAGAGGTGGTACTATGTTGAAAACCACGAACGCGCAAATGTACAAAATAATTTCTAATAAAGACATACAATATTTCAAATATTTTTAAGATATAATACCAAAATCTCCTTTTCAATCAATGAATTATCTGAAAATCAGTGTGTTTGTTTAAATGTTCTAAAATATATCTTCAAAATAATCTAAAAACGAAATGATAGCCTGATTATAAGATAATTGCTTAACCTTCTAATTTATTTGCTTGATTTGTTTTACAATGCTGTTGGAAAAGTTTTTATTCTGTATAAATCATGGTATATAAATCACTGAAAAACAGAAATATATTTGTTTATTCTGTCTTAGTACCACCTCTAAGCAAGAGGTGGTATCTTTTTTATGAGGTGTTATAGTGCTATTATTTGGGCGTTTGCATCGTCGATAAGGGATTGATCCAAAGAAGCCAAATATATTCGGGTTGTTTTCTCATTCTCATGCCCCATCCCTTCGCTGATAACCTGTACGGAAATTCCTTTTCGGAGTGCTATCGTTGCCCATGAGTGCCTTGAAACGTAGGAACTTAAAGGTTTTTCCAAGTCCAACATTTCCGATAATCGTTTGAGCCGTTTGTTATAGGTTCGTAAATTACTGTTGTAATCAGGGTTTTGAGAGCTGTATATGGGAAGGAGATAATCATTTATCGTAATTTCTTTATGCCGTTCTATTATTTCTCCTATACATTTTTCTATTTTGATGGTCAGGACTTGCTTTGTTTTACTCCGGGCATAAACGATGTATCCATTTTTGAGATTGTTCTGTTTGAGATTGGCCATGTCTATAAAAGACATCCCCCGTGTATAAAAACTAAACATGAAGAAGTCTCGTGCCAACTGTAGATTACCGTGTTCGGAAAGATCAATTTTATTCAACCTTACAATTACATCTTCAGTTGTAGCCCGTTTGGATGTTTTATCAATACCTGTATAAACATTCTTGAATGGATTCCTTGAAACTGTTAGCCCTTTCAATACTGCCTGATTATATACCGACCTTAATGCCCGCATATAACAGGAAATACTGTTAATACAAATGTTGTTGTTTTTCAAATAAGTTTCATATCGCTGTATTAATACACTGTCGATCCGTTCTATTCGGATATCTTCCCCGTACCGGAATCGGGAAAAACTCTGTTGAGCAGTTTCGTAGATTGATGCTGTTTTAGTTCGATTTTCAGATTTCAGTTTCTTAATCTGATATTTTATGAAGGGAAAGAAACAGCCATTGAAAGAGCTATTTACATAATATTCTACTAATTCTCCGATGGTATATTCTCCCCGTTTTTCGAGTATGGAAATTAAATCATAAATCTGTTGGGTCTCCGTTTCCAAGCCATTTTTCAGGTTTTCCAAATAATTTCTTCTCTCCTGATCCGTACTTCCCGTTATTACAGTGGAAAAACGGATGTCCCACTCAAAAGGAAATAACTGGAAACGAGTTGTGATCAACTTGGCTTTACGATTATGAATCAATTGAAAATAGAGTACTCCCTCTTTATTCTTAATTGTAGATTTTCTGAATTTTATTTTTACCGATGTCATTTCTTCTGCTGTTTCTTCAATGATTTTTCTTCCAACGCCTTTAACTCTCCGTCCAATTTCTGTATGGCAATATCCTGTTTCCGGTACTCATCCATCAGTCGCAAATAATCATTCTGCTGTTTCATGCAAAACAGCGTTAGGATAAATACCGGCAAGCCAAGAATAGTTATCACTAAAGCAGTCTTCCTAACCTTGAAAAACCGGAAATTGAAGTAATTTCCCTTATCTTCTATCTCTGATTCAACAGTTTCTTTTTGCTGTTTCCGCATCCGGCTAACGATGTTCAAAATCTTTAAGATATTGTCATTTAGCAATTGGATATTCTTCCTGTTCGCCTCAAAGTGAGAGCCATTTGACATGCCAAGTATCTGAATCTCTCCCTTGACTTCAGTGATGATCTCATCTTTTACGTTGTTGAAATCAGGCTTAATTTCTGCCTGTTCATGAATTGGGATTGATGATTCTTGTGCTATTGAAAGCTCATCTAATTTCTTATCTATTTCTGATAGCTTTACCCATAAAGCATCGTTTGATACCGATTGTGCCATAATTATTATAATTTTAATTTGTTAATTATCTATTTCCAAAGCCGAAGCTCCGGCGTTTTTTCTTTTTCTTCTTCGGCTGGCGTAAATATTCTGCTTCATCCGGGACGTTGCCAGATGCTTGGATATCGAACAGTCCACCAAGACCGGATGCGCCTTCCGCTATGCCTGATACGATATTCTCCACAATGGTATTTCCCGGTTCTTTTGGAACGGAAACCTGCTGTTCTTGACTGTAGCTGTTTCCAGTCAGGATGGCATCCAGTTTGGAATAGCTGAACTTCCTGTCAATCTCCGAACCCTTAAACGAATGCCCGCCTTTCTTAAACGAGATGCCTTACACCTCATTTGTGTCGCCTTTATATTTACGGACAATAGATATACCCTGACGTTTCAAGGCTTCTTCAAACTGTTTCCAGTCCTTAACTTTAGGAAGGGTGTCTTTAACCGCATGGTTGATTTCGTACTTGGTTTTCTTGGCTCCCTTCAATTTTTGGACATTGACATTCTCTTTCCCCTGTCCATAGGTAAGGTTATATTTATCCTTTAGCTGCTTGCATACCTTCTCGTTCCGGTAACGGTCGTTTTTATCCGAAATGGTCTTACCGTTGTTATCCACCCGGTTGAACAATACAGCAGATTAAAGCGTTAACAACGTTACTTGCTCGTTACCTGTTTTTTAATGAATGTTGTGTTTCAGTTAGTTAGCTTGGGTTATTATTTTTGGCGCAAAAGTTTTATGATAATTTTTCTTAGAGTGGTCTGTAGTAAGTTCCCCCTCTAATAGAGCCGACCGCTTTCTGTCCAACGTTGTTGAAGTTGAGAAGCCGCAGTACTTGTCCACTTGTTCTTTATTCCGCGACCAAAAGGTTAAAAGTTCCTCGGTCGCTGCCTAATGTTCTGCTATAAAACTAAAGAATTTAAGAGAACGCCATTTTTCATTTGTCAATTAAAAATAGTTAAAATGACTCTCTTTTGTCAGGAAAAGGGGCTTTTTTGTGTTACGAGAAATTCGGAGTTTCGACGAAATCGGCCAAAGTTCGCGAATATGTAAAGCTTTTGTCGCGATTCGGGAAAATTATTTTGAAAAGACGGCTTCTTTTTGGGAAATCATTTAGATGATTTCCGGACGTCATCAGCATAATTTGGAAATTTCATGCAGATCATTTTTAAAATCATCTAAATGATTTCCCGAAGAGATGAGGATGAATTGTGAATAGCATTTAATATTAGTTATTATTTGGTTAATATTAAGATCTGTTAAGATCTATAATGCCCTTAAATCCCTTGAGTGTCTGAATGACGTTATGGCAGCCATTGAAAGGAAAATACAAATAGTAGAGTATTATTCCTGCTCTATACTTTCAATTTTAAACTTTCAACTCATCATTGCTGTCTTTTTGTATTTACAAAACCCGCAAATCCTTGCGTTTTTCGTGTTAAAAGCCCAAAATCACCTCAAATATCAAAGAAAAAAAAGACCATTTTTTGACATTCTGTCAATTCTGACCCTTAGTTTGCATTTTGATATTTTTATTCTAAAAAGCGATGTTGATTCTTTACTTTTGTTGTATAAAAGAGAGGAATTAACAGACCAACAAAGGTGAACCATCTTTTTGACCATTATATTCAATAAAGTTTTACATATCTGACAGTCAATGACATTAAAACTCTAAAATTATGGAGTCCGCAAGCAATAAGCATGACTAAGTCATCAAATCCGAACTTGCGACACCTGAAACGCTCTTTGACAATACGACATTTTTTGACGCCTCCGATGGCGTGTTCAACAAGAATACGAAAGCAGGAAATCTTTTTGTTCTCTTCTTTTTGAACATCAGACAATTCCTTGCCTTTCGGCTTCTTTGTCGGCATTTTCACTGTAACATTCCCGGGAGTATGCCCGATGAATCCGGTATCTTGCCACAACGTAATTCCCGACGGAAAACTTAAAGGCTGTTCATCGACTATTTTTTTATCATGAACACGACCTTCATAAGCGTGGCATGTGCAAAAACATGCAAAAATTCGGAAAGCTACAATGGAGCAACCCAAATTTGGGAAATTATCACTGGTTGTTTGACAATATTTTTGTGTGGTTAAGCTTTTCCGACGATAAGAATCAGATCCGAGCAGCTTCCTATTTTATGTATGATGGAGTTTTTTGACACGAGTGGTGCAGGAAATTTCTAAACGAGGAAGAAAATATGATGTTTTCAACGATTCCGCAGGTTGTGCAAATGGTAAAACACAGCAGAATAAAGTAGTTCGCTCGTTTCTATACCGCTACCCATTGTGGCTACTCCTGCATACAAAATTTTGTTTTTCAGAGGATTGAAAAATAAAAATGAGTATATTTGCATTCAGTTACGAATCTAATACTTTTTGGGATGAAAGCTTTTATGTTTGCAGTTCTTTTCTTTTTGAGCGGGCTATTAGCTACGGCTCAGATAAACTTGGCGGGTTATAATCAGGAAATAATTAATCCACAGTTGTTTGATGGGCTGTGGAAGGCGCATTGGATATCGGTTCCGGGGGAACCGGCTAATGTGTATGGTGTATATCACTTTCGAAAATCTATTGACCTGACGGCAGCGCCTCTGAAATATGTAGTGCATGTATCGGCCGACAATCGCTATAAGTTATTTGTAAACGGACAATTTGTGTCGCTGGGACCGGCTCGAGGCGATGTTTATAACTGGAACTTTGCTACAGTGGACATTGCACCCTTCCTGAAGGCGGGGAAGAATACGCTGGCAGCTGTGGTGTGGAACTATGCCGAACGGAAGCCGGTAGCCCAAGTCAGCTTCAACCAAACAGGCTTTATCTTACAAGGGAATACGGATGCAGAGGCAGCAGTCAACACCGACGACAGTTGGCTCTGCCTGAAGGACGAAGCATATTCGCCCTGGGATGGCGGAACGGTATTGGGTTATTACGTGGTGGGCCCGGGCGAAAGTGTGAACGCGGCAGTTTATCCCTGGGGATGGGAATTGCCGACATACGACGATTCTGCCTGGAAGAAAGCTCGTTCAGGCATTACCGGCGCCATAAAGGGAGCACGTGATTATCCGGGATGGCAGCTTACGCCCTCTCCTCTCCCACCAATGGAAATGAAGTTGGCACGCCTAAGCAAGGTAGTGACAGCCGAGGGCATTACCTGTCCGAAGGAGTTTCTGAAACAGCCGGTTAAAGTAGTAGTGCCTGCCCATTCACATGTTCGCCTCTTGCTCGATAATGAGCAACTGACTACAGGATACCTCTCTTTTCTGTATAGCCGTGGCAAAGATGCTGAGATACGGATTGGATACGCCGAAGCACTTTATCAAGACAACAGCTTGGCAACTACGAAATCCTACCGTCTGAACGGGAAACAAGACCGCAACGACGTGAAAGGCAAGATATTCCTTGGATATGAGGATAAAATATTGGCCGACGGAGGCGAAGGGCATAGCTTCACTTCGCTTTGGTGGCGCACCTGGCGATATCTGGAAGTGCATATCGAGACAGCCAATGAACCGCTTGAGCTGAACGACCTCTACGGCACATTCTCTGCCTACCCCTTCGAGCCTGCTTATACCTTTACAGCTCCCGGACATCCCGAACTAAACAAGATGCTCGATATTGGCTGGCGCACGGCTCGTCTTTGCGCACACGAAACCTATATGGACTGCCCCTACTACGAACAGTTGCAGTACTTTGGCGATACCCGTATCCAAGCGATGGTTTCGCTGTTCAACACCCGCGACCCTTATATGGTAAAGAATGCCATTGAGCAGGGACGCCAGTCTATCGTTCCCGACGGCATCACGATGAGCCGCTATCCCTCCGCACTACAGCAATTCATCCCTCCTTTCTCACTTTGGTGGATATGCATGGGGCACGATTATTGGATGTATCGCGGAGATACGGACTATCTGAAAACGCTTTTGCCATCGTGGAGAGGTGTACTTTCTTTTTACGAACGACAAATAAAGCCGGATTACAGTCTGGGTTATGTGCCCTACTGGTACTTTGCCGATTGGTCGGGAGACTTCCCCAACGGAGAACCTATCCGTGAGAAAGAAGGCAACTCTGCCTTCCAGGATCTGCTGTTTATTCTGGCTTTAGATGCTGTTTCCGAGATGGAGGCGGCCTTTGGTTCCGCTACCCAATCTGAGTATTACCATAATCTGTCTGAACAAATTCGCAAAGGTATCCGCACGAAGTACTGGGATGAAGGCCGTGGCCTTTTCGCCGACACACACGATCATCGAGCCTACTCACAGCATGTCAATTCATTAGTTGTAATAGCCGGTATCGTTAGTAAAGACGAAGCAGCTCGCCTGATGACCCGCACACTGAACGATAAAGAGATAGCCCAGGCTACCATCTACTTCCGATATTATGTTCACCAGGCGCTAAGCAAAGCCGGTCTGGGAGATCAGTACCTTGATAATCTGCAAATATGGCGAGATCAAATGGCTTTAGGCCTGACCACATGGGCCGAAATGCCAGAGCCTTCCCGCTCTGATTGTCATGCTTGGGGAGCCAGTCCCAACATAGAACTATACCGTATCCTGCTGGGCATTGACAGCGATGCCCCCGGCTTCCAAAAGATACGCATCTCCCCTTCGTTAGGAACCTTGAAAGAAGTATCCGGCACGATGCCCCACCCGGCGGGCAGCATCACTGCCTCCTACCTCATTGATAAAAAAGGCGCCCTTAAAGCCACCCTCACTCTCCCCCAAGGCACCACCGGCACCTTCGTCTGGAAAAACAAAGAATACCCTCTAAAACCCGGCGAACAAATATTGACCATTCAGTAATAAGAGAGACGCGGCACGCCACGTCAATAACATATTTCAAAAGAAATATGTCGGGGATATGTATCTATCAATTAAAAGCTATATATTTGTCGTTGTCTAATCAAGGCAGTAATTGCGAATGGAAATTGTTATCATATTGGGGCTAATTTTGTTGAACGGCCTCCTTTCAATGTCTGAGATTGCTTTAGTCTCAGCGCGTAAATCAAGACTGGAAACAGAGGCTAAAAAGGGGAGTAAATCTGCAGAAACCGCTTTAATATTAGCTAATCAACCGGAGAAGTTTCTATCCACCGTACAGATAGGAATAACCCTTATCGGTATACTTACCGGTTTGTACTCCGGCGAAGCTTTTGCTTACGACTTTTCCAAATGGTTGGACAAGTTGTTCCCCGTCATGTCACCCTATTCATTGGTCATTGCCAAGACAATCGTTGTTATCATCGTAACTTATTTCACATTGGTACTGGGTGAATTAGTGCCCAAACGCATTGCCATGAGTCAGTCTGAACGAGTATCCAGACTGATAGCTCCCCTCATGAACTTCCTCTCACTCATAACGACCCCCATTGTATGGCTGCTCTCCAAGAGCACATCTTTGGTGGTTAGCATACTGGGGATTCAACCTTCGGAAGACAATAAAGTAACGGAAGAAGAAATCAAGGCTATCGTAAAAGAAGGCTACGACGGAGGCGAAGTGCAGGAGGTAGAGCAAGACATCGTAGAACGCGTATTCAACTTGGGCGACCGGAACGTGGGCTCCATCATGACTCATCGCAGTGATTTGGTATGGCTTGACATTACCGATAGCAACGAGGAAATACGTGAGAAGGTACAGGAGAACCTATACAATACTTATCCGGTAGCTTCTGAAAGCTTCGACAACCTGCTGGGGGTAGTGAATTTGAAAGATTTGTTCGGGCGTATCTACTCGGCGGACTTCTCACTAAAGGAACTAATCCGCCCCATGCAATACCTGCCCGAAAACCTGAGCGTATACAAGGCGCTTGAGCAATTTAAAGACGCACGGGTGAAGTACGGATTAGTAACCGATGAGTTTGGCGAAGTTCAGGGCATTGTTACCCTAAAAGACATCATGGAAGCTCTACTGGGCGAGATGCCGGAGATTGGCGAAGAGCAGGAAATTGTAGAACGCCCCGACGGAACCCTTCTGGTAGACGGACAATATTCCTTCTACAACTTCCTGGAATATTTCGACATGGAAGACTTGTATACAGAGTACGACTACAACACCCTGAGCGGCCTTATCCTCAAAATCCTGCAACACATCCCTCAAGTAGGCGAAACCCTTACCTGGCTCAACTTTGAGTTTGAAATTATGGATATGGACGGAGCAAGAATAGATAAGGTTTTGGTTCGGAAACTTGAGGCTTAAAAGATACGATAGGTCAATTGGAAATTAATCACCGGCCACCATTTAAGCCACTTCGTGTACTGGTCAATGTCTTCAAAGTTGTTAAGCCCCGTATCATCCAAGTTAATCTTTTTCCCGTTTTGTTTGACGGAATAATCGCCTTGGTAAAAAGCGCCCAAATCAAATTTGAAGCCTAAGCGATGCTTGGTTACAAATTTGCCCAAGCCAAGTCCAATATAGGGTTTGATAGCATTCCCCAAAAGAAAATCAACGTTGGCTCGTCCATTAGTCAAAAGCACATCATAACCATCTAAATTGATGGAAGGCCATTCATAACCGGGTCTTAGCGTAGCCGGTTGATCGTTCTGGTTGGCCAGAAAGCCATCGACATTGATCTTACTACTCCCCAAATAAACCCCTGCCGTCAAGTGAAATACCCCATTTGTCATCGGGTAAAAATCGGCAAGAAGATGTCCATGAAATTGATCGAGACCAATTTTTGCACGATAGTTGGGTACATAGCCAATGGCATCGTACAATGCGCTGGAATTATCATCCAAATCGAAATTAATATACCCTGCATTGAATCCCACATAGTCAATACCGGCACGGGCATTGAAGTTTTTACTAAGCGGAGTAGCCGCTTCCAAACCAACACCTAAAGTAGATGCACTTAACCCTACAGTAACATGACTGAATGGATTATACTCTTGTGCTTGCGAAAATAAAGGAAAAAGGAGAGCTAAAGATAGCGCTTGGATTAGTTTACTTTTCTTCATTACTATTATGTATTAAAATTTGAGCAAAAATAGGTTATTTTTATAACAGTACAAATGGCACGTACTAAAATTCCAATAAATCTCCTTATCTTTGCAGGTGCAACACCAACAATTAATATGACAAAAAAGAATAAGACAAGAAGGCACACGAATGATGATGGATGGTTTGATGCAGTTAAGACTTTCCTTTCCAATGAACGTACTCGTTTCATAACGGGGCTACTTATATCTATACTAACGGTATACATAGGCTTAGCTATATTGTCTTTTTTCTTTGCGGGCGCTTCAGACCAAAGTAAGATTGAGAACGTACCGCTGAATAGTTTGGTGAACAACAAAATATCCGTTGATAACTGGACGGGCGTACGCGGCGCTTATCTGGCAGACGTGCTGATAAACCGCTGGTTTGGTATCTCTGCCTTTATGCTGCTGTTCTTCCTCGGTTCATTAGGAGCCAAGCTGATGAATGCAAGAGGTATCTCCCTTATCAAACGTTTCCTGTTCAGTTTCTCCTGGCTTATATGGGGTTCGCTGTTCTTCGCCTTCGCTTTTGCATGGACCGAAGAAAGTACCTTCCTTTATTTTGGAGGCATGACCGGCAAACATCTATCCGAATGGCTGCAAGGCAATATCGGCATACCCGGCACCATCTTACTGCTCATCGCTTCAGGTCTGACAATCGCCATACTCTCCAGTTCACGCACCCTCCCCTTCCTGCAAAGGCAGTTAACCATTCGCTTTAGACTCCCCGAGTGGATGAAGTGGAAAAAGAAATACGACGAAGAGGATGAGGACGATGATGAAGAGGATGTGATAGAGGAAGAAAAGCCCGTAAAGAAGGTGGTAGACGCCCCACCTCCTCCGGAGGATGCAGACGATGGCTTTGTAGTAACCGTTGCTCCCGAAGAAGAGGCATACGAAGCAATTGGCCCCATAGACTTCCCCGACATAGACAAAGAAACAGATACGGACAATCCCTTAGACGACGAAGAATTTGAAGACCCTGAACTGGAAGAGTACGACCCGAAGCTCGACCTTTCTACTTTCCGCAATCCTACCATTGATTTGCTGAAAGCGTATGATAATAAAAGCCACCAGGTGGATATGACCGAACAAAATGATAACCAAAAGCGTATCAAGCAAACACTCGAAGACTTTGGTATCAGTATTGTCTCCATAAAGGCTACGGTTGGTCCTACTATCACGCTCTATGAGGTAGTGCCTGATGTAGGTGTGAGAATAGCCAAGATTCGTAATCTGGAAGAAGATATTGCCTTGAAACTGGCGGCAACCGGTATCCGTATCATTGCCCCGATGCCCGGTAAGGGTACGATAGGTATCGAGGTACCCAATAAAGATCCGCAGATTGTATCCATGCAGTCTATTATCAACTCGCGCAGGTTTCAGGAATCTACCTACGATCTGCCGGTGGCCTTGGGTAAGACCATCACCAACGAGATATTTATGTTCGATCTCTGCAAGATGCCTCACCTGCTGGTGGCCGGCGCTACCGGACAGGGTAAGTCGGTGGGGCTGAATGCCATCATCACCTCCTTGCTGTATAAAAAGCACCCTTCTGAACTAAAGTTCGTACTGGTAGACCCCAAGATGGTGGAGTTTAGCAACTATGCAGAGATTGAGAAACATTACCTGGCAAAGCTTCCTGATGGCGATAAGCCCATCATTACGGATTATAAGAAGGTGATTCAAACGCTGAACTCCCTCTGTAAGGAGATGGACGACCGCTACGACCTGCTTATGAAAGCGCATGTAAGGAACATCAAAGATTATAACGAAAAGTTTAAACACCGTCGGTTGAATCCGCTGAAAGGACACCGATTCATGCCCTTCATCGTGGTTATCATTGATGAATTCGGTGATTTGATTATGACGGCGGGTAAGGAAATAGAAATGCCTATCTCACGTATTGCACAGAAGGCTCGCGCGATAGGTATCCATTTGATAATTGCTACGCAACGACCTACCACCAATATTATTACCGGTACCATCAAGGCCAACTTCCCTGCTCGTATGGCCTTCCGTGTAGCGTCGATGATGGATTCGCGTACGATTCTGGATGCACCCGGCGCCAATCGGCTGATAGGTAGAGGGGATATGCTCTTCTCGCAAGGCAATGATATGATACGCGTACAATGCGCCTTCGTAGATACGCCGGAAGTAGATTTGATATCGTCGTATATTGGCAAGCAGACCGGTTTTGCACATGCTTTCGAACTTCCCGAGTTTCAAGTGGAAGGCGAAGGAGGAGACTCGGCCGGCGGGGTAGACCTCTCAGACCGCGACCCGATGTTCGACGAAGTGGCTCACCTGATAGTCAGTCAGCAGCAAGGCTCCACTTCTCTTATCCAACGTAAGTTCTCCATCGGCTACAATCGGGCAGGGCGTTTGATGGATCAGTTGGAAGCCGCCGGTATTGTTGGCCCATACGAGGGAAGCAAAGCCCGTCAGGTATTAATTCAAGACGAATATAGTTTGGAACAATTATTGAGAAATTTTAAATGAAACATAAAATCGTTCATACCGTATTGCCTTTGCTGTTGCTCATCGCACCTGCAATGGCTCAGAATGCAGCAGATATCGTAAGTAAAGCGGCCTCTGTTTACAATAGTTCAAACGGAGTTTCGGCTTCCTTCTCACTCCGTACGGCTTCAGAGGTTCAGCATACGTCTGAAAGTTTTGAAGGCATTATCAATATGAAGGGGGATAAGTTCACGCTAAGAACGCCCGATGTGTTGACCTGGTACGACGGAACGACCCAATGGACTTATATGGAGCAGACGGAAGAAGTAAACATCAGCACACCGGAAGGCGACGAGTTACAGTTTACAAATCCCTCTATCTTGCTCAACTCATACCAGAAAGGCTTTACAGCAGCATATAAAGGCGAGGCTACAGCTATCAACGGAAAGGCAGCATACGTGGTTGAACTAACGCCGAAAAAGAAATCGGATATCGTGAAAGTAGAACTTCAGATTGAGAAGTTCTCAAGCTTGCCGGTGCGCATCAACGTCCTCATGAAGAACGGTATCAGTAATACAATACAGATAAGCAACATAAAGACAGGCATTAATCAGCCCGACAGCTACTTTTCCTTCAGGAAAGCAGACTATCCCCAAGCTGAAATAATCGACCTGCGTTAAAAATCCGTTATTAATTAAGTAAACTTAAACAAGATGAGTAATCCAATAAAAGAAAAAGTTCGTTGCCTGATCATAGGCTCAGGCCCTGCCGGATACACGGCAGCCATCTATGCTACTCGCGCCAATCTGAATCCGTTGCTTTTCGAAGGTATTCAGCCGGGCGGTCAATTGACAACTACCACCACCGTGGAAAACTATCCCGGATTCCCCGACGGGGTGGAAGGTACGGAATTGATGAATAAACTAAGAGAGCAAGCTGTAAACCTCGGAGCCGACATACGTCCGGGAATTGCTACATATGCCGACCTCTCTAAGCGTCCCTATCGTATAATAATAGATGAAGAAACAGAGGTGGAAACCGATGCACTAATTATCGCTACCGGTGCTACTGCCAAATATTTAGGATTGCCTGACGAACAGAAATATGCCGGTATGGGCGTATCTGCCTGTGCTACCTGCGACGGCTTTTTCTACCGCAAAAAGGTGGTTGTCGTAGTAGGAGGAGGAGATACGGCCTGTGAAGAGGCGCTTTATCTGTCTGAGCTGGCCTCGAAAGTGTATCTCATTGTACGTAAAGATTATCTGCGAGCTAGCAAAGCCATGCAGCAACAGGTGTATGATAAGCTGAATATCGAAATCCTGTTTGAAACCAATGCCGTGGGCTTATACGGTGACAAGAACGTGGAAGGTGTATATCTGGTGAAACGACAAGGTCATCCGGATGAAGAAAAAATATCGCTCCCCATAGACGGTTTTTTCCTGGCTATCGGCCATCAGCCTAATTCTCTCCTGTATAAAGAATGGCTACAAACAGATGAAAACGGGTATATAATAACGGTTCCCGGATCGACGCTCACCAATCTACAAGGCGTATTTGCAGCAGGCGATGTAGCCGATCCACGCTACCGACAAGCTATTACAGCAGCAGCATCAGGCTGCAAGGCTGCTATCGATGCCGATCATTACTTATTAAGTCATAAGTAAGCCGGAAGCATGAGTATTAAGCCATATATATTCATACTTTTTGCTTTTATTATTCAAGGGTCACTCTATGCCGCAGATTCGCCAAAGAGGGAGATACGCGCCGTTTGGATATCAACTATCTATGGCATGGACTGGCCTGTTAAAACAGCTACTACACCAGAAACCAGAAAAGCCCAACAACAAGACCTATGCAATAAATTAGATATGCTGAAGGAGGCCAACTTCAATATGATACTCCTGCAGGTAAGACTTAGAGGAGACGTTATTTATAAATCCGAGATTGAACCTATGAGCCGGGTACTTACAGGGCGAACAGGAGGCAATCCCGGATACGATCCCTTGACTTTTGCCATTGAAGAATGTCATAAACGAGGAATGGAATGTCATGCCTGGTTTGTAACTTATCCGGTAGGTAAGGCGGACTATGTAAGGATGTTGGGGAGCAAGTCGATTGTAAAACAGCGTCCTGATCTTTGTAAATTCTACAATGGCGAATGGTATATGGATCCGGGACTTCCCGGAACTACAGACTATATTCTCTCCTTAGTAAAAGAGGTTGTGACCAATTACGATATAGATGGTGTACACTTCGACTACATACGCTATCCTGAGAATGGCGATGGATTCCCCGACGGAACTGTCTATGCCAAATATGGAGCGGGGAAGAGCCTACGAGCCTGGAGAGAAGATAATATCAACCGTTTGGTGGCTCGAATCTACGACTCGGTAAAGCGTGCCAAGCCCTGGGTGCAGGTAAGTAGTTCGCCGTTAGGAAAGGTTAGCCCTCTTCCCAATGTACCCAATGCCGGACTAACCGGTCGCAGCGTATTTCAGAATACGCAGGAGTGGCTCAGGCAAGAGAAGCAAGACCTTATCGTACCCATGATGTACTACCGCGGCAACTATTTCTATCCTTTCATTGATAAATGGATGGCGAATAAGAACGGACGCTATGTGGTACCCGGACTGGGCATTTACCGGATGTTGCCGGGAGATGCAAATTGGTCGCTTGATGAAATCAGCCAACAGATAGAATATGTACGCTCGGCTAAGGCTGACGGTATTTCTTTTTTTCGTGGCGCTCAATTATTCCGGAACTACAAAGGGCTATATAATAAGCTGAAGAATAACTACTTTAAATACCCTGCCCTTCTACCTCCACTCACCTGGTCAAGCGAAGAAAAGCCCCCTACCCCCGTCAACGTGAATGTGATTCGGGAAGGCGATCTGCTACGTATTTCCTGGATGATGCGAGACGACGATGAATCACTCAGCTACACAGTCTATTATTCCCGCTCGAGCAGCGTAAATACTACTCTATCAAGCTCCATAGCAGCCACTGGCCTCCGCAAATGGGACTTATACCTTTCTGTAGATGCAACCATCGAACAAGAATTTACCTTCTGCGTAACAGCCTCCAACCGCTACCACATAGAAAGCAATCCCTCACAAGAAATATATTACTACCTCTCCAAATACTCGAAGTAAACGTCGTTTAGGAGGAGACGCGGCATGCTGCGTCATGGTAATCACTATTTCTTAATTGGTAATTGTTGTTTGTAGTATTCGTAGCGACCGATGATTTCGCGTACGTAGCTGTATGTTTCGGAACCTCTCAGATAGCCGAACTTACAAACAGAATCGTTGTAATATACGGGTTCGCGCTTTAGGAGAATAAATTCGGCTACATTATCGTCCCATATTACGGGGCTTTTCCCATATTTTTCGGCAAGGCGTTGGGCGTCTTGAATATGTCCGATGCCGGCATTGTAGGAAGCCAGCGTTAGTTTAATCAATTGTATAGTATCTGTCACGTCTTTAAATCCATCACGGAAGATACGCATCACTTCGGTTCCTGCACGGATATTCACATCAGGATCCTCCAATTCGTTCATCGGAATCTTAAGGGTGGCTGCTGTTCGGGGCATGATGCCCATCAGACCCTGAGCACCTGCCCATGAAACAACTGTATGGATGAAATGAGATTCCTGATACGAGACAGAAGCTAACAGCATCCAGTCCCAATTCAATTTCTTGGCGTATTTCCTGAATAGCTCATCGTAAGGCGATATATGTCCGTCCTTGATAGCGGGAAGGCTAAGCTCAAGCACCTTCTTGCTCATCTCGAAGTAACGCTTTGAGGTGGCTTTATACGAGCGTTCACCCACATTGTCAGAAGCCCATTTGTTAATGGCTTCAGCCAGTTGAGGGCTGCTCTTCCTCACAATCCACGACGAGCGTTGCTGAAAACTAATCTGGAGGCTTACGTCAATATTCCAATAATAGGTTTTATTCAGTCGCGCCACCTTATCGTCGCTTATGGTGTAGGTTATGGCACCTGTCGATACCATCTCTACCAAATCGTCTTCCGTTGTGAGACTATCTTTATCAATCTCGCGAATCAAGATCCCCCCTCCAAGTTCAACGTCTAAGTTCTTCAGACGTTCGTAATACGGAGTATTCTGCTTTACATATACTTCTTTCCCCAGTAACTGAGTTACATCTGTCAGTGGCTTAACACCCGGCCCAATATGCTGCACTAACACCTGTGATGACAGTTCTTCCCGTCCGCAATAGAGCGCTTGTTGCATCAGCTCACGTTTGAACACAATGGGATAAGCCACCACATCGGCCTTACCTACCTGCAGCATCTCAATCATCTGCTCCTGACTTTCTGCTACAACTACATTTAGCTTTAAGTCGTTGGCAGTAGCGAAGTCTTGTATAAGTTCGTATTCATACCCCATCGGCTCCATTCGATAAAGAAAATAGGAGGTCGAACTGTAAAGCGTAACCGCCGTAATCTCTCCCTTCTCCTTCAGTTGAGGGAAGTCCACAACATCCCCCTCCATCGGTTTATTCTTCGTATAACAAGAAGTAAGCAGAATAAACAATACGAACATCACCCAAGAATGACAAATGTAGAGACGATCATTAGTCGACATGACAAGAAGTGGTTTTAATGAGTAAGGCTACATTCTCCACATGCTGCGTATGGGGGAACATGTCTACTGGCTGTATTTTCCTAACCGTGTATTCTTTGCTGAGGAGGCTTAAATCGCGAGCCTGAGTGGCGGGGTTACAACTTACATACACGATGCGCTCGGGGGCGGCAAAGAGGATGGCGTCTATCACATCATCATGCATACCGGCGCGAGGCGGGTCAGTGATGATAAGTTCAGGACGGCCTTCACGACGTATAAAGTCGTCCGTCAGTATCAATCGCATATCTCCTGCAAAGAAAGACGTATTGTCTATGCCGTTCAGTTTAGCGTTAATCTTAGCGTCCGCAATAGCCTCGGGCACATATTCGATACCGATTACCTTACGGGCTTGTTTAGAGATGAAGTTGGCAATCGTACCGGTTCCGGTATATAAGTCGTATACCAATTCATTGCCTTGCAAACCGGCAAAGTCCCTCACCACCTTGTACAGTTCGTAAGCCTGAAGGCTGTTGGTTTGATAGAACGATTTCGAGCCTATTTTGAAGCGGATACCTTCCATTTCCTCCGTGATATAGTCATTACCTTTAAATGTATGTACTTCTTGGTCGGTAATCGTGTCATTGCATTTACTGTTAATTATGTAAAGCAGTGAAGTTATCTCGGGGAATTGTTCGGCGACATGCGATAACAACGCCTCTCTCCTATCCTTGTCTTCGTGGAAGAAAACGACTATCAACATCACCTCCCCCGTAGCTGCCGAGGTGCGAACAATCATGTTGCGCATCAGTCCCTCCTGATTGCGAATATCAAAGAAAGGATATCCTTCATGCGTTAAGCAATAATCCTTTATGCTTTGACGGATGCGGTTCGATATATCATCTTGCAGATAGCAGGTTTTTAAATCCAACACTTTGTCGAACTTACCTGGGATATGAAATCCCAAGCCGTTCATTTGCGTAAAGTCGTCGGTAAATTGAATCTCTTCTTGTGTGAGCCAGCGCTTATTTGAGAAACAAAACTCCAGTTTATTGCGGTAGTATTTCGTTTGTTTTGAGCCGAGGATGGGGAGCGCTTCTTCAATCGTCAGCTTCCCTATGCGTGTCAGGTTGTCGATTACTTGCTGTTGCTTATATTTAATTTGTTCGTCGTATCTGAGGTGTTGCCATTTACATCCGCCACAGACTCCAAATTGCCCGCAAAAAGGCTCCACCCGTAAAGGCGAATAGGTATGAAAACCCACAATCCGCCCTTCGGCATAACTGTTCTTCTTCCGTGTCAACTGAATATCCACTACATCTCCCGGCGCTGCAAAGGGCACAAATACAACCATGTCATTCACCCGCGCAAGAGCATTCCCTTCCGCCGCTACGCCGCTAATCTCCACCTGTTCCAACACAGGCAATTGTTTCTTATTCCTCACTAATTTCTTTACATTAAAATTTCCCGCAAAGATAAAGAAAAAGCGTGTAACCATTGGGATTACACGCTTCTGTTTTTTCAGAGACCGCTGAAGTCAACTCCTTCGAAGAGAAGGGACGGGATTTTGTAGCTGGACGACTTACGGGGATCGTTGCCAACTTCGGCAAGGTGGCTCCATAAAGTGAGCATATTGCCCGTGGCATTCATTTCAGAGATGGGCTGGGTAAGCTTGCCGTTCTCTATAAGGAAACCTTCTACGCCGTAGGAGAAATCGCCGGTGGAGCTATTGCAGTTACCACCGTTGAATCCTGTTACCAGGATACCTTTAGCAACCGAAGCAACTAAACCATCCACATCCTTATTCCCTTGTTGCAGGGTGAGGATGGAGGGAGAGCTGATGGTGGACTTTACACCCAGTTTATTGGCATAGTAGGTATCAATAAAGTAGGTCTGGAGAACACCGTTCTCAAAAATGGGCATACGCTTGGTGGCTATCCCTTCACTGTCGAAGTAACGGGCGCCGGGGGAACTGAGCAAATGGGGTTCGTCGATAAGCGTTACCTTGTCGCCTACCACCTTTTGCCCAAGCTTGTCAAGCATGAAGGAGTTCTTCTGCTGGATAGCCGAGCCTGTAAGGGAGGCTAAAACGGGCGAGAGCAGGCGAGCAGAGTTCATATTGTCTACCACCATCGTGTATTTACCTGAGGAGGTTTTCTTTTGACCCAATTTGCGCAGCGTACGCTCCAGCGCTTTCGTACCTATGCCTTCCTTTATCAAACTGTCATAGAAAAGTGAGGCGTCGTACCAAAATGATTCGGGACGTGCCTCGCCATCACCTTTGATGCTTACGCTTCCTTCCAGGCTAAAGGATGACGAAGTATTTTCTCCTTCAAAGCCATTGCTGACTATGATGTAACGGTCGATTTGTTCGTCGCCAAAACCGGAATTTGCAGAGATGATGCGGGGATCCTTTCCCATTATTTCGCTGCATACATTCATGGCCAGTTTCAACTTATCGTCGGGATTGATAGAGTCGAAACGAGGGTCGACCAATTTTAAATCCGTTCCACCTCCTTTGTAGTAAAGAGAGGGGTCGGGCAAGGCGCGAGCCTTGTCTTCAGCTAAATAACGGGTAGAGGCTATTCCGCTTAGGACAAATTTCTCCAGCTCTGCCTTATCCAGGCGATTAGTAGAGAAGGAACCATAGCGTCCATCCACAAAAAGTTGTACCTGAAGACTGCTTTCCGAGGCTTGGGTAAGCCTGTCTATCTTCATATCACGCACCTCAAAAGTGCTGCTCGAACCGCTATATAGAATAATACGCGAGGCCTGGCAGCCGTTCTTCAGGGCAAATTCCATTGCCCATTGCGCAAGTGCTTTCTGTTCTTTTTTAATCATATTAACTTTCTCCTCCTACTGTAAGTTTACTAACCAAGGCCGAGGGCATGCCGCAGGTAACAGGACACGATTGTCCGTCTTTACCGCAAGTCCAGGTGCCGTTATCCATAGCATAATTATTGCCCACCAAGGTAATATCTGCAAGGGCTTTGGGACCGTTGCCAATGATATTCACATCTTTGATTGGTTGGGTAAGTTTGCCGTTCTCTATCAGGTATCCGTTCTTTACAAAGAAGGTAAAGTCTCCGGCGCCAATCTGTACTTGTCCGTTGGTAAAGGTCTCAGCATAGATGCCATTCTTCACTTCGGCAATCATATCGGCCTCAGACACATTTCCGGCTTCCATATAGGTGGCGCGCATACGTGGGATAGGCATCATACGGAAGGATTCGCGACGACCGTTTCCTGTAGAAGGTATGCCATAGTGCTTAGAGCTGATGCGATCATGCAGATAACTGGTAAGAATGCCTTCACGTACAATATATGTCTTCTGTCCATCCACGCCTTCGTCGTCGATATTAACGGAGCCACGGTTGAAGGGAATCGTACCATCATCAACTACATTTATATGTTCGTTACATACCTTCTTGTTCAACTGATCGGAGAAGATGGAGATATTCTTGCGGTTGAAATCAGCTTCAAAAGCATGACCGATAGCTTCATGGAGCAGAATACCGGAACCACCGGCGCCCATCACAACAGGCATCTCGCCCCCTTTAGGCTTAACGGCCTTGAAGAGGATTGAGGTCTTGGTAACGGCTTCACGGGCAATGGTATCGATGATATCATCGGTAAGAAACTCGGCTCCCATGCGGAAAGCACGTGCAGCGTGAGAGTTCTCAATCTTACTGTTTTCCTGCATAATGCAGACGGCGCTCAAGGTAACCATGGGACGATAGTCGTAATACGTTACTCCCTCCGAATTGCAGAAGAAGATGTGCGAAGTGGTATCCCCCAAACCGGCATTTACCTTTATCACCCGGCTATCCAATGCAAAGATCTTGTCGTTAAGCTTTTGCAGATAAGGGGTCTTTTCTTGAATAGGAACGGCGTCCCAAGGAGTTAAAACGGTGTAATAATTCTTTATTACCGGTTTTTCGGTCAATTTGACCGTCAACTTAGTAGCCGAACTATTGGCGATTCGGGCAGCCGTTCGGGCAGCCTTCAGCATCTCGTCGAGCGCTATGTTTTCTACGTAGGCATAACCGGTCTGGTCACCTGATAATACGCGCACACCCATGCCAAAATCAATGTTAGAAGCAGCGCGGTTTACGGCGCCATCTTGCAAGGAAACACTGTTCTGGAAGGTATGTTCAAAAAACAAATCTGCGTAATTACCGCCTTTTTCCAAAGCAGCGGCAAGGACTTTTTTCAAGTCGCCTTCACTAATCTGAAAATGATTCAGAGCAAATGAGATAGCAATAGCTTTGTCGTTGGCGGCGTATGCCTGCTCTCCTAAAAAGGAAGGAGCTGCTATCGAGCCAAGCATGACCGCACCTCCAGTTTTAATAAAATCACGTCTGTTATATTTCATGTGTACTAATTGAATCTCTTAAGTTCAAGCCTAATCAAGGTTTGATTTTGCTGTTCAGCTTTTCAATCCTCATTTTGATTTCTTCGGCTTGTTTAAGTGCAAGTTGGATCTCATATTTGAATCGCTCCTGCAATGTTGTATCGATGAAGTTGGTTAGGATAACCATATTTTTCTTCACTACTTCAATCTCTTTAGAAGTAAGCAGTTTCCCTTCTTCCTCCAACAATGTCTTTAAATCCCAGAAAGCATTTGACACCTTTTCGTAGGTGGGCTTGGTGGTCGTGCTTGGCGGTGGGGTTACTTTCCGCTTGGTGCGCGACTTTTTAAGTCGTATGTTGTCTTCTTTCTTTTGGCGGTTTATCGAGTCAATGATTTGTTGTTGCTCGCGTGTGGGCGAATATTCAGTTAATCTGTTTTTAATTTGCTCAATCGTGTCAACATCGTAGCTTTCAGCCAAATCCCTTGTCTTTCTTACATTGTTTATATAATTGATTGTCAATTTAAAATCTTCTTTATCCGAACCGCTCAAAGTCTCTATATAAAACTCTGAAGTTCTGTTTTTTATGTATCGCTTTATTTTACCAAAATCAATTGCTTTTTTATCAGCTGCCATAATTGTTTATATTACTTGATTAAACGGTGTGTAGTTTCACCACAAATATAATTGATTTAATCAAATATAATTGAATCTTTAAACTATTTTTTATGATTTATAATGTAGTTTTAATACTTTGGTAATTTTAAAGAAGAACGATTTTGCGTATCTTACAGACAAACAAGAATATGTGTCTTTAGCTATTTCTGAGGAATCATTGATTTATTTACAGTTGAAATATTAATTGTATATATTTAAACTTTATTATGAACCGATGCAAACAACACTTCCTGCCAAGTGTTTACATATATCATCAAAAGGGGTATCCTACACCGAAATGGAAGGCAAAATTGTCGTTGAAGTTGAAGCGGGAAATAGCCCATCGGCGTGCGCCTTGTTCCTGCGGGTCGTATGCTTTGAATCCAAAATCGATGCGGAAGAGTACAAAATCGAAATCTAAGCGAAGGCCTAATCCATACGAAAAGGCTATCTCCTTATAGAAGCGGGTGAAGTCGAAATTGCCGTTCTTTTGGTCGGAAAAGGGGCGAATGGTCCATATATTGCCGGCATCGGCAAAAGCAGCCATTTCGAATTTCCAGAATAGTTTGGTGCGATATTCGGCATTTATGTCCAATCTAACATCGCCCGCCTGGCTGATAAAGTTAGCCGAGTCTTTCGACATGCTGCCAGGTCCTAACGAGCGTACCGACCATCCGCGAACGCTATTGGCACCTCCGGAGAAATATCGTCGCTCAAAGGGTATCTTACTGGCATTTCCATAAGGAACGGCAACCCCAAAACCTACGTGGAAAGCCAAGCGGTTGCGGGAGTCGAGAACGATTCCTTTACTGAAATCAAAATCGAATTTGGCATATTGAGAATATTCGATACCAAATAGCTCATAGCGCCCGTTGGCGTCTTTCGATGCGCCAAACAAGTGGGACAGGGCATTCAGCGCATTACCGGCCAGCTCAATAGAAGTGCGTATCGAATGTGTGTTACGCTGTCGGTATTGAGGATTGTAATTATTGAAAGAATAGGTATAGCTGCTACTTACGATGAACTGATCAATGTAATTATACTGCCTCGTGGCGTCAGGCAGAGAGTCACGGAACTCAGAGTTGATACGGGGCAGAAACAGATAGTCTACATCCAACAAATTGAAGGTATGACGCGCCGGAGAATTAGTACGACTCTGCCAGTTATAACCCCATCTGCCTGACACAATAGCCCTTTCATATTCCGGTCGTGTCTGCCGGTTGTAGCTCAAACGAAAATCGGTAGAGGCATGTATCTTTCGTCTGAAGCTTTCTTTCACAAAAGGGAAAAGGAATTGGGGAAAGGTCAGAGAGGTCTCGCCTCCTAATTCCCAATAGTTGTTCTGTCCAAACTCCTTCATACCCGACAAAGCCTCGTAAGCGCCACGGACGCGAATGGAAAATACTTCCGAGCCCTTGAACAGATTCCGATGCTGGTAATTCATACTGGCTGCCGCCCCAAAATCGCCTGCCGAGTTGGTTCCCTCTATGTCTGCACCGAAACCATGCACCTTGGCAGGTGAAGTCAGAATAGTTGCACTCAGTTTCAGCGAATCATTCTCCTCTGTTTCCGTAAAGCGAATATTGATATTTCGTAGCGCCTGAAGAGAAGCAAACGAAGAATAGGTTTGATCAAGGTTACGTTCGTTAAAACGTTCGCCCGGCGTCAGGTAATTACTTCGCCTCAACACACTGGGGCGCAGTGTTCGGCCGCTCTTTCCGTAAACGATATCGATACCTTTAGAAAACACGGAATCGGTAGGTGTAAAAAGCTGATCGCCGTCTAATCGCAGCGGGTTGTAATCCGTCAGGATGGTAACATCTTTAACATAGTAGGGACGATGGGGATACTCCTTAATTGTTCCGTCGGGCATAACCCGTTGGAAGGGATGCATGATCATTTCCAGGTCTACCGTGTTATGATTTAACGAACTATCTGCTAAGTAGCCCAGGTTATCACGGTTGAAGCCAAAATATCCGTTTCGTCTAAACAGGGTGGTTATTCGTTGGCGTTCTTTGTCCAGCAGGTCGCGATCGAAAAGGTCTCCCTCTTTAACGTCCGGAACATAATCGTCGGATTGCATACGGAAGGCGGTTTCTATCCAGGTACGGGGAGGCGGTTTCAGGTGGGCGATACTATCCATCTCGGGGTCGGGAAATTCCATTTCATAAGTTCCAATTCGATAAGGCTCATTTGTTACTATTTGATAGGTTACGGTAGCTTTCTTTCGTCGCGAACTATCTATCGAGGTGGTTATATCGGCATTGACGTATCCCTTATTGGTAAGAAAACGCTCAATCTCTTCCTTAGACTCATCCACCAATGTAGTATCCAGAATCACGGGGGGTTCACCCATCTTACGTAATAGTTTATTAGTCCATTTATTGGGATTACGACCCGACCAGTCATAGACAAACAATTGCCACTTCACCAGAGAGAATGCCTTGAAATTAGGTTGCTGGCGCAGATAAGGCTTGAGTTCTACGGAAGTATATTGCTTGTTGTCAGACTTGATGACTACATTATCGAGCAAATATTCACCATCTGCCACAAACTTTGTGGAACTACAGGAAAACAACAATGCGATACTGCATAAACATATATAGTATATTAATCGACGGAAACTGTCACGCATGATTTACCTATTTATGGTGCAAATGTAGTTTAAAATAAAGAAATTCCCTTACATTTGCTTACTAATATTGACTAAAAATGCTAAGTAAGAGTAAAGTTAAGTTCATTCGCTCGCTGGAAATGAAGAAATTCCGTATCCTGCACAATGCTTTCGTAGCTGAGGGCAACAAGCTGGTAGCTGATATGACAGGCGCCTTTGAGTGTGAATGGATGCTGGCCAAAACTTCCTGGATGGCCACTCAGGGAGATATTCCCGCAGCAGAACTGCTGGTAGACGAGAACGACGAGATTCACAAAGCAAGTTTCCTCAAAACCCCGCAAGAGGTAATTGCCATCTTCAAACTACCGACATATAATATAGAAGATGCCGATGCCGCCACACAATTAGTGATAGCCTTAGACGGCATACAAGACCCGGGTAACCTGGGAACCATTGTCCGCTTGGCAGATTGGTTTGGCGTCGAACATATTGTTTGCAGCCTTGACACAGCCGACGTGTTCTCACCTAAAGCCATACAGGCAACAATGGGCGCATTAGCCCGCGTACAGGTTCACTACACCGATTTGGAAGCCTGGTTGAAGTCCGTATCCTCCCGCTCAATCCCACTTTACGGCACAATTCTGGATGGTGAGAATATATATACGCAGCCTCTCTCCCACTCCGGTGTGATCGTGATGGGCAACGAAGGCAACGGTATCCGCCCCGATATAGCGCCTCTTATCAGCCAACCCCTCTACATACCCGCCTATCCCCCGGAACGTGCCACCTCCGAATCGCTCAACGTAGCCATAGCCACCGCCATAGTTTGCGCCGAGTTCCGCCGTCGCGAATAAAGTTTAACCCATAAACCTTGCAGATAAAAATAAAACCGCTACCTTTGCAGCGCAAAATAAAATCAGGTCTGGTAGCTCAGCTGGATAGAGCAACAGCCTTCTAAGCTGTGGGTCTTGGGTTCGAATCCCAACCAGATCACTTTTAAACTCGCTCCCAGAGCGGGTTTTCTTGTTTTAATCAGGGTTTTACGAGGTTTCCATTACGTACCATAATAGCCCTTCAGGAAAACAAGGAGACCTGGGAGCGCAAAGCAGCTTCATGTTCTTAGTGATTGTAAACGAAGCGTTCGGATACACGCATGATGAAACCCTCGACAGTCCCCTGTCGCTCATCCTTTCCATGCTGCGTGAACACGGGTATCTGACAAACGAAAGAAACAAGGCGCATGAATCACCTGAAGACAAGCTGAACGAGGGTGAAGAGTGGATTTGGATAACGGATTTCAAAACGGGACAGAAAAAGCGCGTCAAATGTTCTTTGATATGAAATCATCAGAGTTTCTTAGAAAGGCTAAGGTGGTTTACTACATGGTATGTCTAAAGATGCAGGTCTTAAATGACCCGCACATTTGTGCAAACTAAAAAAAGGAGGGTATTATGAAACTAAAAGCAGTTATTGAGTTGTGGGATGATGGGACGTATGGTATTGTCACCAATGCAAAAATGCATAATATAAGCTCACAAGGGAAGTCGGTAGAAGAAGCTAAGGCGGGTCTGCAAGATGCAATTACCGATTATGTGAATATGTACACAGAAACAGGAGAATCGGTGCCGAGAGAAATAAAGAACCCTGATTTTGAGTTTAAGTATGACCTCGCTTCTTTCTTTAATTATTTCGACTGTATCAACATTTCAAACCTCGCTAAAAAGGCGGGAGTTAATGCTTCTTTATTAAGGCAGTATAAAAACCGTATTGCCTTCGCCTCCGAAAAGCAGACAAAGAAAATACAAGAATCCATTAATATACTTGGAAAGGAATTAGCAGCCGTAAGGCTCTGATGTGAATGAGAATTTTGTACATTAAGCCCCAATTGCCATAATTGGGGCTTTTTAATTTTTGATTGTCTTTGGTTGTCCATATAAGTCTTATGGGTTTAGCGCGATAAGTTTTTGACGTATTTTCCCGGTTGGTCGTATAAGTTATTCATTTCCTCACGGCTTTTTACAAGAACAAACTCTATCAATCCGTTGCATGATTGCAATTCTTCCGATGTATGTTCCACATCGTCGAATTGACATTCTAAAACACCCTTTTTCTTTACAAGGCATTGATAAATCTTATATACCAAGCGGTATTCCGGTTTATGACCGAATGGGAATTTATAAAAGTCGCGGAAGTTACCTTTCAACTTTTCACCTTCTATTTTACCAACTTGAATACCATCGGCAAGGTTTAGGATGTAGCCTTGCAAAGGTTTAGGTAATTTTTTGAAATCCCGTTGAAAGCTACTGCGGAAGGAAACTTTATAAGCCATCAACGGAAAGAATTTCACGCAACGAATTACCCGACTTAACACGAGGGGTCTTCATTGCTTCGTTTATTGCATTCTCCAATTCCTGTGTTTCATCCATAAAACCGATATACTCCTGCTTTTCATCAATGTTTCTGAGAAACCGTAAAAGCGATTTCCCCTTCCTCTTTTTTTTCATTTATTGCAATGTAAATCATACTATTATAGTTTTTATTAACTCTGCAAATATACAAATTCTTCTCCATGCGTACAAATCAATATGAGCCAAAATAGATAATTTGTACCAAATACTTGCGGGTCTCGGAAATAAGGCGTATTTTTGAGAATGGATGGTTTAGCAGAAAAGGGATGACATCTGCGAGACAGACAGAGACAATAGGGAGGTACTAATTCGGTACCTGTTCTTTGTGGGGAAGTTGGAATGTATTTACTTGCATAGTATAGGGCGCAGGATGAAAATCCCTCAACACAAATCAAATCCCTGAATCCTAAACAGATTCAGGGATTTTTGTTTTAAAGAATCATTTTCGGTAATGACAGCATTCGGGGAGAGCATTGTAGACTTTGTCGGAAGCTTTATCATTAGCAGTGTCGTAGCCAGACTTGGCTATGGTTTTGCTGATGGCTTCCAATTTTGCTTTGTCGGAGTCGAAGGCAAGTTTCAGAACCTTGGTTTCTTTGTTCCATTCGGCAGTTGTTACGCCTTTTACACTCTTTGCTGCTTTCTCAATACGCGATTTGCACATACTGCAGGCACCTTCTACTTTTAAGGTGCTCTCAGTATCTTTTGCACTCAAACCATTGGTGGCCATAAATAGTACGGCGACCATTAAAAGGATTACTTTTTTCATTTCTCTCTTGTTTTAAAGTTGTAAAAATATAAATAATATCAATCCCTATTAGTCATTTAATGATTAATGTTCGTTCATCATACTGGGTTTTCCGGCTAATTGGGCACTGGCATCGATGGAGAAGGCGCCTGATGTGACGATTTCTTCATCCTCACTAAGGCCCGAAAGCACGACGTAGGAATCACCCAGCGAAGGGCCTAACTCTATTTCGCGGAGTTTGAACATCGGCATGTCCATTTCGCTGTCTTTCACATACACGATGGAGCGTTTTCCTGTCCACAACACTGCTGAGGAGGGTATTACTATCCCTTCGGCATATTGCTTGAGAGATGCTTTGATAACCGCTTGGGCATACATCTCGGGCTTAAGCTGCAGGCCGGGGTTCGAGGTTTCCACCCTTATCTTAACTGTGCGGGTCGTTTTATCCAGCGTAGGGTCTATAAAGGCTATCCTTCCACTAAACTGCTTACCGGGGAGAGCTTGTAGCGTGTAGTTTACTACGTCGCCCACTTTGAGGTACGACAGATCGGCCTCGTATACATCAAACAGCGCCCAAACCTTCGAAAGGTCGGTCAGCTCAAAGAGTACGCTACCCTGATTCACATAGTCTCCCTCAGACACTTTTCTCGAAGTAACTATACCACCTGTATTAGCCACAATATCAATAAAAGGCGACACCTGTCCCGACTGTTCAATCTCCGCTATTTGTTTATCGGTCAGCTTCCAAAGGCGAAGCTTCTCGCGGGCAGCAGGGAGGAGATTAGGCTGCAGGGCTTGCATCTTGATCACTTCCAAAAGCTCCTGCTGGGCATTAAGCAAGTCGGGCGAATAAATGGATGCGATAATCTGGCCTTCGCGAACGGTTTCGCCCACAAAATTCACCATCAACTTCTCGATGCGTCCACTTACATGGGATACTTGCGAGCGAAATTGACGTTCATCCGGCTGAATGGTTCCGTATAAATGCACTTCTTTAACAGGGTTCTCACGGCTCACTGTCGTCGTTTGAATATTGGCAAGCGCGACTGCTTCCTTCGACATATAGATGGCGTCGTCATCCATTTCCACATCCATTTCGCTCATATCGCTTAACGGAGTCAAATCCATACCGCAAAGGGGACATTCGCCCGGATGGTCTTGCCTGATTTGCGGGTGCATGGAGCAAGTCCATATCTCTTCTTTCGACTCTTCGTCTTCATGTTCATGCGCTGAATGTGAGGGAGAGCTACCGAATGCCCACCAGCCTATTAGTAAGCCCAGAAGCAAACCGGCTACGCCCAAAAGCAAAGGCTTTTTTTGTATATTTTGTTTCGTTTTCATATTCTATCTAATCTGAATGTAGTGAACTGATTATTTTCTGAATGGCGGCTACCTGCGTATTATAGTCTGCTATGGCATCCGACTCCTTCAGCCTGAAATCCAAAAGCTGACGTTGTACCTGAAGTATCTCGCTCAAAGAACCTCTACCTGAGACAAACTCACCGATGAGCAAGTCGTAGGTGGTGCGAGTCAGGGAGGATTGTTTTTTATAGAGGGCAATCTTTCGCGAGGCATCGTCCAAATCGTGCTTAGTACGATATAGCGATGCCTGTAATTGGTTTACGGCATCGGCATACTTGGCTTCGGTTGCTTCGCGCAACAGTTGTGTCTCCTTTTGGGCAGCCTTGTATTTGCTTCGGTATAGGGGGATGCTGACGGATATCATCGGCATCAGCATATCCTTACCGTTCATGCCGCCCGCGGAACTTTGGTTTGCTGTATGAGCATCCATCGGATCCATTGCTGCTTCCGGGGTTTTGCCAATCAACATATACTGAAAGCCAATGCCGAACATGGGGTATCCCATCTTCTTGTCCATCACAGCCTTTGCCTCATAAGCCAACGATTCCTCCCGAATCATGCCCAGCATGGGGTTTTGATCCGTAGCCTGCAGTAGAGCCGATTCAATATCGGCAATGAAAGGAAGTTGTGTTAACTCAGGGGAAACACTTACCTCTTCATTAGCCGGACAGTTAAGCAGCGTATTGAAACGAGCCTTTGCTGCTTTTATTTCAGAGAAAATACTTTCCGTACTACTCTCTGATTCGGCTATCTCTATTTGGATGAGAAGAACTTCCGATAAGCCTGTGGAGGAGCTTCCTCCCATACTCGACATCGTACTGCCCGAACTAACGGAAGGAGTTGCCATAGACGTGCCGGAAGTGGCGCTGCCCATTCCCATTCCGCCCATACCACCTGAAGAGATGGCTTTAGCAGAAGTGGAAGATGAAGCGACTCCGCCACCGGAAGCTGAATTGTTGCTTCCTGAAACGCTTCCACCGGATGTGTATTTCTGAACGGACAGGGTCTCTAACTGTTTCAGAAGCTGTATATTTTCCTTTGTATTTGCAAGTTTTTGCTGCAAACTACTTAATACATACCACTGGGTATAAACTTCGAGATAGACATTATCTCGTGCCTCACGAAACTGCTCATAAGCCATCTTCGCCATGTGTTGCGCCTCGGTGCGGGCTGCCTTTGTGGTACCAAACCAGGGAAACATCTGCATCAGTTGGAACTGGGCAAGCTGTCTGCCTCCAACAATGTCCATCGGTTCGAGATAAGCGCCCATTTCGAGGGTAGGATCTGCTATGGCTCCCGCCTGCGGTATCTTCTGCAGCGAAGCCTGGTAAGTAAGAAAAGCCGCCTTCACTCCTTGATTGTTCTCTGCAGCCGTCTTCAGATAAAATGACAGGCCATCGTCCGGGGTTGTATCATTATTCTGTGCAGCAAGGGGGGGGATTACCAATAAGAGTAACAGGATCGGAAGAATGGCCTTCCCTACTTTGGGTTTCTTTATCTTCCCTTCGCGCCACCAGCATTGCAGAACGGGAACTACAAACATTGTCATGGATTGTATCAACATGCCGCCAAAGGTGGGGATAGCCATCGGTATCATGATGTCGGAACCCTTTCCTGTGGAGGTAAGTACGGGGAGGAGGGCGATAAGCGCCGTAGCTGTAGTCATGGCTGCGGGGCGTACCCTTCTCAGTCCGGCATGTACCACAGCCTCACGTATTCCTTCGCGGGTGGAGGGATGTTCGGCCTCAAAGGTATCGTGAATATATGTCCCCATCAGAACACCGTCGTTGGTGGATATACCAAAGAGGGCGATGAAACCTACCCATACGGCTATACTTAGATTCACAGGATGCATCTGGAAGAGGTCGCGCACGTTCTCTCCGCCAACCGTAAAGTTCATAAACCAGGGTTGAGCATAGAGCCACAGCAAGATAAAACCTCCGGCGAAAGCTACAAAGACACCTGAAAAATGAATGAGCGAGGCTGTCACCGTTCGGAAACGGAAGTAAAGCACCAGCAAGATAGCCAGCAGACTGAGGGGTATTACTATCAGTAGACGGTCTGAGGCTCGTTGCTGCTGTTCGTAGTTTCCGGCAAACTTGTAAGATACGCCTTTGGGGAGTTTGAGTTCGCCCGTTCGTATCTTCTCTTTCAGCATCTTGTCGGCCTCATGTACGACATTCACTTCGGCCTCATTCTTTAATTTGTCGAAGATAACGTAGCCTGTCAGGAAGGTATTTTCACTCTGAATCATCTGGGCGCCTCGGGTGTATTCTATATCAGCCACATCACCCAGCGGGATTTGCACACCGGTGGCAGTTGGAATAATCAGGCGGGAAAGCGCTTCGGGATTGTCGCGCAACTCGCGTGGATAGCGGAGGCGTACGGGAAAGCGTTCACGACCTTCTACTGTAGTCGTCAGAGACATGCCGCCTACTGCTGCACTGATTACCTCCTGAAGGTCGGCCACCGTAATACCGTATCGCGCCATATTGCGCCTGTTTAGTTGAATCTCAATATAGGGAGCGCCTACTGCCCGGTCGTAGAATACTGTGGAGGGAAGTACAGAAGGTACTTCTTTCAAAGTCGCTTCGAGCGCCTTGCCTCCCTCTTCAATGCTTTCCAAATCAGGACCCGTTACCTTCAGTCCCATAGCAGCACGCATTCCGGTTGATAGCATCACCAAGCGGGCTTCAATGGGTTGCAATTTGGGTGAGGAAGTGAGGCCGGGCAAATGGGATACATTTATAATCTCCTGCCATATATCGTCTGTCCGCTTGATTTGCGGTCGCCACTGGCGGAAATAATTGCCACGGTTGTCAGGTATCAGGCTGTCGGCAGGTATGAGTCGGAAACCGTCTTCGGGTTGATATACTGTGCCATCCGTAAGTAGGAAAGCTCCTTTCCCATTCACTTTGAAACGCTGGCGATGGCCGTTGGCATCCAGCATATATTCCGGGCGATAGTTAATTGTATTCTCAAACATCTGCACAGGAGCCGGGTCGAGGGCTGAGTTTACACGCCCCCATTTGCCAACTGTTATATCCACCTCAGGAATGGCGGATACCCGTCTATCAATTGTTTCTATCAAACTCAGGTTCTGCTCAATGCCCGTATGCGGCATACTGGTTGGCATCAACAGGAAGGAACCCTCGTCTAAGGTAGGCATAAACTCCTCTCCCATTCCTCGCCATATAAAAGCTCCGGCTACCAACGTAAGCAGCGGTATGAGCATAAACGTCCATCGGTTGGACAGACACCAGCGGAGAATTCGCTCGTAATGAGTAACCAGCAACCACAGTATACCAAGGATAGCACCTATGGCCACTACCACAAAGATAAAGTTGGTAGTAAAGCCGGCTCCCGTTCCAACGGGTAGCCATTCTTCTGTTAATAGAATAACTGCCGCCACCAAGACTATGATACGTATGATAGTACGCAGATGACGCAGATTGGGATGCTTTTCGCTGATTACCTTGATTTTCTCTGATAGTCTTTGTGCATAGCGGCTTCCACGTGTTGAAAAGCCCTGCACATAATACGCCAGTGCAGGTAATATCATGAAGCCAAGCGCTAAAGCAGATAGTAAGGCAAAGGTCTTTGTATAGGCCAGCGGACCAAACAGCTTCCCTTCTTGTGCCTGCAAAGTAAATACGGGCAGGAAACTAATGATGGTTGTAAGCATTCCGGTTATCAAGGCGCCTGATACTTCCTTCACGCTTTTGTAGATAAGTTCTGTTCCCCTGGCTGTTGGGGATGATGACATATTCCGCAAAATATTCTCAACAATCACTACCCCCACATCAACCATCACACCAATAGCAATGGCTATGCCTGAGAGGGCTACTATATTAGCTTCAATTCCCGTATAGCGCATGATGATAAAGGTAGAGAGTACAGCAATGGGAAGGATACTGCTGATAACAAGTGAAGCACGAAGACTGAACACCATGGCAATCACTACGATAATGCATATCAGTATCTCGTGGGATAAAGCCGTTTCAAGTGTACCTATTGTTTCACGGATCAGACCTGAACGGTCGTAGAAGGGAACAACCGTCACTTTTGATACAGTACCGTCAGGCAATACCTTTTGTGGAAGTCCGGCATCCATCTCTACTATCTTTTCCTTGATATGGTCTATTACTGCCATCGGGTTCGAACCATAACGGGCTACTACTACAGCGCCGACTGCTTCCACGCCCTCCTTATCCAAGCCCCCCCTTCGGGTAGCCGGGCCAAGGGTAACAAATGCTACGTCGCGAATCCTCACGGGAATGCTGTTACGAACTGTCACCACAGCCTCCTCCAAGTCTGCCACATTCTTTATGTAGCCTAAGCCTCGAACAAGGTATTCTGCTTTATTCATCTCAATCGTTTCTGCCCCTATGTCGAGGTTCGACTTCTTCACGGCGTTCATGATGTCCATCACCGATACGTCGAAAGCACGCATGGCGTCCGGATTAATTTCCACCTGATATTCCTTGACGAAGCCACCGATAGAGGCCACTTCAGAAACTCCCTCGGCAGACGAAAGCACGTATTTCACGTAAAAATCCTGCACAGTTCGCAGTTCCTCGGCATCCCATCCGCCGGTTGGTTCACCCGTTTCAGGATTCCGCCCCTCCAGCGTGTACCAGAATATCTGTCCCAGCGCCGTAGCATCAGGACCTAAAGTCGGTTGAACTCCTTCGGGAAGAGTACCGGGTTGTAGGGAATTAAGCTTCTCCAACACCCGTGACCGACTCCAATAAAACTCAATCTTGTCGTCGAATATGATGTAAATAAACGACATGCCGAACATAGACGTGCTACGTATCGTCTTCACCCCGGGAATCCCCAGCAAGGCGGTAGTAAGTGGATATGTAATCTGGTCTTGAATATCCTTAGGCGATCGGCCCATCCATTCTGTAGCAACAATCTGCTGATTGTCTCCAATATCAGGAATAGCATCCACCGCCACCGGATCACGGGGCAACGCCCCGAAATGCCAATCAAACGGCGATACCGATATCCCCCATACCACAATAACAATCAGCAGTATAACCGTAACCAAACGGTTATTAAGAAAATATTTTATCATATAATATTTAATGTAAAGGAAATAAATAGAACAAAGTAAAGTCTTAAAGACACTAAGACTATAAGGCTTTAAGACCTGAAGACTTGAACGAAGGCGTTTAAATCCTGAACACGCAGTTCAGGATTTGCAAATTATTTGTGTATGTTTCGGTATCTCCCGGCGGAAAGAGATTTTGAAGAAGGAGCAGTGCGAAACTACTCCTATTAAAAAATACATGCAACAGACAGATAGCAGGATAAAAATCCGGCTTCAAGTCCACAAAAGATGTAGTAGTAAATGGTATTTGATACATATCAGTAGAGAACTCAACGCTGTAATTAGAGCAACAACTCTTAACCGGTTCGGAAAGAACAGGCATGTTCCCTTCCAAATCCTCTGCACAAGCAGTCGATTCAACATCCGCCATCTCATCACAACAAGACTTTATCTCCTCGCCAATACCCACAGAACTAAGACTGCCTCCACAAAAATGGAAAGCCAATGTTGGCTGAATAGCAGCCAACAGTAATACTGCAAGCATAAAAGAAGATACAACCCTTTTCATATTACAATCTGCTCATTATTCATCGGCAAATATATAAAAAAGTTTGAACAAACACCAGCAAAGCGTAGTTTTTATTATAATCCCCCATTTTCATTAAGATCTTTGCAAAGAAAAGTCAGGATGAAAATGCTTTTCAACAATTGTCGTGAAACAATATCTTCAATACGAATGTAGCCTCCCTTCTACACGATTTTGGCGTTTCATGCTTATGCTGAACGTGGGGGTATTAAAGTATCCAGGCTTGAAAAACAAACGTGAAAAAAGTTGATTATATCCAGCTAATGTATATCTTTGCGCAAATTGAAGTGTTGACTACTATTATCCCCCTGAATTATGGGGGAACAAAAAACTGATCTATCTGGCTTTAGGTGTTGAGGATGATTTTATAGTGACGCAGAGTTTCCCAAAAGTTTTGATCGTATTATAGCTACAATGAGGTAGTATTAGTTCTCCAACTATTTTATCTAAGTATTTGATTATATTATTAATTCAATGAAATAGCTGCAATTATGGCACAGGAAAAAAGTATTTACACAACCCGGAAGTCATTTTGGTTCACCTTAATGATTCTCCTTTTGAGTTTGAATCAGGTATTCGCTCAACAAACATTTAACATCAACAAAAACAATGCAATACTTCCAGAAGTATTGGCGGCGCAGTCTGTTGATAAGAGTTTTGCTGTCGCCAGACAAACTCGGCAGTATGAGTTCAATCCCCAGTTAAAAACACTTACGGCTTCCAATAAAGGCGATAAGTTGTTGCTTGATTTCTTTAGTAATAAAAAATATGAAGCAACCATACAAAATGTAACTCACAGTTATAATGGTGTAGTCAGCATCACGGCAAAGATAGCTGGCACGGATTATGCTTATTGCTACATCTCTGTTTCGGATGAAGGCATTGCTATCAACGCAGATTTGCCTTTAGTCAACGAACAGTTTTTGATATCAAAGAGTGCCGGGAAAAACCTTCTCTCCCGCTACAATAAATCTGATGTGCAGGCAAAGGAGGTCAGATGTGAATCTGTTGAACGTCCGGCAACGCCTGTTGTGAATAGTTTGAAAAGTTCCCAGATAGATAACAACTGGCCTCAAATAGCGGCAGATTGTAGCATTTCAACCGATGAAAGTGCCCCTGTAAAAATCAGAGTATTGGTTGTTTACACTACTGCTGCAAAGACTTGGGCAGATACGCATGGAGGCATTGCCAATATTATGAATAATGCTATATCTGAGTCAAATACTGTGATGACTAATTCTCTAACCAATATCGAATTTGAATTAGCTTACGCATACGAGACAGATTATACAGAACAGGATAACAACGACGATTTATATCTTTTAAGTGACGATGGAGATGGAGTTATGGATGATGTTCATTATTATCGCAGATTATACCGGGCTGATTTGGTCATGCTTTATTCTAAGATCGAGAATGTAGGTGGTCTTGGATGGGTTTTAGGTACCAAAACCGGGGCGCCTCGTAATGGATTTGCATACTCCAGAATTCAGCAAGTCAATTCAGGTTACACTATGGTACACGAAATGGGACATAATATGGGATGTTCCCACCATGAATTGCAGGGCGGGAGCGGACTATTCGATTACTCCTTTGGATGGCGTGGAACGAATAATTCAGGAAGGGTTTCAACAGTTATGACCTATGAGACTTTTGGCGGATCAGAATACTTTCCCAATATCCCCTATTTTTCAAGTCCGGATATAAACGTTGGAGGGACTAACATAGGAACAGCTACTGCTAATAACGCATTAACGCTTCGGAAAACCAAACATGTTACCGCCCGTTATGGTGAAATTGTCAGCACGTCATTAAGTGCTATTACTTTAAACACAGGTATTTTGTCGCCGACATTTGATCCCGAAGTAACTAATTACACGGTAACTGTAGGTAATGAAGTTGGGAGCATTAATGTTACAGGAATCCCTAATGAGACTTGCACAACCGTTACCGGGAATGTAACGGGTAAAGCGTTGAATGTCGGTGAAAATACAGTTACTATTAAAGCCTCGTCGTATGATGGTTCCTTCTCAAAGACATATACAATAACGATAAATCGACTGCCTTCGGCTTGCGACTCTTATCCAAGTCGCCCTATATTTAGTGGTAATGTAACTGCACCGGCCGGTAATGTCGCACTTAACTTGGGTATGGGAGCAATGGGAATGATGAACATATTAACTTCATTACCTGTTAATCCTATAACACAGACTTTTCCATTATATGTGATAGAAACAACCTCTAATGCAGGCTACTTTGTCGGCAATTCTTCTTGGCCCTCATCTCCTCTTATTAAATTTAAGGTGTCACAAAGCGGAAATTATGAATTTTCTGGCGGTAGGGTTCTAACTATTTATAATTCTGCAACAGCGTCCCTTGGGAGTTTCGTTACCTCAAGTGGCTATTATGACGGAACTTATATAGGGTATGATTCTGCACCTCTTACTGTAAACTTAACTGCAGATACTGAATATTATATGAGATCCACGAGTTTGAGTACAGAAACTACATGGAACATTTCGATTACTCCTTCTTCCGGAGGCCAATTTTATACGGAGACAGGGGTGCCTCCTGGATTTGGTTACACATATATAGCAGTCGACCAAGCAGACAGCAAAATCAAGGCAATCAGTCCATCGGCTGATTTCACAACGTTGTCTCCCGGAACCTATACAATATATGGCGTTTCTTATTCAACCGTAGGGACAGACCCGGCAACTTTTGTTGGCAGTACATTAGTTGCACTTGGTTCATGTGTAGCTGCCAGTGTGACTTCTATTACTATGACTGTTAATGCAGCGTCAACGAGCTACGGCGTAAGCATAGGTACGTTCTCGAACGGAAGTGTTGCCACCGATAAAACTACTGCTGCAAGCGGAGAAACCGTTACATTGACTATCAATCCTACTACCGGATATGAATTGGATATCTTAACGGTTAAGCAAACAGATGCCCCGTATGCTGATGTTACGTTTACAGGTACGAACAATACCCGCACCTTTACAATGCCGGCTTATGGCGTTACGGTAACGGCAACGTTTAAGAAGAATGCCGCCACCTTGCTTGCTGATGCCAAAGCCATTGTAGAAGGCACTGCCTATACGGTTGCACAAGCCACTGCAAATGATGATGTAACTGTGAAAGCATGGTTAGCCAATACAATCAATACGCTTTTGACAGATAAAGGCATTGATGCTGTTCCAGACACTGATATTGAACTTCCTTCTCTTTCTCCAGCAGCTTCGGGTGTTGATGGCAGTTTCAACTTCACGGCTACGCTCAGGATTGGTTCCAGCAATACCACTACGGCAAGTAAGCCGGGAGTGATTACAGCTACGCCGTTAGTGGATGCAGAAACTCCAGTTATTAATACACATCCTGTAGGCGCAACTTATAACGAAGGCGCAACTGCTACGGCTTTAAGCATTACCATTGCAACCATTTCCGATGGAGGAACTCCCTCCTACAAATGGTACAGCAATGCTACAAACGTTAATTCGGGAGGTACGCAAGTTAGCACAGATGCCACTTATATTCCGTCGACAACTACAGTAGGTACAACGTATTATTATGTAGTGGTTACAAATAACAAACCCTCCGCTACCGGTCTAAAGGAAGTATCAGCAACAAGCAATACGGCTTTAGTAACTGTTGTGGCACTGGTAAATGCGGCTTCGCCCACTATCAATACTCCTCCACAAAGTGCAACCTATAATGTTGGAGCTACTACGGTAGCTGCTTTAACTGTTGAGGCAACTTCGCCCAATAGTGGCAACTTGTATTATCAATGGTACAAAAACACGACGAACAACAACACGAGCGGTACTGCAATAAGCGGCGCAATAACTAAAAGCTATACGCCATCGGTAGCTACAGCTGGTACAACCTATTACTATGTAGTAGTTACCAATGAAAACATCAGTGTAACCGGTTCAAAAACAACTTCTTTAGCAAGCATTACCGCAACGATTACAGTCAGTCCGCTAGTAAATGCACTGCCACCTGCTATTGGCACACAACCGGCAAGTACAACCGTCAATGTCGGAGCTGCCGTAACCCTTACGGTTGTAGCAACCTCTCAGGACAGTGGAACCTTGTCTTATCAATGGTATAGCAATACAACCGATAACACTACAAGCGGTACTGAGATTAGTGGTGCAACAACAGCAAGCTATTCATATACAACAGCTATAGTCGGCACGACGTATTACTATGTAGTAGTTACCAATACCAATGACGCTTTAAGCGGAACGAAGACGGCAACAACAACGAGTAATACAGCGAAGGTTGAGGTCAATGCATTAGTGAATGCAGTATATCCTGTTATCAATTTACAACCGCAGGATGCAACCTATAATGTAGGCGAAACGGCCACGGCATTAACCGTGTCGGCAACTGTTACCGACAATGGCGTCTTGTCTTATGAATGGTTCAGCAATTCAACGAACAGCAGCTCCGGCGGTACATCGGTTGCAACAACTCAAAGTTATACACCTTCAACTTCGACCTTAGGCGCATCATACTACTATGTGGTTGTTACCAATACGAAAACAGGTGTATCCGGTTCAGAAACGGCTACAACAACAAGTCAGGTGGCTACCATTACTGTCATTCCATTGGTAGATGCTCAAACACCTGTTATCAGTGCACAGCCTCAAGACAAAATAGTAAGTGTAGGTACATCCACAAGCCTTTCGGTAACGGCGACTATTACGGATGCCGGTGTCTTGTCTTATCAATGGTATAGCAATTCGACGAATTCCACTACAGGTGGAACGCCCGTTGGCACAAACTCCAACAGCTATGCTCCTCCTGTAGATGTAGCAAGTGTAAAGTACTACTATGTAATTGTTACCAATACAAACAATGCGGCTACCGGTCAGAAAGTAGTTGCAGAAACGAGTAACGTGGCTACTGTTACGGTCAATGACTTAGTGAACGCAGAAACACCTGTTATCACTTCAGATCCTGCGGCTTCCACAACAGCGGTTATGAGTTCAACCGTTACTCTTACGGTTGTTGTACAGAATCTGACAGATGGCGGAACGCTGTCTTACCAATGGTACAGCAATACCTCGAACAGCAATACGGGTGGAACAGTAATAAACGGGGCAACTTCCAACAACTATTCTCCGCCAACATCTGCCGTAGGAACAAGTTGGTATTATGTAGTGGTTACTAATACAAATAACAGTGCTGCCATAACCGGACAAACAACAGTTCCAACAACAAGTAATGTGGCAGAAGTTACGGTAAACACCGCAGTAAATGCTGCTACACCCGTTATCACAGGGCATCCGGCTTCAACAACCGCTACGGTCAATGCATCCGTAGTCCTTTCGGTAACGGCAACCCTATCGGATTCCGGCATCTTGTCTTATCAATGGTATAGCAATTCCACGAATAGCAATTCAGGCGGTTCTGCGATAAGCGGGGCAACATCTGCAACCTATTCACCATCAACAGCAACTTCCGGTACATTCTATTATTATGTAGTGGTTACCAATACGAACAGCGGGGCAACCGGTGCAACAACGGCCGCTACTACGAGTAATGCCGCTACTGTAACGGTTAATACTGCAGTGAATGCTGCCGCACCCATCATTAGTGAACATCCTGCTCCATCTTCAACCGCGAGTATTGGTGGAACCGTCAACCTGTTGGTAACGGCTACTTCTTCCGATAGCGGTACGTTGACTTACCAATGGTACAGCAATTCAACGGAAAGCAATGTAGGAGGTGCGCCTTTAAGCGGCGAAACAGGCAGTGGCTTTACAGCACCGACCACAGCAATTGGCACAACGTATTATTATGTAGTTGTGATCAATACCAATTCCGCTGCAACAGGTGCGCAGACAGCAACAGCAACAAGTAATGTGGCTACCGTTACGGTAAACAATCTTGTGAATGCAGAAGCTCCATCCATCACCGTGCAACCTGCTGCATCTACGACTACGAATGTAGGATCCGCCGTAGGTCTTTCCGTAACCGCAAGTGTAACGGATGGTGGCACACTCTCTTACCAATGGTATAGCAATACAACCAACAGTAATGCAGGGGGCACGCTGATAAGTGGTGCAACGAGTGACACCTACTCGCCTTCAACCGCTACGGCTGGCACAACGTATTATTATGTTATTGTTATCAATACAAACGGCAGCGTAAGCGGTGTGCAGACAGCATCAACAACCAGTAGCGTTGCTTCCGTAACGCTAAATAGCCTGATCAATGCGACTGTTCCTGTTATCACCGGCAATCCGCAAAGTGTAAGTTATAATCAAGGCGACTATGCCGCAGCATTGACTGTTACGGCAAGCTCACCCGATGGCGGCACGTTGTCTTACCAATGGTATCGGAACAGCACGAACAGTAATACGGGAGGAACAGCCGTCGGCACTAATAACAGTAGTTATACCCCGTCAACAGCTTCTGTAGGTACGACCTATTATTATGTAGTAGTTACCAATACAAACACCGCTGTAAACGGTACTCAAACAGCAACAGCTACGAGCACTGCGGCTTCTGTTTCTGTATCTGCTGTAATTACACCGCCTGTAGTCAATACGTACTCTGTATATATCGAACTGACTACCAACAACGGCACAGTAACGGCTAATCCGTCTACGGCCGAAGCAGGTACAATTATTACGTTAACAATCACTCCTGCTGAGGGATACGAGCTGGATGCTATCTCGGCTACGGGCGCTACGCTTAGTGGCTCGGGCAATACACGCACCTTCACGATGCCGGCTTCCAATGTAACAATAACGGCTACGTTTAAGAAGACACAGGCTCAGAAGGACAAGGACGATGTTGAAGCAGCGAAAATAGCTATTGAAGGTGGTACGTTCCACATCGCTCAAGCTACGGGCAATACCGAAGCTGAGGTGAAAACATGGCTGAAAAATGTGCTTAGTGTATTACTGGCAAGCAGGAATGCAGAAATCATATTGCGCTCAGGCGATATCCTTACTGCCGACATTACGTTGACGGCAATTACCCCGGCCATTGAAGGAACGGAAGTGAAGCCCAATGGTACAAACGGTTCCTTCAAGTTTAAGGGAACACTCTCAAAAGGCTCTGCTGTCGTATCAACAATAGATGTGAACGGCGTAATTGTTGCCACACCTCATGCCTCCACTCCTGTGAAGCGCATCGAACTGCTATCACTTAGCGATTTGATCGTTCACATTAGTAATACCGGAAATATAGAGACGGGGGCCTTGAATGTAACCCTGTCAGGTGCTGATGCGAGTGCATTTACTCTTTCATCATCTACACTTGCCAGTCTGACAGTGGGCAGTGAAGCAAATATCATCCTCACGCCTCACGCAGGACTTGCCCCAAGGCTTTATACAGCAACCCTTACGGTAAGCGGTGAAGGATTGGATCCGGTAACGATAACCATCACGTATTGGGCTGTAACGACAGGCCTCGAATCGATTGACGGTAATCATGTCTGGACGTTGGGCAGCTCGCTATATATCTACTCCACCACAACCGGTGAAGCAAAAGTATTCAACGTGAGCGGTCAATACGTGAAGACGGTACCCTACTTGGCCGGAGAAACAGTTTCGACAAAACTACTTAAGGGAATCTTCCTCGTAACGGTAGAAGGCAAAACCTATAAAGTCCTAATCAAAAACGATTGATAGGTGCATAGATTCTTATTTGAAAAAGGGGACGGGCTTCAGCTCGCCCCCTTTTTCTGCCTGCCGGGGAAAGGAGGATGATTGATTTTAAAAAGATTAGCTCGGAGAATAGGCGATGCAGAGTCTATGAAGACCTACTGGTGTCCGGAAAAAATCTTTAACATTGAATGTAATTGTCGTAAAACCATATGGTTTGGGGGCTTACTTTATTGTCAGGCGAAAGAAACGATGAACTATGAGATTCTTGCGGAACGCGATTGTCCCTATAGGCAAAACGGTGTTTTATTTGAGAGACTTCCTGATCAAACAAGAATTAGAGAACTATCAAAATGACACTTCTCTAACTCTTAATTTTTTTTAGCGGACACCAGTACGATTAATCGCGTCTCTACAAATTTTTGTTAAAAACCGAACAAATTGTCAGAGAAAAGGCCTTTTTCGTGTTACGAGAAATTCGGAGTTTCGACGAAATCGGCCAAAGTTAATGGATATGTAAAGCTTTTGTCAATATTTGGGAAAAATATTTTGAAAAGACGGCTTCTTTTGGGGAAATCATTTAGATGATTGTCGGACGTCATCAGCATAATTTGGAAATTTCATTTAGATCATTTTTAAAATCATCTAAATGATTTCCCGAAGAGATGAGGATGAATTATGAATATCATTTAATATTAGTTATTATTTGGTTAATATTAAGATTTGTTAAGATCTATAATACCCTTAAATCCCTTGAGTGCTTGAATGACGTTATAGCAGATATTGAAAGGAAAATACAAATAGTAGATCATTATTTCCGCTATCTACTTTCAATTTTTAATTTTTAGCTCATCATTGCTGTCTTTTTGTATCTGCCAAACCCGCAAATCCTTGCGTTTTTCGTGTTAAAAGTCCAAATTCGCCTCAAATATCAAAGCAAAAAAAGGCCATTTTTTGACATTTTGATATTTTTGACACATTGACAATTACCCCTCACTCAGCATCGCCTCCAACGTACATGCCAGAGATTTATAAGATTCACAATATTAATCAATGATAATCGTAATAAAATCATGGTTCAGACAATGGCTGTAATGCCATGATTGCCGATAGATATACGCTGAAAAATGAAAAAATGATTGTCAAATTAAACGACCGTTTAATTTGTACAAATATAAACATTCTTTAAACATATCCCCCCAACTTTCTTTTTTATTTGAAAAATAAAAAACATTACGCTATTTATTAGCGCATTAAGAGCAAAAAAAGATTGAAAATATAGTTTTCCAACGGTTTGTCGCCAAGCTTACAGAGTGCGCAAAAAAAACGGTCGTTTAGTGTGACAATAATTGAACTGGGGGTAGGAACTGAAGTAAGACATTTGACATTTATAGTAGTATGTATGTTAGAGAAATTCTATTAAAAGAGGAAGAAAAGCACAGGTTAGTATATATCGGAATCGTCAGCGATTGGGAGGAAGTAATTTTGTTGGCCGAAGATATGTTTACCGGTAGCGATGTGCCTTTTGCTAATATGAAAGCCCGCTTGCTGGAACTTTTTTATGGCTCTATACTCGGATATGAGCGCTTTATCGGAAACGAAAAGGCTTCTAATCCTAACTTAAAGCGGCATCACTTCAGGAAGGCAGCGGCCTATCTTGCAAGCCTGCGGAATGTAACGGAAGGCGGCCTTGACAGCGAACTTAAAACACCGGCAGGCATAACCTTTGCCTGGCATTTCTCTAATCCTATTTATGATGGGATATACGGGAGCTTCTGCCGGAACGGGAACTCCTTTAGAAACCCGGAGGAAACGGATGATTTCTTTTCCGTGGAATCGGGGAAGATGTATCCGCTGGAAATAAGCCGGGTGGTTGAATGCCTTATGTCGGACGACTCGTCGTTCTGGGGTGTATGCGCATTGTATATGCAAGACCTCTCGCGCTTAGTGGTGAGCTATCTGTTGCAAAGAAGCGACGACTATGGCTTTCCCGACTTGATAAAAGACCAGACATGGACGGATTCCTACATCGTGTTGCGGGAGCGGCTGGTAGAGAAACAGGGAAACATGCCTGTGTTTACAAACGGCAAGGATTTCAGGAACTATATTATCAAAGTATGCAAATTACAGGCCGGAAGCATACAGCGTAAATACATACAGAAAGACGATTATTTAGAAGATTTATCACAGATGAAGCCCAATTACGAGAATGAAGACGAAAAGGAAGAAGATAAAGGCGCTATCTCTTTTGTAGAAGAATACTACCCAAGCGCTATGACGGAAGGAGAGGCTTTTGAACCGGACATTAATACCGGCAATCCCTACGAGGTGGCCCATGCCGCTTCTATTATCCTGCTGAACTCCAACCATCCTCTCCACAAGGCTTTGATAGACGGAATTGAAGACAAGGCACGGATACTAATCGACAAGGCTGTAAACGGCATGAGCTACAACGATATTATTTCCGAGCAATACGGTGAGCAGGACATAAGCGAGGAAGACTACCGCCGGGCGGTTGTCAAGGCAAGGAAAGATTACGAGCGGGTAAGGAAGGTTTTGTGCAGCCGCTTGAAAGAAATTATCAAAAAAAAGGGAGGAGCCTGTCACAATTCGTATTCTATCGCATAATATAGATAAAGCAAACGAATTATTATAAATATGCAATTATCGGAATACTGTTCGCCGCACCAGGTCGAACGATATATGTTGAATAAGATGTCGCCCGGCGAGGAGACCAGCTTCCAGGAACATTTGGAAACCTGTAAAGCCTGTCGCACGTATGTAAATTCCATCCGGAGGCTTTCATGCTTGATAGCCGACGAGGAGCTGGCATATACTACTACGCCTACCGTAAAGAGGCAGGTTGGAAGGAAGAAGAAGATACGCCTGTGGTCGTTTGTTTCGATAGCCGCCTGCATTGTCCTGATTGCCGGAGTATCGCTCTACGTCAGCAATAATGGAACGCCGTCCCACAAGACTTACATCAACCGGCAGTCCAAGGCGGACAGGGCGGAAATGGAGTTGGAGATGGTTTTCCCTGATAAAGCGGAAATAAAGCTGCCTGCAGGAAGGCCCGTGGAGTTCAAATGGAACAGGGAGGTGGAATACAAATTAGTTGTCCGCTACGGCAAACGGATGATAGTAGAAGCGGAAGGCAACGGAAGTTCCTATCGAATGGAGGCTGCATGGACGGAAGGATTACCGGCGCTTGAATGGACGTTGAGCGCAGGAGGGAAGGAATTAAAAGGCATAATATATATTATTAAATAAAGAAGAACGAAACAGTTATGAAAAAGAAGCATTTATACTTACCGGGAATAATCCTGTCGGTCGCGCTCTGCCTTATGGCGCAGGGATGTAAGACAAAAAGTAACCTGATGAAGGGGCTTTATAGCGATTACCGTTCCGACGCGGCTTTCTTCCGCGCCGTAGGGATAGGAGAGGATAAGGACATGCAGGTAGCGAAGTCGAAAGCTACTCACAGGGCGAAGTTGGAAATAGCGCGCAATGCAAGCTCGGTTTGCCAGCAGATTGTGCTCGACTACCTCAACCAGACGGGCAATGGGCAGGACATAAACCTGAAGGAACAGTTTATCTCCGTTAGCGTTGAAAGCGTCTCGGCGTCATTAGTCAATGTGAATGTCGAAGACGTTACCTACAAGCAGGAGAAGGACGGGCGGTACACGGCATACGCCTTGGTGAAAGTGGCAACGGGGAACGTGATTGACACCTTTGCAGGCCATTCACAGGAGAAGATGGAATTTAACAAGGAAGTCTTCAAACAGGCTTCCGATAGGGCTATTAACATGATAAACGACAAGCCATGAAAGCAATCATCCGTACCGCACTCACGCTGCCGGCCCTTCTGCTTCTTACCATAGCGGCGGCATCGGCGCAGGAATCCGTACAGGTGAAGGACGCAACAGGCTCGTGCGTCATCGCCAACATAACGCCGGAGAAGGCAAAGGAGACAGCCTTGTTCAATGCTAAAATCGAGGCCCTCCGGATGGCCGGGATACCGGAACAGTTGCTTTCCGAAATAACGCAGGCGGGGGAAATGTTCACCGAAGCATCTGTTAGCAATGTCGGCGGTGACGTTACGAACTACAAAGTAACAAGCGAAGACATCGAAGTTATGCAGCAGGGGAAGGCCAAGGTGATGGTGTACAAAGTCGTTATCAATGCCACCGTAGTCAAGTACGACAAGAAAGCCGACCCAACCTTCCAACTCCAGGTTGATGGAATCAAGAGTGCATACAAGGAGAAGGAACTACTCTCCTTTACAGTCACGCCGCATCAAAACGGCTACCTGCGCATCTTCCTCTTCGAGGAGGACGGCTCCGGGGAACAAATCTATCCCGACGGCACGCGCGAACCCGACATGATATTCACACAGGACGGAACGATAAAGTTTCCCTTGGACGGCTACTACGTGCTTAGCAAGTCCGACAGGACAAAGGCGAAGGAAATAAACAGCCTGCTCTTCCTTTTCTTCAAGGACGACATACGGTTTGCCGAAAGCCACATCACACGGCAGGCGGTCGATAGCTGGAAGGCGAAGATTCCCCTCGACAGGCGCACACAAGTCTTCAGGGAGTTTGCCATAGAACGGTAAGGCAAGTAACAAGATTCACTAATCATTAATAACAAATACATTTATGAAAGATTACTTCAAGTTATTCTTTGTTGCGGGGCTTTTACTTACCCCGCTTATGGTGCGTTCACAGATAAGCAACGTACAGGTAGCCGCGGAAGGTGAACAAATCATTATCACGTATGATTATGCGGTGCAGGCCGAATCCATTGACGACATCGTCGTTACTTACACCACCGGCGACAGTGCGGAAACGAAAGAAGCCGTGCAGGTGACGGGCGACGTACACGGCATTACAGCCGGAACGGGCAAGCGTATCGTCTGGAGCCCACTAAGCGAATCAACCAGCTTCTCGGCAGAGAACCTGGTTATCAATCTGACCGGCGTCCGCGACAAGATGAAGCAGGAGCAGTGCGACAACAGCCTCAAGCTGGCCGGGCAGTTCTTGTCCGACAAAGACTATGAAAGCGCTATCACTTACTACAATGAAATGCTCGAATGTGCTTCGTGCAACTGTAATCCGAAGGACATCGAGTATGCCACCGGGCAACTGCGTCTGGCCCAAAAGGACATGAATATTTCGGGTGCCAAGGACAAGTTCCATATCTCCTACCTCTTCGACATGGCAACGGCTGAGGGCGGCAGCAGTATGCACGGCGTATCGGCCTTCCTGCTGCGCAACAAAGGCGTTGGCGTTTACGCCTCCTTCCGGTCGGACAAGAGCTTCTACAACCAGACGGGGCAGACATCCTACTACGAAGACGATGAAACCCTCAAGAGCGTTGATGCAGGCGATGGCCTTGGAGCATCCGAAGACCATTACGGGATGCAGCCGACAGCCAACCGGCGCGTATCCTCGTGGCTCTTCTCGACCGGGATAACAGCCAAGCTGGTGCACACCGAATATGCCTCGGCATTCCTCTACGGGGGCCTTGGAATCGGGAGCAACAGCATCGGCAAGGAGTATCATGTTACCGAAAGGGGATACGCCTCCGACGAATGGCTGACCGACGGGGTGAGGAACCTCTTCCTTAGCCCCGAAGCAGGAGTGATGGCCAACATATACGACTACTTCTCGGTCATGGCAGGCGTCAAATACCCCTTGCCGTTGGCATCTTCGGG
>BNTS01000013.1 GCA_025996775.1 Bacteroidia bacterium | reverse complement strand
GAATGTGGTGTAGGGAGGTGGGAAGGAGTCGTTTAATGTAGGGGAGAAGAGGAGAAGCTGGGAGGAGAGGGAGTAGGAGGGGAGGGATGGGGAGAGGGGGGGTGAGAAGAGGTGATAGGGGGGGAGGGTAGAGGGGAGGGGGGGAGGGGGGGGGGGGGGAAGAGTGAAAGGGTGGGGGGGGGGGGGGGGGGGGGGGGGGGGGGGGAGACAAGGGTTTGGCGGAAAACGGTTTGCCCTTCGCGCCGTACTTCCACGATGAAACGGCGGCTGTAACCATCGGCAGAACGCAAGGCGGCTTTTGTCCCGTTCTCATAGTTTTCCCATTGCAGATTGAACGTAAGACTGACTTCCGCCGCGAGCAATGTAGGATCAATCCCTTCTCCGTCCGGGTATTCGTGGATGCAACCGGACAAAACGGTAAGGATAATGAGAAAAGTCAGGTATAATATCTTTTTCATGTGCTGCTATTTATTGGAATTAAACCGGTAAGTAAGGGAGATTCCAACACGGGTAATGCCCCAATAGTTGCGCGTGTGGGTATCTATCCTTGCGCCGTTATACATATTATAATAGGTGTTGTAGCGCATATTGGCGTAGCCTGCTCCCAAAGTAAATTCTCCAGCCCAGCGTCCGCCCAGCGGCAAGAGGTAGCCGTAACCAATTCCCGCGCCCAGCAATGGACGTCCGGCATCCTGATAGCGGTCGTTTTTCCACTGCACATTATACCAGACAATATGAGTATGCAGTCCGAAAAAATGCCCTTCACCGGGCTGCATGAGCCACCAGCGAAGTTCCGGTTGAAAGGCGAGTGTCTTTATGGAACGGCTATCCGATATTTTCCACGGACTCCACAACACAGGCAGTTCCACGGAAAGACGGTTGCTTACCTGCACATCGACCGCCGCGTTCATTACCGTACCCGCCCATGCTGCCACGTTCGTTTTTACGGCAAGGTATCGCTGTTGTTCTTTTTGCTGTGCGAAACCCGGAAGGAATACCGTCAGCAACAGAAGGCTTGTAAGTAAAATATACCGTTTATTGTCCATTTATGTTTTAATGCTTGTTGTGATATTTTCGGCAGCAAAAATAGAGTGAAATTCACAAAACATTATGACACACAGTACAGAAGATGTGACACACAGTACAGAAATGAAAAAAAGCGCGGAATTTCAGGTCTTCATCACAATTTTCCGGTATTGTGCCGGCGTGATGCCGTAACTTTCGCGGAAAAGACGGTAGAAGGTGCGGACAGTGGAGAAACCGCAGTCAGTGGCAATGGTCTCGACGGTGGCAGCGGTTGTTTCGAGCATTTGGCGGGCCTGGTCGAGGCGCAGGGAGTTGATATAGTCATACAAAGTTTTTCCTGTAAGGTTCTTTACCGTTTCAAACAGGCGGGTGCGGCTGACGGAGAGTGTGGCAGCAAGGGTATTAGCGTCGATTTTCCCGGCATAACGCGCATCCTGCAACAGCCAGGCGTGCAGGTTACGGAGCAGTTGCCGGGCGTTGCTTTCGTCCGTCTGCCCGGCGGAATCGGAATCGCTATCTTCCTGCAAGCTCATTTCCGTTAGTTTGTCCTGCTCTTTGAGCTGCGCCACAAGATTGCGGTTCTTCTTCGCAATCCGGCGGTTGTAATAAATAATGAACAATAGCAGGATTACGACAACGACTACAAAGGCGGCGGAAATCAAAAAACTGCGACGGTAGGCATGGCTGAGTGTCTGTTCGGCTTCAAGTTTCTCCTGGTGTATTTCCTGCTCGGCGCGTTGCAGTTGGCGCAGGTTATATTCTTCGCCGGCAATTCGCTTTGCATTTTCCAGAGAATCATTATATAGCCATGCGTTGTCGTTGTCTCCCTTTGCGCGGTAATACTGCAACAGGGTTTGATAATATTTTTGCCAAAGCTCGATGTTATGTGCACGGCTGACGTCCCGTTCCGTGTCGAGCCATTCGCGCGCCTTGTCGGCGTAATGTTTGACTACCGGAAGGTCGTTTTGCAAAATATAAATCTCGGCAAGCAGCAGCGCTTTTCCTGCGGCGTAGGGGTAATTGTATTTGTTGTTTTTAATCGCGCCTTCCATACCCTGTATGAGCAGGGGAATAGCCTCGTCGTATTCACCGCGCAGGTAGCGGTTTGTGCCGAGATTTCCCTTAGCAAGAACTGCCCAGAGTTCGTTCCGTTCCTGTACGGTAAAATTGGGGTATCTTTTGATGGACTGCTTGTCGGGCATCAGTTTCAAAATAGCGCGAAAGCATGAATCTGATTTTTCCAAATCATTGTAATGGTTGCGGTAAATAAGTCCGAGTTCGTTTATCGTCCATTCTAAATGTCCTTGTTGAAGCGACACTTCGGGCGTTTCAAGAACTTTACTGTAATAATAAACCGTTTTTTCATACTCGCCGAAATAGCTGTATAAAACGGCTATCTGCTGCCAGTAAAGGGGTTTATGCGGGAAATCTTCGGCGGGCACGGGAGCGAGCAGTTTTTCCAGTTTATTCCATTGCAGGAACGCCTTTTCGTGGTTTTCACAATCGTACCAGTAGTGTGTGAAAATAAAATACTCTCCGCGCAGTTGCAGGGCAATGTAGCCGCTTTTTCCTGCAAGGGAAATGATTTTCTGCACAGCATCAAGCGTTTCTTCCGAATGTTGCAGGCGATTGGGCTTGTCCCAGTTATGATAATAGTTGTATAGAAATTCAAAGAAGTCGGCTTCGAGTTCCCAGCGCTTGTCGCCCGAAACCTGTGCGGCTTCGCGCATTTGTTGCGCTGTTTCTGCTGCCCATGCAGAGTCGTTTTGTTCAAAAGCCGGCTGTGCAAAATATTTTTCCAGACTGTCAGTGTATGCGGAATATGGTTTGCGCGTCATTGAAATAAAGGGATTCGCGCTTGACGGCGTAGCCGACAGGCCTGACAATAAACCGATTATTGATATTATAATAATTTTCATTTGAATTTCAAAGTTGCAAAGGTAGTGATAATTTAAGGAATAGCAGCCATTCTGCTGTGCAGTTTGAAAAACTCCGTACTGACGGCATTTTACACGCCGCCGGATGTAGTACAGGCAATTGCTGAAAGTTTACACCGGGCAGATATTGCACCCCAACGATTCCTTGAGCCGCCGGCAGGCAACGGTGTTTTTGCCGACGCTTTCAAAAGGCGGTTTTTACAGAACGAAACAATCTGTTTTGAAAAGGATTTGCTTACCGACAAAATCCTTTCACACCTCAATGTCAGAGCTTGAGGATGACATTTTTTATCTATTGCCCAGGTCTTGATAGAGGGTTTGGAGGAGGGCTTTGCCTTTTTCCAAGCGGTCGGGGCTGCCTTCTTGGGGAGATTGCAGGAGGGGGCGTTCTCCTTCATTGTCGAAGGCGGAGACGCCTGTGCTGTCTACAAAGCCGAAGCCGTTGCTGTAGGTGTAGAAGGCGAAAGCCGGCTGCCGGGGATTCAGTATGTCTTTGCTGAAAGTAAACTCGCCGTGAGGGATGCCTAACTGGCCGAGAAGGGTAGCTGCCAAATCTGATTGGCTGGCAATGGTTTCTATCCTGGCCGGTTGTTTCACGGCGCCTCCTACCCACAAGATGGGGATATGATAGCGAAGCGGCTCATACTCTTTCAATGTCTCCGGATAGCGGAAACCATGGTCGGCCACAAAGATTACCAAGAGGTTGTCCCATACGGGCGTTTGCTTTATCTTGTCGATAAAATTACCAATGCAACTGTCGGTGAAGGCTACCGAGTTGAGATAGGGATGATCGAGCCGGTAGAAAGGCACCTCGAAAGGCTCGTGACTGCTCAGTGTCAGGAAGGTGGAGAAGAGCGGCACGTCGGGATCCTTCTCCAATAGCGATTCATAGAGATAATTGAAAGTGATGTCGTCATTCGCTCCCCACTTGCTCAGGCGGTTAGTGAGGGGGAAATGATGATCGGCCGTAATCTTACTGTATCCGGAGCCGAAAAAATAGCTCTGCATATTGGTATAGTTGATGTCTCCCCCGTAAAGCATCTCTGCCACATAGCCTTCTTTGATAAGGCTTTGTGAGATGGAGGGAAGGCTTTGTGTTTTAGCCGGGTACTTCATGATGGAGGTGGTAGGTTGTGCCAAATAACCGTTTAGCACGGATACCAGAGCCCGGTCTGTACGGAAGGAATTGGCGTAGATATTCGTAAACAAAACACCTTCTTCCGACAACTTGTTCAAGTGGGGCGTAACGCCCGGTGTTCCCCCAAGCACCTCAATCGTATTAGCCGAAAAGCTCTCCAAAATAACCAGCAGGATATCGGGCCGTTTGGTATTGAGTAGAGACGTTGCATGCAAGGTCTCATCACAGAACATCTCTGCATGATAAGACGTTGCATGCAACGTCTCTACAATCTCCATCCGTTTTTCTTCGGGGAAAAATTGGAATTGGGTAGCAAAATCCAGTTGCTTGAAAAGGGAGGCTGTCAGGCTAAAGGCGGGATTAATAGCAGCGTGATTCAGGAATTGCTTGTTGCTGAAATACACCATCCCTACATTGGCCGAAGAGGTAGTCACACTTCCTCTGATGGGAAGGAAAAGCAGTCCTCCTGCAACTATGAGCAAAAGCGTGCCTCCTACCCGTTGCTTCACAGGTGTGGCAGGCAGCAAGCGCAGTACCCCGCGATTGAAGAACCAAGCTGTTGCAAAGGCATAAACGATGACGAACAGCGCCTGACGGATAATCAGCCCTTCCTCTATGCTTGCCATCGCACCAGAAGGGTATTGGATATAGAAGAACACAGTGGCATCCAGTCGGAAGCCCCAGAACGTATATAAAGCCACATCTGCCGCAAAGATGATGGCTATCAGTGCAGCCGCAGTGCCGAAGTACACCTTCAATCCCTTCCGCAGGTATTTGTCCGGTAGCCAAACCGAGGCGATAATAAACAAAAGCGGTATGACAGTAAGATAGCCGGCTATCGTACCGTCAAGTTTCAGGCCGTGGTAAACCACCCGCAACCAGTCGGCTACGGTGCATCCCTCGGCCAATTCCTTGTGATAGAGCATAAACAAAGGCTTCTGAATGGCTAATACCGGAAGCCATGATACAAATATAGCCAGTAGAAAAAGCAATCGACATTTCATCTGTTTAATGTTAGTTGAGAGTTGAAAATTGGAAGCCTCGGAATAACTTTCAACTTTCAGCTTTTTATTTATGAATAATGTTTCTCGCGGAGTTCAGCCACGGTGGGGTTAATAATATAATCGTCGTACTCCATCATCTTGTCTATGATACCTTTGGGGGTAAGTTCGATAATGCGGTTGGCCACGGTCTGTATAAACTCGTGGTCATGGCTCGAGAAGAGTACATTTCCTTTGAAGGCCTGCAGGGTGTTGTTGAAGGCCTGTATGGATTCCAAGTCCAAGTGGTTGGTGGGCGTATCGAGTATCAGCATGTTGGAGTCTTTAAGCATCATACGCGATATCATGCAGCGCATTTTCTCACCCCCCGAAAGCACGCTCACCTTCTTCAGCAGTTCCTCACCTGTAAACAGCATACGGCCTAAAAAGCCCTTCAGGTAGACGTCGTTGGTATCCGAGGCAAACTGGCTGAGCCAGTCTATCAGGTTGTAATCGGAGTTAAAGAAGGCGGCATTATCCAAGGGGAGATAGGCCGTGGTGATGGTTTGGCCCCATTGATAGGTTCCGGCATCGGGTTCTTCTTCGCCGTTGATAATCTGGAACAAGGCCGTCATGGCACGGGGGTCGCGACTGATAAAGACTATCTTGTCGTCTTTCTCAACGTTGAAGTTCAGGTCTTGAAACAACGTTTGCCCTTCGATGCTTTTGGTCAGACCCTTCACCTCCAATATCTGGTTGCCCGGCTCGCGCGAAGGGGAAAAGATGATTCCCGGATAGCGGCGAGACGAAGGCTGTATCTCTTCGATATTCAGCTTCTCTATCATCTTCTTGCGGCTGGTAGTCTGCTTCGATTTGGCCACGTTGGCACTGAAGCGGCGGATAAATTCCTCCAGTTCTTTCTTCTTCTCCTCGGCCTTCTTATTTTGCTGTTGCTGCTGGCGGAGGGCCAACTGGCTCGACTCGTACCAGAAACTGTAGTTTCCGGCAAAGAGCGAGAGTTTGTTGAAGTCTATGTCAACCGTATGCGTACTTACGGAGTCGAGGAAGTGACGGTCGTGGCTTACCACCAACACCGTATGTTCAAAGTTGGAAAGATAGTTCTCAAGCCAGCCAACGGTTTCAAGGTCGAGATCGTTGGTAGGCTCGTCGAGCAGCAGGTTGTCGGGTTGTCCGAACAGGGCGCGCGCCAACAGTACGCGCACCTTTTGCTTACCGCTCAAGTCCTTCATCAGCATATAGTGTAAGTCTTCCTTGATACCCAAGCCGCTCAACAAACTGGCGGCGTCGCTCTCGGCATTCCAGCCTTCCATCTCGGCAAAGCGTTCCTCGAGTTCCGACACACGGATACCGTCGGCATCACTAAAATCGGGTTTGGCGTAGAGGGCGTCTTTCTCGTTCATCACCTCCCAAAGGGCGGTATGCCCCATCAACACCGTATTCAATACTGTATATTCGTCGAAAGCAAAGTGGTCCTGGCTCAACACCGACAAACGTTCGCCCGGTCCTTGCATGACCGTACCGCGCGTTGGATCCAACTCGCCGCTCAATATCTTAAGAAAAGTGGATTTACCAGCTCCATTGGCACCTATTATTCCGTAGCAGTTACCTTGTGTAAATTTCAGATTGACATCCTGAAACAAGATACGCTTCCCAAATTGCAAATCTAAATTGCTAACTGTAATCATTGTTCGATCCCTATTAATTTCAAAAACAGGCGCAAAGATACAAAAATAAATTAAGAATTAAAAATCAAAAATTAATGTGAGGAGGAGGGTGGATTGTAAATCTGCTACAAGAGGTACAAGTAAACGCGGATAGATATTTTTTTCATCAGCATTTTTTTAAAAATCTCTCATATAAACTTTTTGCAGATATCGGGTCTTTTTCTTCGTTTGACAAGTGTCGAACACTTGTTTGACAGCTATCGAACAACTGTCCGACACTTGTCAAACAGTTGTTCGACAGCTGTCAAATGAAGAAAAGATAACGGCTTCTTATAAAACTTGTCCAGGTATCTGCCCAAAAAAATGCATATATCTGCGATGGAGAATAGTTATTTCCGCTTCATCCGACAACTGCAACATTGTACAGTTTCTTCAGTGTCCATCATGGTAAATAAACTGCTGAATTTTTAAACTTAAGGTTTGCCCTGTCTGAATTGAAAGAAAAGTCAAATCATCCATTGACATTGATACACATTTAGATAATGAATATGTTTTAGCCAAAGACTGGTCTACAGCCGAAGAAGACGAAGCATGGAAAGATTTATAAAAGGCGATGTAGCCGTCATTCCATTCCCCTTTTTAGATCTTTCTACATCGAAAAGACGTCCTGCATTAGTTTTGGCCAATCTACCCGGAGAAGACATTTTACTCTGCCAAATAACCTCTAAAAGCACTGATAGACATTTTGCCCTATCATTAAATGAAGAAGATTTCATATCGGGTTCATTACCTACTAACTCATTCATTCGGGCAAGTAGGATTTTTACCGCCGACAAAAAACTAATCATCCGAAAAGCAGGAAGCATATCTTCAGATTTGATGAATAAAGTTACCAATCGCATCATTACCATACTAAATAACCCATAACCGTAGGGGGTGGGTAGTTGTTAAAAACACGAAAAATAATAGAAATTATATGTTGCGTATTCTATTAATCAATAAATTTAGACCGTTTTTTTTAGTGGAGTGATTTTATGTAAATGTAATACTAACCCAACAAATAATGCAATGTAAAGATGAAAAACATTATTTTAAACAAGTATTTTGTAATAATACTATTTCTGTTTTTTGTGCAATTAAGCAGGGGACAGACATCAGTTGTCACCGGTACGGTTACCGAAAGTAATGGTGAGGCCGTTATTGGGGCTTCTATTCTAATCAAAGGAACAACCGTAGGGACGGTTAGTGATGTGAACGGCCACTTCTCGCTGTCGGTAGACAAGAGTGGCCCCGTCGTTTTGCAAATAAGGTATATCGGACTGGAAACAGTGGAGGTGACGGCTCAAACCGGTCAGCCGACACTTATTGTGATGTCATCCTCAAGCTCTGACATAGAAGAAATTGTAGTGACCGGATACGGTAACTTCAAGAAATCATCCTATACGGGTGCCGCCTCGGTGGTTGATATGAACAAGTTGCAGGATTTACCGGCAGTATCGGTTGCACAGATGCTTGAGTCGCAAGTGCCCGGCGTAACGATACGAGCCAATACCGGTCAACCCGGTTCCTTCAGCAGCATCCGTATCCGCGGTACAGGTTCATTCAATGCCTCCAACGAACCGCTCTTCGTACTCGACGGCGTTCCCATCATGTCGGGAAATATGACATCAGACACGAACAATCCCGGCGGCTTGGATCTTTTCGCCACGTTGAATCCCTCGGATATTGAAAGCTTGACCATCCTCAAAGACGCCACCTCCACCTCGCTTTACGGGGCAAGAGGGTCGAACGGCGTTATCCTGATCACAACCAAAAAAGGCAAGGAGGGGAAAACAAACTACTCGTTCAAGGCCAATTGGGGCGTATCAGACATGGCCATGCAATATCGCCCGATCATGGGTGGCGAAGAGCGCCGTGAACTGATTCGCGAAGGCTACATCAACCAACGGCTCCTTAAAGGCGACTCTCAGACAGATGCCGAGCTATATGCCGATAAGAACATCAATACCCATGCCGGCATTCCCGAAGGAGGATATTCGGACTGGATTGACGCCCTCTTCAAAAAAGGATATATGCAAGACTATGAGTTTTCGGCAACCGGAGGAAAGGAAAACAACAACTTTGCGGCAAGCCTGGGTTATACCACACAAAGCGGTCTCTCCCTCAGGACCGACTTTGAACGTTATACCGGACGCTTGAGCTATAACAACACGTACAAGAAGTTCACGCTGGGCATGAGTTCTTTCTTCACGCTGACAGAGAACAATATGACACCCGAATCGTCGTATTATGCCAGCGCCGTTTACAGTTCACGCTATGAGCTTACCCCTTCCATCCCCATCTACAAGCCTGATGGTTCATACAATACAGGGTATTACTCAAACAACGGCGGATACAATCCTTTGTTTGAAAATGACAATACCGAGTCGTTTACACGGATCGGACGTATATTGGGTTCGGCGAACGCCGGTTACGAGATTATTCCTGGGCTGAAGCTCTCTACTATCTTCAACCTCGACTATACCAATACGAAAGAGTTCAGGTATTGGGGACCCGAATCGTTTGACGGCCGTTCAACACAGGGTGACGGCCAGATGTGGCGCCCTGAGCGTTTGCATTACAACTCGAACACGCTGCTCAACTACATCAAAACGTTCAACAGCGTACATCACCTGAACGCTACGGCAGCCTTCGAAGTGCAGAGCTATCAGATTGAAACGTTTTACGGAAGGGCGCAAAACTACGGGCAGAAAGTGAATCATTCGCTTAGCAACGCCATGACCCCTGTCACCATTACGAATATAAAGGATTCAGACAGGCAGATGTCTTATGTAGGTCGCTTCAATTACGATTATTCCAATAAATACTATCTGAGCGCCGGTTACAGGCACGACGGTTCATCCCGCCTTTCTCACCAGGAAAGATGGGGCGACTTCTGGTCGGCTTCCGCCTCGTGGAGGGTGACAAGCGAACCTTTCATGAAAGCCGTTACATGGCTTACCGATTTAAAGCTGAAAGCTTCGTATGGTGTGAACGGAACCCTGCCTTCCACCTATTATGGCTACATGGGAACCTACAATACGAATATCCGCTATGGCTCGAATACGGCCATTACCGAATACCGTATACAGAATGACAACCTGACCTGGGAAAAAGGCTATATGAGCAATGTGGGCCTCGACGCCGTACTGCTGGGTCGCCTCTCTTTCTCGCTCGACCTCTATCAACGCGACACGAAAGACCTGCTGATGGAAAGGCCGGTATATGCCGCTACGGGGTTTGTTTCCGTGATGGACAATGTAGGACAAATAAGAAACAGGGGAGTTGAATTTGAAGCCACATCCGTCAACTTGGAAAGTAAAGATTTCAGGTGGTCTACCTCTCTCAATCTAAGCTCTAACAAGTCCAAAATCATCAAGACAACGGCCGAGCATTCCGAATTTATCGACGGAAGGTTAATTCGCAAGGAAGGTGAAGCGTTTAATACCATATACGTATTGGAATATGCCGGTGTAGATCCTCAAACGGGCGAAGCACAATATTACTCCAACCGTCCGCTGGAGGATGGCACACTCTCACGTGATATCGTAAAAGATCCCGGAAGAGCTTTCCGTATATGCGTAGCAGACCCTGCTCCCGATTTGGCAGGCTCGCTGAACAACAGCTTCGCGTATAAGTTCCTGGACCTGTCTTTCAACCTCTCCTTCACACTCGGAGGCCATAGCGTGGATAATGCGCTTTGGGCGCTTCAGGATGACGGATACTGGGACAAGTACAACAAGAGTATCGAGCTTCGCAAGCGCTGGCAGAAACCGGGCGACGTGACGGATGTTCCCCGCTATGTAAACGGAAACGAGACGGGTGGATGGTACACCTCGACCCGCGCTGTGCACAGCACAAACCATTTAAGGCTGAAAAACCTCGTATTCGGACTGAATGCTCCCAAAGCATGGATAAACCACCTCGGCATGACAAAAGCCAGGTTGTATTTCTCGGGAAGCAATTTGCTGACTTGGGCTGCTTACGACCAATACGACCCCGAACTGGGTCCGCAAGTGGGCTGGAATGTTCCTCCTACAAAGACATTCTCTTTGGGTGTTGAAATACATTTTTGATGAATAGTAACAATTAAAAACAGACTCAAATGAAAAATATATATTGGCTGTTTCTTGCCTGTCTCGTGATACCACTGGCTTCATGTAGTGATTTCTTAGACACAGCCCCTTCCACCGAAATACCTACCTCGGAAGCAATCTCAGATATATCTTTGGTACAAAGCGCCCTCAACGGTTGCTACAACATTATGCAGAGCTTCGAATACGATAATCAGTTTTACTTAGTTTATGGCGATATTCGCGGAGACGACGTGCAATCAGACGCCGGCAACCAAGCTTCGTACAGCCTCTATGTCTACAATCATTACAGGTTGAACTCCGCTTCGTCGGGCACGGGCTATATGTGGTATCGTCCGCTGCAGTTAATCCGTAATGCTTCCCAAATTATTGAGGCCATTGATAACGGCAAGGTAAAAGACGGAACCGACGTACAGAAAACAAATGCGAAGGGTCATGCCATCGCCTTGCGCGCCATGGCTCACTTCGATTTAGTGAAGGTATTCGGCTATCCTTTCAAGAAAGACAACGGACAATCGTTAGGCGCCCCTGTTATCGACAAAGTTCTTGCTCTCAACGAACTGCCCGTTCGCAATACGGTGAATGAAACGTTTGACTTTATAGTGAAAGAGTTGGAGCGCGCCATTCCGTTGATGTCGACGGCGAAGAATGATTACAACCAGATGAATGCGTATGCCGCTCGTGCACTTCTGGCCAGGGCTTATCTGTATTGGGACAAAAACGACAAAGCTTACGAAGTGGCTTCTGCTCTGATTGAAGAGCTAAAGGGGAGCGGACAGTACAGCTTGTTTACCAATGAAGGATATACAGCTGCTTTTGCCTATAATTCAAACGGAACCAACTTCAACAAGGAATCGTTGCTGGAGATGTTTAATACGTCGATCGATAATCCGGGACGTAACGGCCTTTCGTATATGTACAGTCCCAACGGTTATGCCGAGATTATGCTGACGGCCAACTTTAACGAGCTGATGACAAGCGACCCTGATGACGTACGTAATGCCATGATTGGTTATTATGCAAACAAAGCGCCTTATTTGAAGAAGTATCCCGGCGCCAACGGACAGGCTGCTTACGACAACAATTATCCACTGATTCGCCTCTCGGAAGTCTATCTGATAGCTGCCGAAGCAGCAGTAAAAGGAGGTGGCAATCGTGCCACAGGTCTGGGCTATCTGAATGAGATAGTGAAAAGGGGCAATCCCGCAAATGAGGTGACCGATGCCGGTTACAACCTGAACAGGGTACTTGAGGAAAGGCGGAAGGAACTTGTTGGCGAAGGCCATCGCTATTTCGACCTGCTGCGCAACGGCATCACCTTCCAGCGCTCAGGTGGCAATCATTACACCGCAGCTACAGGCTATGAGATAGACTGGAACTTCTATAGAAGCATCCTCCCCATCCCCTTAGACCAGTTCAAACTCAATCCCGCCCTTCAACAAAACGAAGGCTACGAACGAGAATAACCCCTTATAGAGACGCACAGCCGTGCGTCTCTACCATGTTTTTACTAATCATTTTAATTGTTTGAGAATATGAAGAAATTATTTTTACTGCTATTAATCGCCCCTTTTCTTACGCATGCGCAGGACAGTTTGTTCTTTGCTACACAGCCGACCATCAGTCCGGATGGTGGAACCATCTATTTTTGTTATGACGGAGGGATATGGGGCGTTTCCTCAACAGGAGGAACTGCAGCCCGCGTGACAGCCATGACCGGATATCAGACAAGCCCCAAAGTGTCTCCCGATGGGAAATGGTTAGCCTTTACCTCCGACGAACAGGGGAATTTCAATGTGTACATCACACCCGTTGCAGGCGGTAACATTCGCCAGCTTACCTTCCACGAAGCACAGGATTATGTCGCTTCCTGGTCGGCCGACTCCAAATATGTGTATTTCGAATCAAACCGCTATAATGATGTAACCACCTATAAGGTCAGTATCGAAGGCGGAACTCCCGAGCGCCTTTTCCCAGGCTACTTCAATATGATCATGAACTTAGTGGAAAATCCGGTAGACCATACCTTCTATTTCAACGACAATAGCGAAGCAAGTAATTATCCGACAAGGAAAGGCTACAAGGGAGAAAACAATCCCGACATCAAATCATGGAATCCGGAGCGAAAAGAATTTAAACAACTGACCACATACATAGGAAAAGATTTATGGCCTTCAGTGGATAAAGCCGGAAACCTCTACTGGGCTACCGACGAAGCTAACGGCGAATATAACCTGGCCAAGCTTGAAAACGGAAAACCGCGCATCCTCACGTCTTTCCCTACTGCTATTCAACGGCCTGAAGTAAGCCAAAACGGCAAGAAGGTGGTATTCACCAAAGATTACATTGTCCATCTCTATGACGTGGAGACCGGACAAACCACCGTGCCTCCCATCAAAGTATTTGAGAGCAGCAAACCAGCCATCGCTTATTCCTATCAAACAGAAGGAAAGATAACAGCCAACGAAGTCTCTCCCGACGGCAAGAAATTTGCCTTCGTATCTCGCGGACATCTGTTTGTAAGCGACGTCAAAGGCCTGTTTATTCAACCCATTCCCACCGACCCGAAAGAAAGGGTTGTCGAAGTGGTATGGGCCAAAGACAATAAAACCCTTTACTACACCCGCACCCGCAACGGATGGTACAATCTATACAAAATATCCGCCGAAAAACCACATACCGAACTATCCCTATATACTCCCGACAAAATGGTGAAGAACCTGACCATAAGCAACGACCACTCCAAGATAGCTTTCGTAACCGGCAGCGGCAGTCTGGAAGCCCTTACTACCAAGGATGACAAAGTGGAAAAGCTGGCCGACAATGAATTTTGGTCGTTCCAAGGCTATAACATGAGCTTCTCTCCCGACGACAAATACCTGGCCTATACAGCCATGAACCTCTTCGAGCGAGATATCTTCATCTATGACTTCCAATCAAAGAAAACAACCAACCTGACCAATAGCGCCACGCCAGAGAATACACCTGCTTGGTCGATTGACGGGAAATATCTCTACATTACGGCCAACCGTACGAGCGCCTCCTTCCCCAGAGGAGGAAGGGGCAATCTGTTCCGTATCAAACTGGATTACACCGATACACCCTTTACAACAGACAAGTACAACGATCTTTTCAATACTGATACCACCAAAAAAACGGATAAAGCAATCAATATCTCCTTCAATCAGGACAATCTTCAACGCCGCTGGGAACCCATCGAATCGAGGGGCAGCCAGGACGGTGTCTTGGTTCTCAAAAGCGGAGACAAGAATTATCTGGTTTACACCTCAACCCATGAAGGATCTGCAGGCACATACGTACAGGAACTACTCGATTTCGACCAGAAACCAGCCAAGAAAATATCAGATCTGACTACGCCTTCGTCTCTCAGCTATAGCGGAAAAGACTTGTATGCGCTTCAGGGCGGCAACGTCTATTCCGTAAACTTGGATGCGGCAACAGCTAAGAAGATAGATCTCAAGCAGAGCTTTGCCCAAAACAACGGCAACGAGTTCAGCCAGATGTTTTATGAAGTATGGGCGCTCCTGGCCGAAAATTTCTATGACCCGACCCATCACGGAAAGGACTGGACCGCTAAACGTGATCAATATGCCCGATTCCTCCCTCATCTGAAGTCAAGGAGGGACTTACGGACGATGATAACCGACCTGCTGGGTGAACTCAATTCCTCCCATCTTGGCTTTACATCCAACGGAGACGAAGAGAAGAAAGCGACGACCATGAAAACATATACAACGGGATTGCTGTTTGAAAACGATGCTCCCTACAAAGTTGCTTCCATCCTGAAAAACTCTCCGGCTTATACAACAGACAGCAAGATACAACCCGGAGACGAATTGGTGGCTGTAAACGGACAGGCAGTTGACAAGAAAATCAACAGGGAATATTACTTCTCTTCACCGGCCAACGCACCTGAGATAACGCTTACCTTCAGTCGTGAAGGTAAGAAAACGGATGTTACGCTCCACACCGGAGCGGCCTCTACCATATCCCCCGCCCTTTATACAAAATGGGAAGACGATTGCCGCCAGCGGGTGACCGAGAAAACCGGCGGAAGAGTTGCCTACCATCACATGCGCGACATGGGAGACAATTCGCTGAACAGTTTCCTCATTGACATGGCTACCGACGCCGTTCATAAAGATGCTTTGATTCTCGACCTGCGCTACAACAACGGAGGCAATGTGCACGACGAGGTATTGGAGTACCTGAGCCGTAAACACCATTTCACCTGGAAATACCGCGACTATCAGATAAACACCCACCCCAACGTAGTACCCGGCGACAAACCCCTGATTGTATTAGTCAACGAACGGAGCCTGAGCGATGCAGAGGTAACGTCCAACGGCATTAAGACACTGGGTCTGGCAAAAATCGTAGGAACGGAAACCTATCGGTGGATCATCTTCACTTCAGGCAGTTCCTTAGTAGATGGCTCCTTCTGCCGCCTCCCCGCCTGGGGATGCTATAACCTGAAAGGCGAAGATATGGAAGCGACAGGCGTAACCCCCGACGTGTACGTAAAGAACACCTTTGTAGACCGCCTAACCGGCAACGATCCCCAACTCGACAAAGCCATAGAGCTAATTCTATCCTCCATGTAGAGACGCTACGTGCCGCGTCTACGGATACGGCACATGGATGGAGACGCGGCACGCTACGTCTCTACATAATATCAATGAATTGAAATTGATTAGATAGGGTATTCCAAAAATATCGTTATCTTTGTAACTCGAATTAAAAAAATGATACAAAATAACGAGCTGTATATGAAACATTTTATTCTGTCTGTTCTTCTGCTTGCTGTTTTTGCAGTGAATATGGAAGGCCAGAATCCTACAATTTGTCGATTGGGTTTTACATACGATATTAGTCAATCTTCCCACTGGGGGAAGGGAAAACCGGTTGTCACGAAAGTGTTTCCTTATTCTTCTGCCGAGATGGCAGGGGTGAAGGTATACGATATTATTGACGCAATTGAGGATATTCCCGTTAGCGAATTAGCCGTTAATGATATTCCCACACTGCTGAATCCTGCAGGAAAAAATTCGGTAGTGCTCACGATGACAAATCTGACGGATTCGGCCAAGCGCGTATCCATCAATAAAGATTGTAAACGGTCGGACGCTATTACCGAAGATCAGTTAGCCTCAGCATTCTCCATGTACAGCGTTGAAAGTACAAGCGAGCGTGTATTCACCTGCCCGTTTAAAACAACCGTGATATCTGATCCGGTAAACTTTCTCCGGTACAAGACCTTTGCCTTTGGCCCCATTGATGAAAACAACCGCAAGCTGGAAGAAGCCATTAATGCCGCCATTGAAAAAGAATTCAGGAAAAAAGGGCTTACATACAATGCATTAAACCCTGACATGATTGTTGAAACCTTCTATTTCTACAATAAGAATCCAAACTTTAAAGGGGTCAGCTTGGTAAGGGTTGATAATAATCAGTCGGCATACAGATACGACTTTATGCTCAACAGGATAGAGAAATTTCCCTTTCTGGATAATACAGTAGCCGAATCGGAAGCTGAATACCTGCTTCAATTAGGCGTTCGACTGAAAGATAATCGCAATGGCACCGGACGTATCCTTTGGGAATGTGAGGCCAACGAACTGATGAATGGCCCCTTCCGTTTGGAGAACTATGCCCAGAGCCATATCCCCCTGATGTGTATGCAGTATCCTTACTCAAAATACACAAGGAACGTACAATTCCTTGTCAGTCAGAAGTCGTATAATTATACAGGTATCAGTTACGACGTGAATCACCTGGAACAGGTAATGGATGTAGATTTGAACTCACCGGCGCATATTGCCGGACTCAGGGTGCGCGATGTGATTGAACGTATAGACACGCAACCAATGAATCATACGACAGAAGAGTATACGGCAGCCTACAAGCAGTTCATTACGAACACTATGTCTCTTCGCGACCCGAATACAGTGTTTACCGATGCCAACGGCTTCAAGTTTTGCATGTTTTGGGATAAATTCAAATATACACAGGTGGCCGACGCCATACAAAGCCCTCGGAATATGGCGATATTTGGCTATCTCTATAAGTTTGCCCCCTATGTAAGTCCCTCCGGCAATAACGCTTGTACATTCTATATCAAAAGAGGCAAAGAAAAGAAGGAAGTCGTTATTAGACCTACCATTCATTCAGAAATGACGATCGAAATTAAATAAACCGTGATATATCCTCAAAACTTTGAACATAAGACGGGCTTCGACACAGTTCGCCGACATCTTCATGAGAAATGCCTGAGTCCGCTTGGCGAAGAGCGCGTGGCAGAGATGTCTTTCTCGGCCGATTACCGACTTATTTCCGATCTGCTCAACCAGACGAATGAATTCGTTAGCATCCTCCATGGCGAAGATGAGTTTCCGGCAGCTTACTTCTTCGATGTACGTTACTCGCTAAAGCGGATTCGTCCCGAAGGCACCTTCCTCGAAGAAAAGGAACTGTTTGACCTGAAGCGTTCCCTGCAAACGATAAACGATATTGTCCGTTTCTTCAGAGTGGAAGAAGGTGACGAAATACCCTATCCCGCACTCACCCAATTGGCCGGAGATGTGGGCGTATTCCCACAGGTAATCGGTAAGATAGACAGCATACTGGATAAGTTCGGTCGGGTGAAAGACAATGCTTCCCCTACCCTCGCACAGATACGGAAAGACATAGCTTCCACAATGAGCGGCATCTCCCGCAGCCTTCAATCCATCCTGCGCGCTGCTCAAGCCGACGGGGTAGTAGACAAAGACGTAACACCCACCATGCGCGACGGCCGTCTGATGATACCTGTAGCCCCCGCCTACAAGCGAAAGATACGTGGCATTGTACATGATGAATCAGCCACCGGAAAGACTATCTTTATCGAGCCTGAAGTTGTGGTAGAAGCCAATAACCGCATCCGTGAATTGGAGGGCGACGAGCGTCGTGAGATTATCCACATACTGACGGAGTTTACCAATGTGATTCGTCCCCTGGCGCCGGACATCCTGCAATCATACGAGTTCCTGGCCGACATCGATTTTATCCGCGCCAAAGCACTCTATGCCGACCAGATTAACGCCATTCGCCCGGATATGGACGACCGTCCGCAGATAGACTGGATACAATCCGTGCATCCCCTGCTCTACCTCTCGCACAAGGCGCAAAACAAAACGGTGGTCCCTTTAGATATCATGCTGACCGAGGAGAAGCGCATCCTGCTTATCTCAGGCCCTAATGCCGGAGGAAAATCAGTTTGCCTGAAGACGGTCGGATTGTTACAATATATGCTACAATGCGGTATGCTCATCCCCGTCTACGAACGCTCCCGAACCGGAATCTTCTCCGCTATCTTCATTGATATAGGCGATGAGCAAAGCATCGAGAACGATTTGAGCACCTATAGCTCACACCTCATCAATATGAAGTACTTCGACCGGTACTGCAACGAAAAAACTTTGCTGCTGATAGACGAGTTCGGTAGTGGTACGGAGCCTCAGATTGGAGGCGCCATAGCCGAAGCCTTACTGGTGCGTTTCAACCATAAGCGCAGTTTTGGGGTTATCACGACCCACTACCAAAACCTCAAGCACCTGGCCGAAGATATGCCGGGCATCGTAAACGGCGCTATGTTGTACGACCGCCACCTGATGCAGCCCCTCTTCCAACTCTCCATAGGCAATCCGGGAAGCTCGTTTGCCGTAGAGATAGCACGCAAGATAGGCCTTCCCGAAGAAGTCATTGCCGACGCCTCCGCCAAGGTAGGTGCCGACTACATCAATATGGACAAGTACCTGCAAGACATCGTTCGCGACAAACGCTACTGGGAAACCAAGCGCGAGAATATCCGCCGACAAGAAAAGAAATTAGAGGAACTGACTTCGCGCTACGAACAAGACTTGGAGACCGTAGACAAACAACGCAAGGAGGTAATGCGCAACGTCAAAGAAGAAGCCTCACGCATCCTCAACGAATCAAATGCCCGGATAGAGAATACCATCCGCGAAATAAAGGAATCTCAAGCCAACAAGGAGCAAACCAAGAAGGCTCGTAAAGCTTTGGACGATTTCAAAGCCTCCGTTATGGCAGCCGAGGAAGCAGACGACAAGATAGCCCGTCAAATGGCCAAGCTGAAAGAACGGCAGGAGAGAAAAAAGAATAAATCAAAGACTCCACCCCCCGCCTTCAATAAAGATATTATTATTGTAGGAGACAATGTCCGCCTGAAAGGACAAACCTCCGCAGGAACAGTGCTGGAAGTACAAGACAATCAAGCTACTGTAGCTTTCGGCATGATAAAGAGTACTGTTAAGTTGGAGAAATTAGAGAAGATAAGTAAAGGCCAGCTAAAGAAGGAGATTCAGAAAAGCACCTTCGTAAGTACGCAAACAGCAGACAGCATGCGCGAAAAGAAACTAAACTTCAAGCAAGAGCTTGATGTTCGCGGCATGAGAGGCGACGAAGCCCTGCAGGCCGTTATCTACTTCATCGACGATGCCATCCTGGTAGGCGTCTCCCCCGTCCGCATCCTCCACGGCACCGGAACAGGCACCCTTCGCCAACTCATTCGCGACTATCTCAATACCCTCCCCGGCGTCCGCAGTTATCACGACGAACACGTCCAATTCGGTGGCGCCGGCATCACCGTCGTAGAGCTGGAGTAAGCCTGATTATAATTGTTCGTTAACCACTTATTTACGTTTTCGTTGTAGGTTTTTAGATGGTTCCAATATCAAGAATCTTCCGACTTTTGGGGTCAATTTCAGTATCAACGAATGCAATGAGATGTTCAGCCATAAATTACATCTTTAAATCTCCTATTACTAGTATGCCTTAATCCATATCATTCATCGAAAGAGTTTTATACGTTACCTTATAATTATAATCGCTCAACTCTCCGGTTGCCTTCATAAAGTGAATGCCTTTTTCCCTTAGCTTATCAAGGTTTATATTTGCAGCGTTTCGCTTTATTTCAATAATGTCGACTGTTTTATCCAATTCATTGACGGCTACCATATCGATTTCATTTTCGCCTTTTTTATCCCAATAGCCACCAATACGGGTAAAACGCATTTGTTCAATATATTGCGCTCTAAAATATCGTTCCAGTATCTTTCCGCTAAATGTAGGGTAATCACGAACGATAATCTCTTTCAGTTGCTCATACCCTCCTATCTCCACAATATGACTATACTTGTAGATAAAGCGGAACCAGAAAGTAAGAAAGTTGTCTTCCAACGTATAACGCACATTCTTCGTTTCCACTCTTGCAAAAATGGGTGTGACTTTAGCTATCAAACCATAATCATGCTCCAACTTGGTAAGGTACCCGCCAATCTCACGGTTTACAATAGCCTCTACTTTTGCCCTTGTATTTTCACCTCTTGCAATAGATGAAAGGATGGTAAAGTAATTTGCATACTCTTTACCAAATTCTTCAATAAGCATATTCTTACCTTCAGGGATAAATGTCGAATCCTCTTTAATTATATAATTCAACATCGCTTCCTGTGTATATGAACCGGAATCCATGAGAAGCTGAACATATTTCGCAACTCCTCCGGTAAAAGTGTACAACGCCAATAAGTCTTCCGAAGTATAATTCGGATTGTGGTCTGCAAGAATTTCCTTCAACACGGATGTTTCAAACGGCTTTACCCTTAGCAGAGCTGTAGCGCGACCAAACAGCGGTTCTTTGGAATTTTGAAATATCTTGTGCATTAACGAATGGACAGAACCGCTCAAAAGCAAATTCATTACGCTTTGGTCTTTATTCACATCCCAATAATGCTGAATGTCGCTGTAAACCGATGGCGCAATATTGTAGAACTCCTGAAACTCGTCAATAATCAGATTGAAAGGCTGTGTCTTTGAAAGTTCCATTAAGAATTTGAATAATTCTCCGAAACTATTAACCTCACCCAGAATAGGAATGCCCAATTTGTTTTTTATTTCCTGTGCAAAATCCTGACATAAAAAACTCTCGGCTTTCCGTGCAACAAAAAAATAAAGCGTAGGCTGTCCTTCTGTTGCTTTTAATAGTAGTTGAGTTTTACCAATACGTCTGCGTCCGGTCACAACTGTCATTTGAGCATTCTCTAATGAACGCTTTTGGGTATTCAACAACTCCTTGATTTCTTTTTCTCTATTGTAAAATTCCATATCTATATGCTTTTACAGAAATAATCAGTTCCGAAATGCACATTTCGGAACTGCAAATATAGAGAATCCTTTTGAGAACGGCACTATTTTATATGAATTATTGGCTGCGAAGGTGGTGTACACACTGGTTTACACAGGTTGTGTAAACTGGAGTAAAAAGAAGGAAATTAACAGTATTTTAACCAAAAAAGATGCTATAAGACATAAAAAAAGTAGCCACTTTTGATTGTAACTACTTGATTATAAAGTGGTGCCGCCAGGAATCAAACTAACCGATTAAGTAGCTATATTTCTGCAATATATATTTATCAAAAAGATTGACAATCACCGGAAAATCACTGATAAACTGCATTGTTCTGCGGTAGTTTACTCTTTGAGTTATCCCCGGTAACAAAGGTAGAAAATGCCCCTGATATTTACAATACTCTGTAGCAAAATAATTATTTCCCCAATTCTTCCATCATCGCACGACGATTAGAATAAACGGACTTGAAATGCGTCAAAAGCGTATCGACTATTTCAGTTCCGCCGGGATAGTTTTTCATTGTTTTTAAAACATTGGCCACATACCGATAATGGTCTCTTCCCATATTTTTTGCCACATAATCAGTAATTTGTATGTGATAAAACACTAACATCCGTTCCGGATATCGCGGTTTCAAATAAGATTCATATTCTCCCAAAGAGTTATATTTCCCTAATTGAATATTTTTTTCGACATAATCCATCAATCTGTCCCAATATTCTTCCGCAATATAAATCTGAGCCAATACGTGACCTCCAATTCCCCATTTTTTTTGCTTCCCTGATTTTAAGAGAAAGTCGTCCAAATAATCAGCCCATTTCTCAGTAGAGATTACATTTTTCAGGATGCGGTAGTATTTCATATTCTCCCTTCCGTTAACAAACAAATCTTCCGCTAATTGAATAACTTTATCATCATTTTTTATCAATTGATAAACAGATAATTTTTCATCTTTCCAGTCACTTACTGTTCCCGAATGGTTGTTCCTTTCTGCAAGAATAATCCCTTCATCAATTATGCTAAGCGCTTTCTCGTATTGCTTTTCGGATATTAATTCCTTTAATCTGATTTTACGGATTTCCGGCAAATACAAGTAGAGAGAGATTACATTTTTCACTTCCTCATTTTTACCGGCTTGGTCTAAAAGTTCAATCTTGGACGTTACTAATGAAGAGGTACGAAAAGAATCCGGTTCAGCTTTTAATGCTTCGTCAATGATAACAATGCCTTTTTCAAAATCGGATGTTGTGAGACTTATCGAAAAAAGGATTTGCTCCAGGTCTGCTAAACCATAATTATCGTAATTGCGGTTTTTAATCATTTGACTTAGCTCATCCATCACAATTTTCAATAAATTGTCCGGTAATCCTGATTTAATCATTATGGCAATGATTTCCGAAGCTTCCTGGCACACGTATGCTAAGTCACCATTGTAATCATCAAATTCTTCGTAGTCATCTCCTATTTTTTTAATAATATGAAGTAAAATTGTCAAGGCTTCTTTCTCGCATTTCAATTTTATCAACGATTTGGCTTTTTCGATATATTTATCCAACTTGGTGGAAATTGACTCTCCTTCATGCGAATAACCATAGTTGTCGTATGAATTTCTTACATGAAAACATTTTTGTATTTCTTTTGCATAATCAACCGGAACATTTGTTTTCTTTTGCGGATGAAGATTGGATGTTAATGCCTGATAAAAATCGGGATACTTGTCAGCGTATTGGGATAAAAAAGAGGTAAGTTCTTTTTTATTGGTTTGTTTTAAAATTTCAGTCAGCTGTTCTTGCGAAGGAGACGAAGGAATTTCAATATTTACCGGATGTTCAGCTTTATTATTCTTAATATACAGAAGAACAGCCACAACGTGTTTGCAAATATCTCCATAATCGTAAGGACAATCACATTCCCATGAAACAATTTCATCGTCATTTAATTTTATTTCAACGGAATATAAGTTGCTTCCTTCAACTTCTGCCTTCCATGTGTCGGGATAATCATGCTCGACATTATTAATCGAATCATAGTTATAATATTCTTCGCCTCGTTCGTAGATTTTTTGCGAAATGTGTTTGTGAAAGTTGTCTAAATTCATTGGCTTTTATATTATGATTTTATTGTTTTATTCGGTAGCCGCCGGTTTTGTCCGAACCGAAACGTTCGATAATACCTCTGGATTTGAGAACTTTAATGTTGTATTCAATATTACGCTTTGTCTGTTTCATCTTATACGCCATTTCTCCTGCGGTAATTTGGGAATTTTCAGAGATAAATTTCAAAATCTGCTTTTGAGTTTCATTTACACCGAAATTTACAGTATCATTTTTCGGTGTATCTTCACTTACACCGAAATTTACAGTATCATTTTTCGGTGTATCTTCACTTACACCGAAATTTGCAGTATCAATTATCAATTCTTCCGGTATCTCATCTCTTTTCAAAGTCGTGATAAATTCCTCCCGCACAAAATCATTCTTGAACGAAATCTTATCATAACTTTGCATTGCCCGCATAATCCCACTTCCAATACCTGTGTAAGGCAGAATATCTTTTGCATTTTCAAAAAGCAGCTTGTTGCGGGGAACGGAAATTCCATGTTTGATACTTTCTTCAGTAACGCCATCGGGCAAAATACCGGGCGAATGTATCTCTATCCGGTTGTCGAAAATAAACAGGCGAATGGGCGAATTGATGTAATAATCCCTGTGGACAAACGCATTCGTCAATAACTCGACAAAAACTTCGAGTGGAATTTCCAACTGTCCTTGCGTATTAAATTCTTTTTCAACCTGAACAGTTTTCAAATTTCGGGTAACAAACGAAATGGCGGCGTTATACTGCGTGAGCAAATTACCTTCTGCATCGCGGTCGCGCATTTTGTCGCGGAATTGAGTGCTTGCCTCTGTATTCCCGACAAATGACACGCATTTGATTGTAAAAACCGGTCTGTACCGTTGAATACTTTTGCCCAACAAAAGAAGTCCCGATAAAGTAAGTTGTCCGCTTGCGTCCATCAGTTGCAGGTTTTGCAAGAGTTTTTCGACCGTGAAATTCTTGTCAATCGCCTGAACGATTTCATCCATATCCTGGTCTAAAACCGTATCGTTGGTAATGCCTGCCTTTTTACATTCTTCGGCATATCGTTCGTAAAGGAAATTTTTGAGCGTTGGTTCCGAAATATCTTTGTATGCTGTGTTTTCCACGCTGTCACAATCGGCGGAAATACTTCCGCAACTCGGCATCATTACACGCAATTCGGCATTAGAAAATACTTTACGCTTGTCCGAGCCGTTTTTTACCCAGATAATGCCTTTGTTGTCCTTATACGGCTTGTCTTTGCCTTTGGGGATGGTTGCAACGATAATATTCTGACCATCAACGTTTACCGTTTCGGTAGCAATTATAATAGTAGGCTTCACATTTTCGGACGCGGCATTAACGAGGAGCGCATTGGTTTGCTGAATTTCCTCGAACGATAAGCCGGAAATAACGCCGATCTTGTCGTCCACACCAACTACCAGTATCCCGCCCTGCGTATTGCTGAAAGCGACCATTTCCACACCCATTTTATAGGCGTCCTCCGACCGGATTTTGAATTGAACGGTGGTGGTTTCACCTTGGAGGATGAGTTGTTTTATTTGTTCTGCGGTAAACATATTCTATTTGGATGTAAAAATACTAATTTTCTTCCAGATAATAAATCTTGTAAAACTTTCCTTTGTTGTCGCTACCCTGTTCAATTAGTTCGCGGTTTCCATGTAACGGATAACTGTATTTTGCTGACAATGTTTGTTTGTCTTCATGAAAAATTCAAAACTTCGTACAAACTTACCGGTTACTTCTTTCAACAGCAAATCGTCCTGATTGTATTTTTCATTGATAAGTTCACCCAAATAGCGGGCGCAACATTCATAACGTCTTACGGTTATATCCTCATAGTCAATGCCTATAAGTTGGCGGCATTGCGCATTGTGTTCCCGAAAAACGCATAGCAAGGTTTTCCGGTTTTCGTCGTCTTTCCCGAAGAACCGACGAATCAAAGTCCCTGCCGTAATGACTTTTCCTGCTTGTTCTATTTCGTTGAACAGTTGCGAAACCCTGATTTTTGCCGATTCGATGTACTCGTTCAGGTCGCGGGATTTTTTATCCCTCCCTCTCGAACATTCCTTTGCCTGACTCCAAAGGCTGGGATTGATACTTTTCTTGGTGCGGACTTCTTCGCGTTGTCCGTTCACCGTAATTCTCATGCTTACGGGCGCTTCACCGTTTTTGAGCAGTTGGTTCTTCTTTAAGAAGAACAAAACTCCAAATGAATCTCGTTTCATGTTTCCTTTATTTTTAGGTTGTAAAATTAAGGAAACAAACCTAAGAACTATATTCCGCCCCATCCGCTCTCCCACCAAAGACAACCCCCCCCCGAAAATCAATGACTTTCGGGGGGTTGCTTCTTTTTGCTTTCTTGCTTCGTGGTGCCACCAGGAATCGAACGACTCCGATAACACACTATATTTCAGAATTATATAAGCTCATTTACATAAAAGTCCCACCCATTTCAATAGCCCACTTTGCACAGCTTCGCGGGACTCTACTTTGTTGGTTCGATTACTGCGTAAAGGTAGCAAAATTTTGTATTTCACGGAATCAATGAAACAAAAAACTATGCCAATGCTGCATTTTTCAGCTTTTGAAGAATATAGTCACGAATCTCCTCTTTCGACACCTTGTATTTCGGATCGAGCTGCTCAAAATTCTCGTCCGACATAAACCTATCGGACAACAGCATCATCACAATATTTTTGGTGCTTAACTTATGCTGTGAATATTTCAGCGCAGCCTCAATCCCTTTTGAAATATCGTATCCCTCCTTCAGAATGGCATAAATATCATAGTAATCCCTCATCTTCATTCTGCGAAGCATCACCTCCATCTTCATCGCCATAATTGCGTAAATATCTGCAAGGCAAATGTTGCCTAAATACGGGACGGGCTCTGATACAGGGCAGAAATTATCACTCACATAGAATGAAAATTTAACACCTGCTACAGCGAACTCCACCTGATCGAAGCCGAGCATATTGAAACTCTCTACCTCACCGATCTTCTCTTTAAGCTCTTTTTCAATGGCAGTCCAATCGACCTCGGGCTTTTCGGTCTTTGATTTACGCCACATCATAAAGTCCATATCCTCGCTTTTGCGATGCCCTATCTGCATTGCAAGTGCAGTCCCGCCCGCAAGAATATAGGGTTTGATGCTCTCCATCGCTGCCACTTTTTCGATAATGGCGTCCATTTTTTCTGTAATACCTTTATGCATATGCCAATAGATGTTTTATGTGTTCTCGTTCAACTTTTTTGAGGTATTTCTCTGGCTGTCTGATGTCGAAATAATAGAGGGCAATCATCACATTAAGGTTGAAAAGATAGTCGCCCTGAATAGCCATCTTTTCCCGCCACACCTTTTGGATGTAATTCCTCGGATATAGTTCGAAAAGCCGGGCAATATCTCTCAGATCTAAATAGATAAAGGTTTTTTCGATCAATTCCTCATTAGGTACATTCTCTGCGGACACATTTGCATAAGACCAAAAAGCATTGGCTTTGAGCAACCTGTCTGCCAACTCTTCTTCAAGCTGCTGTTTGTAGTTGCGAATACTGTTCTCGGTCTGCATTTTTAGAAGTTTTCCTTCAGGCAAATTGAAGAACGATTCCAGTTTCAGAGCCAGTGGTATGGACAATTCACGCCGTCCGGCAATGATATAACTGAGCACCTGACGCTGCACACCGATAGCCCTCGCAATCTCCGATTGCTTGTACCCGCCCTCTTTGATAAGGGAATCTATATATTCTCCTGCGCTGTTCATGCTGCAAAGATAATAATTTGTCAACAGATTTGTTCACAAATATAGTGAAAGTTGAGTGCAATCGTGAAAGCTTGCTTTCAAAGATTGCCGAGATGCATCCTATATTATCTAAATATAACATAACGAAAATTACTGTGTAAATGTTATTCCTGATTTAATTTTCCTCACCATTATCCTTTTTGAGCATAATACCATCTTTTGCATTCAGCGGTGAGATTACATTTTTACCGGTTTTCGCTTCCAGTTCCAAACGAGCATTCCGAGCAATTTGTCCTCCTTGTTGAGCCACATTGATATGATCGTTGAATGTTTCCAGATCAGTCACTTCCGAAATTTCTTTCGTAGAGAGTTCTGCAAGCATATTCAAAACCAACTCTTTATTAGTCATGTTGTCGCGAAGATTTTCTTTTTTTAAACCTTTGAATTGCTTATACTCTTTCGCTGTTTTATCTGCCCATGTCTGATAGATGATATCAGTTAACGTAGCAAATTGAACACCTTCCTGCAATCCTCGCTTCTTCCATTCGTCTGTTAAATCCTTTCGGATTTCGATAGACTTTAGGCGTTGGTTGATCCAATTGTCCGAATAGCCCAAACGTTTGTAATCGGTCATCGCCTGTTCGATGGAAAGTTCCGGGTCTTGCAGTTGGTCTAAACGTTCGCTTGCAACCTGGCTCAAATCGGCGAAATACCTGACGACGACGGGGAAATCCAGGAAGCGGTTTATGAGGAAATTGCCACCTGACAGTCCCATACAATTCTGGGAAATACCCTGTACGGCAAACAGCTGTTGCAGGGTATTTTCTTTAAATAATGAGTGATTTAATTGCCGGATTCACGGTTTTTCCGTACCTTTGGCAAAATAAAATGAGCTATTTGTCATGATGCAAAATACAGCATATTAAAGCGTTAACAACGTTACTTGCCCGTTACCTGTTTTTTAATGAATGTTGTGTTTCAGTCAGTTAGCTTGGGTTATTAATTTTAACAAAAAAGGTTGATGAATTACCCGTTTATAGTATACTTAAAAAATAAAACATCCCTGAAGTTTGAATACAAAAGCGATGTTTCAACTATTGTTCGTACTGATACTGGATATCGCATCACATTTAACAATGGGAGAAGCTATAACTACGGAGCTGATAAGGTTAAGTATTATCCGTTTATATCGACACGAAAAGATGTTCGCATATATGAAAATGGCAAATTAAATAAGACATATAACACAGTTGATAATTACGGACGTTATTTGATTCTTCGAGATGGAGACAACTGCTCTTATCCAATTGAAAATAATGCTGATATTGAAATCTGTGATTTAAAGAAGAATATCGGCCAGGCAGAATCAGTTATCGATTACTTTAAAGAGATACTGAAAAAATCAGGCGAAGTGTCGTTTGATATTCCAGCAGAAGAGACAGAAAACAAAAACCCAAATCAAATAAGTTCCGAAATACTGCTAAAAGCTCTTGATGGTATAGATTTATTAGAGTCAAGGTCGGCACTATCTAACTATATTGATGGAACTAATCCTGCTGGTAGCACTTCCAAAGAAAGCCTAATCTACCCTTTCGGATGCAATGAAAGCCAGAAACTGGCAGTTGAAACTACACTAAGAAATAGCATAAGTATCGTAGAAGGTCCCCCAGGAACAGGCAAAACACAAACAATCCTGAATATAATAGCCAATCTAATAGTACAGAATAAAACGGTGGCAATTGTTTCGAACAACAATTCTGCGGTCTTCAATGTGCGGGAGAAGTTAGAAAAATATGGCTATGGAATGGTTGTAGCATCACTTGGGAACAATGAGAATAAAGCTTCGTTCTTCGACAATATTGAAGAGCAAACAGTCAATCAGGATTTTAAGATTTCGGAAGAGCGATTAAAAAAAGCAAAGAATGAGATTCAGGAATTAGATTCCATATTAACGAAGTGTTTTCAGTACCGGAATAAATTAGCTACCTTAAAAACGGAATTGTCAGATGCCGAGATAGAATTTAGCCATATAAAAGCAGAACAGCCACTCAAGCCAAACATAAAATCCATACTCGATAAAAAGTTCCATCGTAAGTGGAATTTTAGCAAGACGTTGAAGTTGAAATATTTACTATCGCTCGTTGATGTTAAGAACAAGCTGTCTATCATAAACAAGTTGCGGTTTGTTTTACAATATGGCCTATTTGATCTGAATAGTATTAGTCAGTATAGTGAAGAATTCCCTGTTTATGTAAACCACAAATTCTATGAATTATACATAGCAAAAATAGAAAGCGAAATCTTGGACGTTGAAAACTGGTTGGCCTCCAATAATGAAGAAACCAGCCTTAAGCGTTTTATTGAAACATCTAAGGAGATATTCAATAGTAAGCTATTTAAAAAGTATAACCATTTAGACAAAATAACATTTAATGTTGAAGATTACCGCAAACAGTTCGATGATTTTGCAAAACATTATCCGGTAATCCTAAGTTCTACGCTGTCGCTACACACAAGTATCCCCAAAGGATATCTTTTCGACTATCTGATTATAGATGAATCATCACAAGTAGATATTATAAAATCTGCTGTATGTTTTTCGTGTTGTCGAAACGTGGTTGTTGTCGGAGATAGCATGCAACTAACTCATATTGTAGATAAACAAAGTCAAGAAGCAGCGGAACAATTTCAAATTGAGTACAACATTTCTCCTGCATATGATTATATCAAACAGAATATTTTGAACTCGCTGAAAAACTTGTATGGGAATAACGTAAAATCGGTTCTACTAAAAGAGCATTACAGGTGTCATCCTACTATTATTGGATTCTGCAATAAGAAATACTACAATAACAATCTGGTTGTTATGACTAACGGAAATAATCATCCGTTCAGAATCATAGAAACAAATATATCAGGAGGGAGAGATAATTACAATCAAAGACAGATAGATGAAACGGATTTCTATATTCGGGAAAACTATTCATCGGACTATACGAAAGTCGGAGTTGTCGCTCCCTATAGAAAGCATGCCGATATATTGCAAAAGCAACTGCCGGATGGTGCGGAAGCCGATACCATACATAAATTTCAGGGGCGTGAGAAGGATGTGATTATATTCAATACGGTAAAAAATAAGATAGGGGCATTTATTGATAACCCTAACCTTATAAATGTCGCCGTATCAAGAGCTGTAAAAGAATTTATTGTTGTAAAACCCGAATCGATGGAGCTTCCTCACGGAACAAATATCGGTGATATGATACGCTACATATGTTATACCACTGACCCGAATGAAACGATTGTTAAAGGTAATATCTGTTCTGTTTTTGATCTTCTGTACAAAGAATACAACAAGGTCTTTATTTCGTTTCTTTCATCAAACAAGAATGTAAAAGGATCTGCCGCAGAGATTATTATTGATAAGCTATTGAATGAAAATATACTTAAAAACAATGTTCAATTCTTATCCATTGATATGGTTAGGGAATATCGGCTTAGAGATCTTGTTCGGAATTTTGAATCATTCACTGAAGAGGAAATCTGGTTCATAAAGAATAATTCAAGAATCGATTTTCTACTGTACAACAAAATAGACAAAACTCCCGTTTTAGCTATCGAGGTGGATGGCGTATCGTTCCATGATAATGAGTTGCAACAGGAAAGGGATAACAAGAAAAATCATATTTTGGAAATAATCGGATTACCATTGCTTAGGTTATCAACCGATGGACACAATGAGGAAGCGAGAATTATTGAAAACTTAAGTGTTGCAATGGGATTATGTTAACCCCAGATGCTACTCTTCTCTTTCGATTTCTCAATAAATAAAGCACAGCGGTTAACTGTGCTTTATAGTCCTTTCCAATGAATGGCTGTGTATTTTACTTCTTTTTCCTCCCGTTTCCGGCAGGAGGCTTGGAACCACTGGGCCGCTATCGTGAACAAAGGTATAACGGTACGGGAAAGCGAAAACAGCAAAGCCGTAGATATAAAAGATATAGCCCAGCTTCGCCGCTGGCTGAAAGACGACGCCGAAGAATTTGGCCGCGACCTTATCGACTACCTTTGTCGGTGTCGTGATAAATACCCCCCGCTTTGGCAGCCTGGTAAGGGTTGCGGCTGTGGCGGCGAAACGGGCGAAGGGTCGGCACAAAGCCCGTTCGATACTGGAATATTCGTACCTAAAAGGCGTTAACCTATGGACTGGACTATAATAGCTACTATATTAGCGTCTTTAGGCGGGCGCGAATTTTTTACGTGGATGGCAAACCGGAAAGCCTACGCCCGAAAAGAAAACGCCATCGCTAAAGACGCCGAACTATCGGTACACGAGAAACAAATAGAGCGCTACGAACAACGCTTAGCAACGCGCGACGCGAAAGTAGACGCGATCTACAGAGAACTACGCGAAGAGCAAAGGCGTAACTTAGACTTAACCGAGGTAGTCAATAAGTTAGAGTTTCAGGTAGAATTACGCGAATTACAGAAGTGTGAAAAACGGGGGTGCAAGAGTAGGCAGCCGCCAGGCACTTATTAAAAAAGCCCCCCGTAACACGGGAGGCCGCCGAACAAAAATGTAATCAAAGCGATATTTGCCCGACTTATACGGCTATTTTTTCGCACTCTAATTGCTGTGCAAATTGTTTTAATCCTTTTTCTATCCTTTCCGCAGTTTCTTTCCGTGGACTTTTGTACCCGTTTGCATACTGCCAGAGCTGTTTTTGATTTACCCCCGTTAAATTCTCCATCGCGGGGAGTGTTATAAATTGACTGTAATGTTTTACCAAACCCGTGATATCAAAAATTAATTCTATTTTGGGGTTTTCTTTTAACACGGCGGGGGCGTCTTCATTGTATTCCAAAAATAAAGCGATAGCTTCTTTTATGTTATCCTTTACCTCGTCTAAATTGTTTCCCGTCCCGTAAATGCCTTGTATATCTTTGGCCCAAGCCCCGTAATGGTCTTTGCCACCTGAAACAATAACTTTTAAAGTATCCATTTGTATAGTATAAATTATTATTAGCGTAAAAATAAACAAGCGATACAACGCGAAGATAGGGGCCTAAAGCCCCATCTCTTTTACAATTTTCAGCCTAAGCGGTTCAGGGATTTCCTTCGAACCGTGATCAGGAACAGGATAACGTATTCCGTCTTTCTCGTAAATAACGTGACTTCCCGTTTGTCTAACTGATTCCCAGCCTTGCCGTTTTATCAGTCGGTGAAACTCGTTGTACTTCATGTCAAATATCGCTTTGTTTACGATACAAAAATAGTATATATTTATATACCGTCCAAATAAAAAAGCATATAAATATATACTATTTATAATTTTTAACTATTCAGACCATAAAACAAAGCCCAACGTTATGCCTACGTACGGCTGTACGTCATTAGGCCCGTACCCGATACCCGGCCCGACGGTCAAAGCCCAGCGCGGCGAACGGGTGTTAGTGATAGTATTGGTTATAGTCGTGGTCTTCGGATATAAATCAATACTTACCAACCGCGGCCTATATCCTTCGATAATGACTGTATAATCTTCGGTCTTATATGTATTCCGGGTAATAGGTATAGTTACATTGTTTTCGGGCGTAATTCGCAGTATTGTATCTTCGGGAATAATAACAGCTGCCAGGGCTCCACTATGAGCCTCTGAATGTATTCCAGAAAAACATCATTTACCGTTTTTAGTTTAGTGGGTTTGTGAACTTTCTCTATTAACGTAGAAGCGGTAAACTCCTTATCCATAGCTTTTAACTCCACAATCGTATTAGTATAAGCCTTTAATTTCTCCGCTATCAGTTTTTCAAGTTGTTCCTTATTAGGACAATTATACTTAGGCTTATTCTTTGTAAAATCCCAATAAGCGGGATTAACGGAAAGCCCTAAACTTAAATACTTTCTTTTTCTGTCTTTACAAACACAAATCATTAAAGGGTTTTCATTGTTTTTCAATACCTTAGATTTGTGACAAATAACATTTACCGTTGTACTCATGGTTTACACACTGGTTTACACAATCTGTGTAAACTGGAGTAAAAAAGAAGGAAATTAACAGTATTTTAACTAAAAAAGATGCTATAAGACATAAAAAAGCAGTTACTTTTGATTGTAACTGCTTGATTATCAGTGGTGCCACCAGGAATCGAACCGGGGACACAAGGATTTTCAGTCCTTTGCTCTACCAACTGAGCTATGGCACCTCGTCTTTGTTTTACGGGTGCAAAGATAGATGGATTTTTTTAATTCACAACTCATATTGGTGTTTTTTTTTATTATTGCTGGGTTATTTCGAGAATTCTACTGGCGATTTGCTGAGTGGTGAAGATGGGTAAGCCTACTTTCATCAGGTAATCGCCAGTGTAGTTTCCAGTGTATGTTTTGCCACCGCGAAAACGAATGGATGCTCCAGACATCTGGTTTATTTCTTCTACCTTATAGGTCTTCGTTGGTTCCAAGCCTTGAAGTTTTACGGGTAGAAGTTTCTCTCCGTAACGAGGATTGATATCGTATGCGTAGACTACGGCCTTCTTCTGGTCTTTGGCTACGTGGGATACGGCGGTGTGATTGCTTTCATAGGGGGAAACCAAGCGGTAGAAGTCACCGTCGAGGATTGTCTTCTTCAAGCGGTTATAATTGGCTACTGCTCCCTGGCAAAATTCTAATTCTTTTTCGTTCAACTCCTCCAAGCTGAGGTCGAAGCCTAATTTGCACATCATGGCTACATCGGTTCGGAACTTGATGCTTGCTTGTTTGTTCATACTTGTCACATGTGCAGCCATGGCTTTAGTGGGAAAGAACTGCGAGAAGCCCCATTGGATATAGAGACGCTCTACGGGGTTGGTATTGTCGCTGCACCAAAACTCGGTGAAGTATTTCAAAGCCTCGTAATCGCTACGTGCGCCACCGCCTGAACATAGCATCATCGGCAGGTTGGGATATTTTTGCTTTACTTTATTAAATACATTATATACTCCACGCACATGGTCGATGTACAACTGGTTTTGTTTATCTTTCAGGTAGGGAGAGTAGATGTTGGTGATAGGGCTATTGCAGTCCCACTTAAAGTAGGCAAGATCGGGATTCTCCTTCATCAGATTGTCTACCACGCTGAATACGTAATCTTGCACCTTGGGGTTGCTCAAGTCGAGCACCAATTGGTTGCGATAATAATAGGTATCGCGATTCGGTTGACGGATTGCCCAATCGGGATGTTGTTCAAAGAGTTCGCTCTTGGGGTTCACCATTTCAGGCTCAATCCAGATACCGAACTTCACGCCTGCATCCTTTGCTGCTTTCACCAAGTGGGGAACACCGTTGGGTAGTTTCTCCTTCGTTACGTCCCAGTCGCCTAAGCCGGCGCGATCATTTGCACGGGGGTATTTATTGGCAAACCAGCCGTCGTCGAGCAGGAATAAATCTACGCCTAACTCCTTTGCTTCCTTCATCAACTTCTCTAATTTAGGCTCGTCAAATCTAAAGCCGGTAGCTTCCCAATTGTTTAGCAGGGTATAGCGGTCGCCTTTGCCATCTTTCAATTGGTACTCGCGCGCCCAGTCATGGATATTGCGACTGGCTTTTCCTTTTCCTTCGTCGCTAAGGGTGAAAATAAACTCGGGGGTGGTAAACACCTCGTCAGTCTTCAGTTCATAGGCCGAAGCATACGGGTTGATACCGGAGATTACGCGCAAGTTGCCCGTATTATCCACTTCAAAAGTAAACTGGAAATTGCCTGTCCACCCGATTGTACCCAATAATACCGTTCCTTCGTTCTCAGCCGGTACACCATCTAAACCCAGTTCAAAGAAGGGAGAGACGTGCATGCCAGCGCGAGAGCCAAGCTTGGTGTCGATCACTTTCTTGCCAAACTGCAGTTGTTGCGTACTCATACCTGCCTCTTTGGCCCAGTCGCCGCTAAATTCGGTAAGGAAATAGCGAGAACTTTCAAAATACAACATGGCTGAAGCATAACGCCAGATAGTAACCGGCTTCTTCTCCTTATGCTTGATTTCGCTCCAAGTCTTAATAATATTTTCCTTGTTGAAAGCTACATAATGGAGAGTTACTTCAACGGGATACACCTTATCTTTCAGATAAAAGACGGTTTCCGTAACGTTATTGTCGATCTTTTTTGTTTCAAACGACACAAACGAAAGAATAGTCTCCAAATTCCCATCATTGTGGGTAACGGCAAAAGCCGGTTCATAATAATCCTCGGCTCCGGAGCCGGGATAGGCTTCCCATCCCCGGGCGCTATTACTTCCGTCTGTTCCTCCTTGCTGATAGGCGAGGAAATTAGTCACGTCTGATTCATTCAGCAAACGTTTTCCAAAATAAGTTTGATACAAGCGTCCATTGGGCGCAACAGTAAAGATTAAATCCGTCTCAGACGTAGAGATACGGATAGGAGCCTGCTCTGCTGCATTCAGCTGAAACAGGCTCAACAGTGCAACACAAGCTAATAAACTCTTTTTCATGATAACTATTTATATGTTATAGATTTAAAGATATTGATTATTGAGTAATTATGTTTGTTCTTTCAGAATCACGTCATGTGTTCCGCCTTCCACAATACTGGTTGAAGAGACCAATGTTATCTTTGCATTTTTCTGCAATTCTTCTATAGTGATAGCTCCACAACTACACATGGTTGCTTTTACCTTGCCAAGTGTGATATTGAGGTTGTCTTTCATTTTGCCGGCATAAGGCACATAACTGTCCACACCTTCTTCAAACTTCAGCGATTCTGTTCCGCCCATATCGTAACGTTGCCAGTTTTGTGCACGGTTCGAGCCTTCGCCCCAATACTCCTTCACGTAGTTATTGCCGATACGCAGTTTCTTTGTCGGCGATTCATCGAAGCGGGCAAAGTAGCGCCCCATCATAAGGAAGTCTGCTCCCATTGCCAAAGCCAACACCATGTGGTAATCGTGCACCAAGCCGCCATCACTACATATCGGTACGTAGACGCCTGTTTTTTCCAGATGTTCGTTTCGTGCCTGTGCCACATCCATCAGGGCAGTTGCCTGACCTCGCCCGATACCCTTCTGTTCGCGTGTGATACAGATAGAACCACCTCCAATTCCCACTTTCACAAAGTCGGCTCCGGCCTTTATCAAATACTCAAAGCCCTCCCGGTCAACCACATTACCTGCACCAACCAAGACCCTGTCGCCATAGCGCTCCTTTATCCAAAAAAGCGTATCACGCTGCCATTCAGAGTAGCCGTCTGACGAGTCGATACAAAACACATCTGCTCCAGCTTCAATCAAGGCCGGTATGCGCTCTGTAAAGTCGCGAGTATTGATACCGGCTCCTACCAGCAGCGTTTTATCCTCGCCCGAAAGCTCGTATGGATTGTCCCGGTGGTTGTCGTAGTCTTTACGGAATACGAAATAAGCCAGTTTCTGTTCGTCGTCAATAATAGGCAACGTATTCAGCTTATGCTCCCAAATAATCTGGTTGGCCTCCGTAAGCGAGACACCCACCTTGCCGATGTGCAACTTCTCGAAGGGAGTCATAAAATACTTTACTTTCATGTTATAATCGTCCTTTTCAGCTCTGAAATCGCGACTTGTTACCAAACCCAGCAGGGTGCCGTTGGGCGTTCCGTCGTGCGTTATCCCAATGGTGGAATGGCCTGTTTTATTAATCAGATACAACACATCAGCCAAGCGGTGTTCGGGAGTAAGATTAGAATCGCTTACTACGAAGCCGGCTTTAAACTTTTTCACCTTACGCACCATTTCGGCCTGGTCTGCAATAGGCTGCGAACCAAAGATAAAAGACAATCCCCCATTTCGTGCCAGCTCAATAGCCAATTCAGGTCCCGATACCGACTGCATGATAGCCGAAACAAACGGGATATTCAGACGAAGAGCCGGCTTGCTGCCTATCTGATACTTCACTAACGGAGTTCGTAAAGAGATATTAGAAGGCACACAGAGTTTGGAAGTAAGTCCGGGAATAAGCAGATATTCTCCAAAAGTTCTTGATACATCGTTTAAGTAGATCGCCATAATTGATATTTTTCTATTGTATTTTCTGCAAAATTAATCTTTTCCAGAATAATTATTCACAACAGCCCATTTTTTTTATCATATCTATTTGTTATTATTACTAAAATATGTATTTTTGAAGTCTAAACAAAAAAGATTAAGAAATGAAAGCGATTCGTTATGGATTATGCCTTATTCTATTTTTCGCATTTATCGCTTGCTCTAACGAGCTTGACGATAAATTGGAAGGCAAATGGCAGCTACAACAGATTGAAGCCAATGGAAATATAATTAGCAAAGTGGATACAGTGTTCTATAATTTCCAAACATCCCTCTTCATGTATCAGATTTACTTACCTGGAAGTAATTCATTCAGTAACTGTTATGGTTTTAAAACTGTGACTGCTGATAAACAACTCCTTCTTGAACTTACCCCCTACGGCGTACCGGTCGATAAATTCCTACCTCGAACCGATTGGAAATCCAAAGAACGCGAATTTAAAGTTGACCATGTGAACGGAAACAGCTTAGTTCTTAGTAGTGACAATAAGCAATACGTCTTCCGTAAATTCTAACTCCCTACTCCTCAAAACGAGAGCAAATGGTTGCATACAATCCAAAAACGCTGAAGCATCATGTGGTAGATTACGCCTTGATTGTCACAGGAGCTTTTCTTCAAGCACTAAGTTATGTCCTTTTTCTGGCGCCTTACAAGATAGTTCCGGGCGGAGTATACGGTATCTCTATCGTATTGCACCATGTAACGAAGGGTATTTTTCCATTCCTACCCGATGGACTTCCAATGGGAATAACTGCACTTTGCTTTAATATCCCTCTGATGTTTCTGGCAATGAAAAAATTAGGCTTAGGTTCAGGCCCTAAAACGGTAGTTACGTTTCTGCTGGTCTCTGTCTTCACCGATACGCTTACTCTTCTTTTCGGCGATCAGCCTTTGGTAGAGAACGATCGCTTTATTGCCTGTTTTTATGGAGGAGCACTCCTTGGGTTGGGTGTAACCTGTATTTTCCGTGCGCAAAGCACCAGCGCAGGCAGCGATGTATTGGCTCGTGTGCTGGCCGCAAATTCAAATATGAAAGTAAGTAATATGCTTATCATCCTCGATTCATTAGTGGTTTTGTTGGGATTGTTTGTATTCCGGGATTGGGCTGTACCTTTGTATTCCTGGTTTACCATCTTTGTTTATGGCAAGGTAGTAGAGATGTTCCAGACAGAGAATCCCAGCCGAGCCGTCTTCATCGTATCGCAAAAGACGCAGGAGATCAAGGAACTTATCGTTGATAAAATGGGTATGCGAGGAACCTTTATCCACGGACGCGGCATGTACGAAGGCAAGGAAAAAGAGATTATCTTCACCATTGCCGAGCGGAAAGACTTACCCCGTATCAAAAACGAAGTAAAGGCTATAGATCCCAATGCGTTTGTCTCTACCATGCATGCCAGCAAAGATTCACCCCGACCGGGAATATAAACTGTGTTATTATTTGGATACTAATACTACAAACGCTATTTTTGTAGCGTTTTAGTAAACAAACAAATATATTACAACAGAATGCCCAACATCTCAGAACGGGGAGTTAGTATGCCCGAGTCTCCCATCAGAAAGCTCGTTCCACTTGCGAACAAAGCAAAAGCAAAAGGTATCAAGGTTTATCATCTGAATATTGGTCAGCCCGACCTGCCCACGCCCTTAGTCGCGACAGAAGCCCTTAAGCACATTGACCGTACCATATTGGAGTATTCTCCCAGTGAAGGCATTCTCAGCTTCCGCCAGAAATTAGTTAAATACTATGCCAAGTTCAATATTCTTGTTGACGTAGAAGATATTATCATCACGACCGGTGGTTCTGAGGCTGTACTGTTCTCTTTTATGGCTTGCTTAGATCCCGGCGACGAAATCATTGTACCTGAGCCGGCATATGCCAACTATATGGCTTTTGCTATTTCGAGTGGTGCCGTGATTAAGACTGTTCCTTCCTCCATTGATGAAGGGTTCGCGCTTCCTTCCCTCGAGAAGTTTGAAGAGCTGATTACACCTCGCACCAAAGGGATTCTGATATGCAACCCTAACAATCCAACCGGCTATCTCTATACCCAGAAAGAGATGCAACAAATTCGCGATCTCGTTGCTAAATACGACCTCTTCCTCTTTTCTGATGAGGTATACCGCGAATTTTGCTATACGGGCGCACCTTATATCTCGGCCTTTCATCTGAAGGGTATTGAGAATAATGTGGTACTGATTGATTCCGTCTCAAAACGCTATAGTGAATGTGGCATTCGTATCGGAGCCATTATCACTAAAAACAAGCAGATACGCGAGAACGTGATGAAGTGGTGTCAGGCCCGTCTTAGCCCACCCCTGATTGGTCAGATCGTAGCGGAAGCCTCGCTCGACACGCCGGAAGAATATATGCTGGAAGTATATAATGAATATGTAGAGCGACGTAAATTCCTGATTGACGGACTGAACCGTATTCCGGGCTGTTACTCTCCCATCCCTATGGGAGCCTTTTATACCGTAGCCAAGCTTCCGGTTGACGATGCCGATGCTTTTTGTGCCTGGTGCCTGAGCGAGTTCTCATACGAAGGACAAACCGTCATGATGGCTCCGGCTTCCGGTTTCTATACTACGCCCGACTTGGGAAGAGACCAGGTTCGTATTGCTTATGTGCTGAAGAAAGAGGATCTGGCAAAGGCGCTCGAAGTATTGGCAAAAGCACTCGAAGCTTATCCGGGAAGAAAGATTTAGATGAAAGTTGAATATTTCATAGCTAAAAGACTTTATTTTGACAAGGAGGACGGGCGCAGAGTTACGCCTCCTGCCGTTCGTATTGCGGTAATTGGAATTGCTTTGGGTCTGGCTGTTATGATTCTTTCGGTTGCTATTATCGTGGGGTTCAAAAAGGAGGTGAGGAATAAAGTGATTGGCTTTGGGTCTCATATCCAGATTACGAATTTCGACAGCAATACTTCTTACGAAACTTCTCCTATTGTGGTAAGCGACAGTTTGCTTACTTCTATCCTCTCCCACCCCGGCATCCGTCATGCCGAAGTCTTCGCCACCAAGCCGGGCATTCTGAAAACGGATTCCGACTTTCAAGGTATCATACTGAAAGGCGTTGACGAACATTTCGATTGGACTTTCTTTCGCAATAATCTGAAAGAGGGCGACATATTTACCGTCGACCCTGAGGAAACATCAACCAATGTACTTATTTCACACTATCTGGCCAACCTGCTGAAGTTGAAAACAGGCGAAACCTTCCTCACTTATTTCGTGCAAGATGATGTTCGTGCCCGCAAATTCACGATCTCAGGACTGTACGAAACAGGCTTCGAGGATTATGACAAATTCTTTGTACTGACTGATATCAAGCAAATCCGCCGCCTCAACGGTTGGGATACCGACGAAGCAAGCGGTCTGGAACTGCAGGTAGATGATTACGACAAGGTAGACCAGTTGAGCGAAGAACTTTATTATGCGCTATCAGGAGAACCTGACCGCAAGGGGAATGTCTATTACGTTCGCTCCATCAAAGACTTAAATCCTATGATATTCAGTTGGCTGGATGTGCTTGATACAAATGTGGTAGTTATCCTGATACTGATGTTGGCCGTTGCGGGCTTTACCATGATATCAGGTCTGCTGGTTATCATCCTGGAACGCATCAATATGATAGGTATCCTGAAAGCGCTGGGTGAGACGAATGTCAGCATACGCAAGATATTTCTGTATATTTCGTTCTTCCTGATAAGTAAAGGGATGTTTTGGGGAAATCTGATCGGGGTGGCCGCTTGCTTTATCCAATACCATTTCAGGATTATCAGCTTAGAACCGTCTACCTACTATCTCGACGCAGTTCCTATTGACCTTAGCCTCAACTCACTCATCCTCCTTAACATCGGCACGCTTATAGCCTCCATGCTCATGATGCTCGGCCCCTCTCACCTTGTTACAACCATCAACCCCGCTAAAACCATCCGCTTCGAATAAGTTCCTCATTTGCCGCCGAAGGTGAAAGTGTAGTCTTTCTTACCTCGGAAAGCTCTGTAAATCAATACATATATATCAATGGAGACACGAGATATTTCGAGCAAGGGGAGCAAGGCTGCCGACAGCTTTTGCCGCAACATGGCGGCCGATTTGCTTAATACTACCACTTTTACTACATACAAAATGAGATACAGCAGAACAGCAATGCCAATAATCAATAAATTATTGAAAATACAACCCACAACAACAGAAGCAACCGCTCCCAAGAGGAAAAGTATGAGACTCAGCGTCTCTGCTCTGTAAAAGAGTAGACGGGTTCCTTGGTAATGACGCTGTGTTGCAGCACGAGACACCTTCATCTCTTTCCACACGCTAAAGTAGTCTATCGGCGTCATCTCGGTAATGCTATCAATGGCATATTCCACACGTGTATTCTCACGCGTGGCCGATTCGTTGATAAACAAATCATCATCGCCGGCATGGAGACTCAGCGAATGGCTATATCCTTTATGCTCAAAGAAAAGTTTTTTGCGGTATGAGAGGTTCCGGCCGTTACCGCTATAAGGGCGGTCAATCAGGGAAGCCGAGATATACTGTAGTCCTTCCAATAAATTATCGTAGCCCACAAGTTTATGGAAGAAGCCCTTATGCTCTGTGTAAGCGCAGTAGCCCAACACAATCATGGCCTTCTCGTCATAATTGCGCACCATATTAGCCAACCATTCGTAACTTAGCGGGCGACAATTGGCCTCAATAAAGAAAAGAATATCATATTTTGCAGCTTTGATACCCAATGTAAGCGAGAGTTTCCGACGACTTAAATACCTTGATTCTTGCGGAATAAAGGTATGATAGAGATGTGAATATTCGCTTTCATACTTTGCGAGAACCTCGTCACTCTCATCCGTCGAACCGTCGTTAATCACAATCACCTCATACTCTCCGTAATTCTGTTTAAGGAGCATGGGCAAATGCTTTCCCAGATTCTGAGATTCGTTTTTCGCATATACAATGATGGATACAGGGGGCTGCTCACTCAACCCCGGAAGACTTTCCAACTGTTTGACCCTTCGACAAGGACGAAAGTAGGTAACCGTATAATAAAGCAGTTGGACTACAAAAAATACGGCTGTAACACTCAGCAGTATTAGTTCAAGGGGAGTAAAAGCAGGCAGTTGATCCATCATCTATTTGTTTACAAGGTGTCGGAAAAATAAGAAGCGGGAAGCTTGCGACAATTATATTGCGAAGCCATAATCTCTCCGTAAGCTCCAGCCGAACGTAGCGCTATCAAGTCGCCACGATGAGCCTTATTCAGTTCAACGTCTTTACCGAATACGTCAGACGATTCGCAGATAGGGCCTACTACATCGTAGACTTCCACTTCCTCATCACCCGATATATTCTCAATCCGATGGTAGGCATCATACATAGCCGGACGGATAAGTTCCGTAAATCCGGCATCGAGGATGGCGAAGTTCTTTGTTTCGCCTTCCTTTACATATAATACTTTAGAGATAAGTGATCCGCATGGACCAACAATCGAACGACCCGGTTCAAAATGGACCTGAAGACCCGGGCGCTGTTCCAGAAGCTTGTTGATTACTGCAAAGTAATTATCGAAAGCTGCTATCGGCAGGTGGTTCGGATGGTGATAGTCTATCCCCAATCCGCCGCCAAAGTTCACGTTATCTATCTTAAATCCTTTGGCTTCCAGTTCTTCCAGTATCTCATTTGCACGGATGGCCAGCGCCTGGAAAGACGATAGGTCGGTTATTTGAGAGCCTATATGGAAATGAATGCCTATCAGTTTTACGTGCTCCATTTGTTTCAAATCAGCCAATACTCCGTTCAATTGTCCTATATTGATACCGAACTTATTTTCCTTCATGCCGGTAGTAATCTTGGCATGGGTATGAGCGTCTATCTCGGGATTGATGCGCAAAGCAACAGAAGCCACCTTTCCTTTTACACCGGCTATCTCGTTGATAATAGCCAGTTCGGCAGCCGATTCTACGTTGAAGCAAAAAATGTTGTTATCCAAGCCCAACTCTATTTCCCAATCGGCCTTGCCCACACCGGCAAAGACTATCTTCGAAGCAGGGAATCCGGCACGGAGAGACGCTGATATCTCGCCGCCGCTTACGCAATCGGCGCCCAGTCCTGCCTCTGCTATAATAGACAGGATGCGGGGATTAGCATTTGCTTTTACGGCATAATGAATTTGATAATTGTATTTACCTGCTTCAGTTTTTACTACGTTCAACGCCTCTTTCAGCAGATCTGTATCGTAATAATAGAATGGCGTTTGAAGCGCCTTGAATTTTTCTATCGGGAATGTACCTTTCAGCATAGTTATTTTTTATTGAATAAATAGGCGCTCAAAGCGCGTAAAGCTTTTTGTTTGTCTGATGACTTCACTAATAAAGAAACATTATAGTTGCTTCCACCGTAAGAAATCATGCGAACGGGGATATCTTTGAGAGCATTGACGATACTGGCCCCGAAACCTAAGTTTTCCCAGTCCATATCGCCTACTACACAGATAATCACCATATCATTATCTACCGTTACGGTACCGAATTTCTTCAGGTCGTCTACTATCTCGTCCAATCTTTTGCGGTTGTCTATGGTGCACGATACGCCTACCTCGGAGGTGGTTACCATGTCTATGGGCGTCTGATAGTTTTCGAATATCTCGAACACTTTGCGCAGAAAGCCTGTGGCCAGCAACATACGTCCGCTCTTAATCTTGATGGCAGTTATATTGTCTTTGGCCGCCACAGCCTTAATCTTTCCTTTCTCTATCTTATTCGACACCAAGGTCCCGAGAGCATCGGGCTGCATGGTATTCAGCAGACGGACAGGTATATTGTTCAGTTTGGCCGGCAAGATGCAGGTAGGATGAAGTATCTTAGCACCGAAGTAGGCCAGTTCTGCAGCTTCTTCAAAGTGAAGATGGCGTACGGGAGCTGTTTCTTCCACATAGCGAGGGTCGTTATTGTGCATCCCGTCAATGTCTGTCCATATCTGTATTTCTTCGGCATGGATGGCGGCGCCTATCAGTGAAGCGGTATAGTCGCTACCTCCGCGCTGCAGGTTGTCTATCTCGCCGTATGCATTGCGGCAGATATAGCCTTGCGTGATATACAGCTCGGCATCCTTGTATTCGTCTAATAATATATTCAGTTTTTCCTTGATGTAAGCCGGATCCGGTTCTGCATTTTTATCTGTGCGCATATAATCCAAAGCGGGAAGCAATACAGCGTTTACACCCAGCTCGTTCAGATAGAGATGCATCAGTCCGGTAGAGATAAGTTCTCCCTGTGCTAGTACGACACGCTCTTCAAACAAGGTGAAAAGGTCTTTTGTAAAGGTACGGATATAGTCAAAATGATGCGCAACTAATTCTTTGGCACGCTGCTTATATTCGGAGGTGCTAAAGAACTGGTTGACTATTTCGTAATATTTGATAGCCAGCTTATTGATTATCTCGCTGGCGCCGTCGGGATTCTTCTTGTACAGATATTCCGAAATCTCGACTAAGGAATTTGTGGTTCCCGACATGGCGGAAAGAACAACAATATTACGCTCGCCAACGATCAGTTTTGCTACGTCTTTCATCCGTTCGGCCGAGCCTACAGAAGTACCTCCAAACTTTAATACTTTCATCTTCTTTCTAATTAAATGGTTGCACTATGCTTCTAAAAAACACGGCAAAGTTACAAAAAAATTATTCTTCTATTACATCACTTAAGGAACCATTCTCACACTTCACTACGCGGGCGGGATAATTATGCACCATATTATAGTTATGGGTCGTCATGAGAACGGCTGTTCCTTTGCGAGAAATGTCGTGCAGCAACTGTACGATCTGGGAGCTTGTTTCGGGGTCCAGGTTTCCGGTAGGCTCGTCTGCCAGTATCAACTTAGGTTCGTTCAGCAGTGCGCGGGCAATCACAATGCGTTGCTGTTCGCCCCCCGATAGTTCATGGGGCATTTTGTAGCCTTTGTTTTGCATACCTACCTGCTGCAGCACGTTGTCAATGCGGGCTTGTATTTTGTCACCCTGCGTCCATCCGGTTGCCTTTAGAACAAATTCCAGGTTCCTATCTACCGTACGGTCTGTCAGTAACTGAAAATCCTGAAACACAATGCCTAATTTCCTGCGGAGATAGGGTATCTCCTTGGGCTTTATCTTACATATATTATATTCCATCAGCCTGGCTTTGCCGTGCTCAATAGATATTTCGCAATAAAGGGCTTTCAGCAAACTGCTTTTGCCTGAGCCGACTTTGCCTATTATGTATACAAACTCTCCGTTTCGGAGGGTGAACGATGCATCGCGAAGGATGAGGTTCTCGCCGCGTTTGATATTTATTTTACTCAGTTTGAGTAAGAGTTCTTCTTCCATATCCACTTATGCTTTATGTCGTTTCTTTAATTCCCTCGCCAGGTCTTCCAGCCGTAGTCCTTTGCCGGTAAGAAGCACGATGAGATGGTATATCAAATCGGAAGCTTCATATATAAAGCCTTCTTCCGTTCCGTTCGTTGCCTCTATCACGGTCTCTACCGCTTCCTCGCCCACCTTTTGCGCCATACGGTTTACGCCTTTATTAAAGAGGGTTGTGGTGTATGAGCCTTCAGGCATTTCCTGGTAGCGGCGAACGATGAAGTCTTGCAGATACTTCAGGAAGAGGATATCTTCCTCGTTGCGTTCGCTGAAGCAAGTGTCATTGCCGGTATGGCAAACCGGACCTGAGGGAATGGCTTTTATCAGCAGGGTATCGTTGTCACAATCAAGCAATATATCAACAACTTCCAGCGTATTGCCACTGGTTTCTCCTTTCATCCAAAGGCGGTTTTTGGTACGACTGAAGAAAGTAACCTTCCGAGTCTCTTTAGTTTTTCCGAAGGCTTCTTCATTCATAAAGCCCAGCATCAGCACCTTACCGGTCCGGCTGTCTTGTATTATGGCAGGTACCAGCCCGCTCATTTTCTCAAAATCTATCTTCATATCTTTCTTACATTTATTCCTTCATTTGCCAAATACTGTTTCAATTCCGATATGCTTATCTCGCCAAAATGGAAGACGCTGGCTGCCAGGGCTGCGTCTGCTTTTCCAAGTGTGAAGGCATCGCGGAAATGTTCCTTCTGTCCGGCTCCTCCCGAGGCGATGATGGGGATATGGAGCGAATCGGCCAGGGTGGCCAGCGCTTCGTTGGCATATCCGTCTTTTACGCCATCGTGGGTCATGCTGGTAAATAATATCTCGCCTGCCCCCCTGCTCTCGGCTTCGGAAGCCCATTCAAACAGGTGCTTATCGGTTGGGATACGGCCTCCGTTGAGGTAGCACAGCCAATCATTGTTCTCGTAATTGGCGTCGATGGCCACTACGCATACCTGGCTGCCGAAATGCTTCGCCACTTCCTCTATCAGTTGAGGACGACGCAGGGCGGCAGAGTTAATGGATACCTTATCAGCTCCGGCTCCGAGCAGACGGGCTACGTCTTCCAGTTCATTAATGCCACCTCCAACCGTGAAAGGTATACTGAGTCTGGCTGCCACCTTGCGCACCAGCTCGGTGAATGTCTTGCGGCCTTCGTGAGAAGCTGTAATATCCAGATACACCAGTTCGTCGGCTCCCTCCCGACTGTATTGGGCGCCCAGTTCAACCGGGTCGCCGGCATCACGAAAGTTGACGAAGTTAATCCCCTTGACGGTGGTTCCATCTTTGATGTCTAAACAGGGTATGATTCTTTTGGCAAGCATCGTATTTAATTATTTTTTTCGGTAAAGCGTATCAAGTCTTTCAGTTGGAAACGTCCTTCGTAAAACGCTTTGCCGAAGATAACAGCCGGTATCTCTGCCTCTGCCAGCCTTTCTATATCTTCAATCGAGCTAACGCCTCCGCTGGCAATTATGTAGATTGCAGGGATTGCGTCCCGTATCTCTTTATATAGATTGAAAGACGGACCTTGAAGCATACCGTCACGACTGATGTCGGTACTGATCACCTTTGTGATTCCTTTGTCATAATATCCTTTGATGAAGGGTATCAACTCCTGGTCAGTCGTTTCTTCCCATCCACTGACGGCAATCTTTCCATCTTTCACATCAGCGCCCAGTATAATCCGGTCGCATCCGAATTTGGAAATCCATCCGGCAAAAACAGCGGGGTCTTTCACCGCAACACTTCCACCGGTTATCATCTGTGCACCGCTCTCGAAAGCAATTTCAACATCTCCCTCCGCCTTCAGGCCACCGCCAAAGTCTATCACCAATGAAGTGCGTGAGGCCAGCTTTTCCAGCACACGATAATTGATGATGCGCCCGGCGCGTGCTCCATCCAGATCTACCAGATGCAAGCGACGCAGACCGTAGTTTTCAAACTGTTTGGCCACTTCCAACGGGTCTTCGTTATACACTTTTTTTGTATCATAATCGCCCTGAGTCAGTCTTACACATTTACCTTCAATCAAGTCGATAGCGGGAATCAATTCTATCATATCAATTTACAAGTTTAGAAAGTTAGTTAATATAGCCTCCCCGACCGTTCCACTCTTCTCGGGATGGAACTGGGTAGCGTAAAAATTATCCTTGTGCAGCGAGGCGCTAAATGGCTGCACGTAATCAGTAGTAGCCGCCGTAAATTCGTTCAGCGGTACATAATAACTATGTACAAAGTAAACAAACCGGCCTTCCAATGCAGGTGTGAAAAGACCTTCCTTCACATCCGTCAGTGTATTCCAGCCAATATGGGGCACCTTATCCTCTTGCCTTACAGGAAGAAACCGTTTCACGTCCGTATCAAATATATGCAGACACTCCACATTGCCTTCCTCCGAGTATCGGCACATCAATTGCATGCCCAAACAAATACCCAGCACCGGTTGTTTCAAATCGCGAATCAGCCTGTCTAAATGATGTTCCCGAAGATGCTCCATCGTAGTCCCGGCTTCGCCCACACCTGGGAATATAACCTTATCTGCCTTCTGCAACACCTCCGTATCCGCCGTAACCACAGGCGTAATACCCAGTCGTTTCAAAGCATAATCCACCGAATAGATATTCCCGGCATTATATTTAACAATAGCAACCTCCATCTTTTCTCCTTTATAATGAAAAGACAAAGATAGAGAAAATTGACGAATTACGGATTATGAATGAAGAATCTTCCTCAAATTGCCTTTTCGTTCCGAAAAGTGTTGTATATTTGCACTTATTGAAACGTAAAAATGTTGTAATAATACATTAAATGGAACGTAAATTTACAGAGCAATTAGTAAAGTGGAAGAATTTCCCACGCAGAATGCCTTTAATTGTCACCGGGGCAAGGCAGGTTGGAAAAACGTATGGGCTATTGTCATTTGGTAAGGCTCATTATAAAAACGTAGTATATGCTAATTTCGAGAACAATCCCGAATTGCATCAACTGTTTGAACGAGATTTATTTCCGACGCGTATCCTTCGCGAGTTATCCGTTATGACAGGTGAGACAATTTTAGAGGGTGATACCTTTATTATATTCGATGAGATACAAACTTGCGAAAGGGCTTTAACCTCCTTAAAGTACTTTTGCGAAGAAGCGCCAACCTATCATATCGCTGCTGCAGGAAGTCTTTTGGGCGTAACCCTTAATCGTGCGCAATACTCTTTTCCGGTCGGGAAGGTTGACAGGATGATGCTGCATCCTCTGGATTTTGAGGAATTTCTGTGGGCCTTGAACAAGAAGCAAGGAAGTGAAATGATTCGCGAATGTTTTCAAGAGAACAAACCTTTCCCTGCCGGCGAGGTCTATCTGGACTTGTATAAACTTTATTTATTAGTGGGCGGAATGCCACAAATCGTTAATGAGTACATTCAAAACCGGGATTTTGAATATGTAAGAGCTTTGCAGAAGAACATCAACGATGCTTACATCGCTGATATGGTAAAATACGCTCTGCCGACGGAAACCAGTAAGATATTAGCGGCTTTCAACAGTATTCCGGCACAATTAGCCAAAGAAAATCATAAGTTTCAATATAAGGTAATTAAATCCGGTGCAAGGGCTTATGATTTTGAGGCTCCCTTAGATTGGCTTCAGGCGGCAGGTATTATTCATAAATGTATAAAAGTGGCGGAAAGCAATTTTCCTTTAAACTTGTATGCCGTCCCCGATTCGTTTAAAGTTTATCTTTCAGACATAGGCTTATTATCCTCCAAGTATAACCTTCCCTCCAATGTTTTGTTGGCTAACTTTTCCGGATTTGACCATATTAAGGGTGCGCTGGCAGAGAATTATGTACTTACGGCTCTGATGGCAAATACTTATCAGCCCTTTTATTGGGAATCGCAAGGCAAAGCCGAAATTGACTTCGTAATTCAAAGCAAAGAGGGAGCCGTTATTCCTATCGAAGTCAAATCATCGGAGAATACCCGTTCAAAAAGTCTGCGACAGTATGTAAGTAAATACAATCCCCCCTACTCCATCCGAATATCCGCCAAGAATTTCGGTTTCGAGAACCAAATAAAGTCTGTCCCCTTATATGCAGCCTTTTGCATATAGATTCAGGTAACTATATACAATTTTACACAGCCCCCCTTTTGTCTAATTGTCAAAAATAGCAGAATGTCAAAAAATGGTCTTTTTTTTCTTTGATATTTGAGGCGATTTTGGGCTTTTAACACGAAAAACGCAAGGATTTGCGGGTTTGGCAAATACAAAAAGACAGCAATGATGAGTTGAAAGTTTAAAATTGAAAGTAGAGAGCGGGAATGATGCTCTACTATTTGTATTTTCCTTTCAATAGCTGCCATAACGTTATCAAGGTGCTCAAGGGATTTAAGGGCATTTTAAATCTTAACAGATATTAATATTAACCAAATAATAACTAATATTAAATATCGTTCACAATTCATCCTCATCGCTTCAGAAAATCATTTAGATGATTTTAAAAATGATCTAAATGAAATTTCCAAATTATGCTGATGATGTCCGGAAATCATCTAAATGATTTCCCCAAAAGAAGCCGTCTTTTCAAAATATTTTTCCCGAATCGCGACAAAAGCTTTACATATCCGCTAACTTTGGCCGTTTTTATCGAATCTACGAATTTCTCGGAACACAAAAAACGCCCTTTTACTTACAAAACATAGCTTATTTAACAGATTTTAGTTGACAAACGAAAAATGCCTTCCCCTTTATTTTATGATTGAAACGTTGCGTGCAACGTCTCTTTTGCACGCAACGTCTCTACAATGGATTGGCTGGAGTAGGGAGAAACGGGAAAGAATCCCATTTCCCCTACTTAATTGATTTTATGTTCTTTTGTTATCCCAACATCAGTTGAGTGGTAGTGGAAGACGTTGCTCCCTTACACAGCGCACGGATAATCCTGCTTCAAACAGAGTACTCTCAACACCTGTAACAGACGTGTTCCCATTAAATACCATAGCCCTGGAATAGTTAGCAGCGTAAACAGATGACGACCAATAAAACCCCATATTACCTTGATTATGTACTGTATAACCAAGCGATATGTTTCCACTCATTGGGAAATACACATTACCCGCATTAACACCGAAACCAAATTCGATCGTACCGGTATCATCACCAACAGAGCCTCCTATTGTGCCGACCCAACTATTAGCAAGCACTTGTTTCGCAAGCTCGTTTGAGGTTGGCATACGCCAGTTGCCCGCAGGAGCATAGCCTTTTTCCGTTAGATATAAACAGATGTCCCCTTTAAAGTTGAGGCTGTCATGATGCTCTAAAAGGTATTTTCCATCCGGATCATTCGAGACTGGAACAGTTGGCACAATCAATGGAATGTTTGCAATGTCGGTGTTAACAACAGGCCCTCCGGCATAAGGATAGGTAACAGCAGAACCGTTAGCCCAGGGATCACCATTGACCCCGTCAATTCCCATACCGACAAGACTGCCCCACTTGAAGAATACTCCCTGGTATTTTTCGTTGATATGAATACTGTCGGCGTCAAAAGTCAGGTTTGTACCGTCATAGTAGATATTCGAGCCGGCCCATAGCAGGATGGTCGTATCATTGGGCAGCTTAATCGCATCAATATCGTTTGACTCGTCGAAGTTTTCCACCGAGACGCCGCCGAACTCAAGCGACTGTTCCCCGTCGCCGAAACCAAGCAGGAAGGTGTACTGCCGCTGCATCTCGAAAGCGATGGAACTGGCCGACTTGTCATTGCCTACCTGGGCGCGGACAGGGAATGCGTAGGTATGGGTAACGCTGCCTGAGAGCGGCTGCCCGTCAACCACATCCTTGTATTCCACTTCGAGGTAGAATAAGCCGGAGGGCGATGTTCCGCCTTCCGTCCCCACAGGTAAATCGGTATTGAATTCCGGCTTTTGCGGAATGACATACAGGCCGTTCTGACCGTCCGTTACCGACTGGTAGGTGGTCGGGCTGTAGTTGATCAGTACTCCCGAAGCGGGAAGGTCAGCCTCCAGGTCGCCCTTGGCGCCGCCCGAAACATCCCAGAGCGTTTGATAGCCGAGGGACGTTAAGGTAGCCTCGTCGGTTGGATATACGAATGACCCCGAGTTATCCGGCAGCAGTGACAAGTCCAGCTTTCCGGTACCTATAATGTTCTTCAGGGTCACTTTCGTTATCGCATACCTTTTCGAGGCGCTCAGGTTCTTGGCCTTTACCACCACGCGCGACAGGGCATGGCGGAACCTGAGCGTGATACCGTCCTGGCCGTCGGAGGTGTAGTTGCCGCTTTGCTTGGACACCAGCAGGTCTTCCTGGTACCGCACGCTTTTTGCAGGCGGTGTTCCCGGAACTGTTATAAGTCCCGGCAAGGCGTATTCTATCGAGGGTTCGGTAGTGGCGTCTCCCAGGCCTGACGTCAGGTAAGGCGATTGCGCCGGGGAGTAGGCGTAGAAGTTCACCGTGTTGGTTCCCGGCCATGATACCTCAGGCTTGTAGCTCCATGTATCCGCCCCGTTCACACCCTTCTCCGAGCGGACAACGGTTACGGCATCCAGGAGTGCGTCGGCGGCAGCCGTCTTGCCTGTCTCCCATGCCGAGAGGGTAAACGAGGTGAAGTTATCCGCCGTCATGGGCGCAGCCTTTGTCTGCTTGTCCAACCACGTTTTAACCGTAATAATATGGCCGGCCTCTGCCGATGTTTTCACGCCACCGGCGTCTTCAATATCCCGGCTGCAACCGCCCAGTAACAGGACTGCTGCAAGCGTGCTTAAAAATATTCTGTTTTTCATTTTTATTTTCTTTTTTTAATTAATACTTACTTAGATAAATCATTATCGCCTCTGAATCTCCCGGCGTCAGTTGAGTGGAAGCGGAACACGTACCTCCTTCACACAGCGCACCGGCATTCCATCTTGTATAATAATACTATAACTAAGACCTATATATTGCGAACTCCCTACAAAATAGATAGCTTTAGAGGTGCCATAATTGTTAGTAGATGATGTCCAGTAATATGCTTCAATGCCTTGACTAGTATATTGAATAGCAGAATTTATGATTCCACTTATTGGAAAATACACATTACCCAAATTAACACCGAAATCAACGGGGAACGTACCGGATTCATTACCGGTAATGTCTCCTTCAGCACCGACCCAACTTCGAGTAAGCGCTGCTTGTCTCGCAAACTCATCCCGGGCTGGCATACGCCAGTCTTTACCGTCAGGAACATAGCCCTTCTCCGATAAGTATACACAAATGTCCCCCTTAAAGTTGAGGCTGTCATGATTTTCAAACAGGTATTTGCTGTTTCCATCATTTGCGGGAGCAGTTGGCACCATGTATGGAATACTTGCGTAAACAGCGTTAGGAGAAACAACCTCTCCGCCATAAAGATAGGTAGTGGTAGGCCCGGCATCCCATAATGTATTGTTTGCCGCTCCCAGTCCCATACCGACAAGGCTGCCCCACTTGAAGAGTATTCCCTGGTATTTTTCGTTGGTATGAATACTGTCGGCATCAAAAGTCAGGTGCCGGGCAGTTGGATCATAGTAGATATTCGAGCCTGCCCACAGCAGGATGGTCGTATCTTTAGGCAGGTAAATGGCGTCAATGTCGTTCGACGAGTCGTAGGAATCGATGGAGACACCCTTCACCTTGATGGGCTGGTCCGAATCGCCAAAGTTAAGCAGGAAGGTGTACTGCCGCTGAATCTCGAAGGCGATGGAACTGGCCGACCTGTCGTCGCCCACCTGTGCGCGGATGGGGAAGGCGTAGGTATGCAGCGCTCCAAGCTCCACCCCGTTTACAGCCTCGGTGTACGACACCTCAAGGTAGAACTGGTTTTTTGGGGACGTACCACCCTCCGTGCCGACAAGTATATCCTCATTGAAGTCCAGCTCCTGCGGAATGACATACAGACCGTTCTGGCCATCCACTACCGATTCGTAGGTAACCGCGCTGTAATTAATCAATACGCCCGATGATGGAAGGTCGGCAGACAAATCGCCCGTGCTGCCGCCCGAAACATCCCAGTACGTCTGATAGCCGTCGGCCTGCAATGAAGCCTCGTCGACAGGATAAGTGAACGCGGCAGGCAGCGCCGACAAGTCCAGCGTACCGCTGCCCTTGGTGTTCTTAAGCGTCACATCCTTTATAACATAGCTCTTTGACAGGCTTGAGTTCCTGGCCTTTACCAGGACGCGCGACAGGGCATGACGGAAGTTAAGCACAACGCCCGTGGCGCCGTCGCTTGCATAGCTGCCGCTCTGGCCGGCCACCAAAAAGTCCTCCTGGTATTGCACGCTCTTATTCGGCGGTGACGGAGGAAGGTAATGGCCCGGCAGGTTGTATTCTATCGTGGGAGAGGTCGTAGCGTCGCCCAATGCCGTGGACAGGTTGGTGGACAGCGCCGGGGAGTAGGCGTAGAAGTTAACGGTATTGCTTCCCGGCCATGATACCTTTGGCTTGTAAGTCCATGTGTCGACGCCATTCTCACCCTTCTCGGCACGGACAACGGTCACGGCATTCAGAAGTGCATCGGCAGCGAGGGTTGTCTTTCCCGCCTGCCATGCCGAGAGAGTGAACGAGGTCATGTTCTCCTTCGTCATGGGCGCAGCCCTGGTCTGCTTGTCCATCCACGTTTTAAAGTCGATAATGCGGCCGGCCTCCGCATCCGCCTTAATAATACCGGCGTTTTCAATGTCCCGGCTGCAACTGCCCAATAGCAGGACTGCTGCAATCATACCTAAATAACCATAAAGTTTTTTGTTCATCTTGTTTACTTTTAAAAATTAATACTACATACTTAGTTTTGAAATTTGAAATCAGTTCGCTTTTTATTATTTTTTTGTGCTGAGGGGTATGTCCATATTGTCGAAGCCTTCCAGATCGACTGTGATTCCCCCGTCCTCGCGCGGGGGTACGACGTCGGGCACTACCAGACGGCCGTTATTGTAGAGGACGATGTCGAATCCGCCGTTTTGCCTCCGCCAGGCAAGCTGTTCCTCACGGGTGCCGTTTTTACCCAAGGCGCCCGCTATCTGCCTGCGTACCGTATCGTCGAGGCTTCCTCCCCAGGTGCCATGGAAATAGCCCTTTCCCGTGGAAACCGTTTCAACGGTAAGACGGTTGCGGATGTTCTCTGCATCGGCAGGCCCGAACGTGCAGAAGGTTCCCATCACCCAGTCGCCCGTCCAGCCCGTTTCGGGGTTGCTCCAGTCGTCCGGCCAGTCGGCAAGTAAAGCTTCCCCGTTGTATACCTTGTCCAGCATCTGCTGTGTCCATTCCATCTGCCGGGCATTGACCTTCCACTGTACCCGCCCGGCCTCCGAGCCGAACAGTACGGTGGAGGGTGCGCTTCCCTTTGCACCGTCTTCCATGCGGTACGTGGACGACATGCCCGTAACAGCCCCGTGCGCACCGGCTATGTTCTTTGCTCCTTCCACATCCGCGATCAGGAACGTAAATTCATGCAACACATCCTTCGGATAAAAGTGCAGGTACTGCACCGTATCCACCGCAGGGGCTTCCACCCTGAACGGCTCTTCATTGCGCGTCACAAAGAAGTGGTAGGGATAAGGCTCCGCCACCGTAGGCTCGCTGCTTTCCACCCCCGGCCCGTAGGTGTTGTAAACGCCGTTGGCGGGGACACTGTATGCCTCGAACAGCTCACGCTCGTGCTCGTGGCGGAAATTGATATAGTCGTTGCCGTAATAGTCATAGCACAGCGTGAAAAACGGGATTTCTTCGGGCATCGACATCCGCCCGCCATTTACAGGCAGGGTGGCCTGGAGGTCCTTACCGTTGTTTTCCCACCGGAACAGGTGCACGGCCATGCCGCCCTGCACGGATTTCTTCATTGCATCCATGCCGTCCCAGTGAATCACCACCTGCACGCTTGCCTGATTATAATCGGGCGTCTCGCAAGGATCGTCAAGACTCAGATCGCGATGCTCGCAGGAAACGGATACCGCCGCGAAAGATAGAAGTAACAACCTTGTTAATCTCATTTCTTTGCCATTAATACCTTT